>NZ_DAIPIW010000085.1:0-9716 GCF_036770585.1 Yoonia sp. | reverse complement strand
CCCGCATCCACGGCCGCCCCGCCGAAACGACGGGCGACGAGGCCTACTTTGGCGTCTTCCAGGGAATGTATCGCGCGTCCCTGACCCCTGCCCGGACAGGCGCGCAATGGACCGGCCTGACCACAGGGCTGGCCGAGCGTCTGCTGGAAACCGGGGCCGTCGATGCCGTTCTGACGATGATCCCAGATGAAACCGACAAATGGCGGCCCCGCCCCGCGCTGATCACCGATCCCGCCCGAATGGCCGAGGCGCGCGGGATGCGGATGGGCTATGCCCCCCTGCTTGCCCTTCTGGAACCGGCGCGTGAGGCTGGCTACAAACGCCTCGCCGTGATCGGCATCCCCTGCCAGATCTATGCCCTGCGCGCGCTGGAGGCGAAACTGGGGTTCGAGCGTCTCTATGTCATCGGCACCCCCTGTTCGGACAACACGACGACCGAGAATTTCCACGGCTTCCTCGCCCGCCTGACCGACAGGCCCGAGACCGTGACCTACCTTGAATTCCGCGCCGATTATCACGTCGAGATGCGGTTCGCGGACGGCACGAAACGCGAGATTCCCTTCCTGCGGCTGCCCCTGTCGGACCTGCCGCGCGACTTCTTCCCGACCACCTGCCGCACCTGCGTCGACTACACCAACCGGCTGGCCGATATCACCGTCGGCTATATGGCGGGCGAGGGCGAGCAATGGCTGATCGTGCGCAATCAGCGCGGGGCCGAGATGCTGGCAGGCTTGGGCGACGAGGTCCGCCTTGCCACCCCCGGCAGCAAGGGCAACCGCGCGGGCGGCGTCAAAGGCTTTATCGAGAACACAAGGCTTGCGGCGGGCGGGCTGCCCTTGCGGCGGATGCCCGACTGGCTGCGCGGCATCGTGGCATGGGTGCAGCCGCGGTTCGGCCCACGCGGCCTAGAATTCGCCCGCGCCCGTCTGGAAATGAAAGCCGCCGAGACCGTCCTGCACCTGCGCCGCGAGGAACCGGCCAAGATGAAGAACATGGTCCCCGCGCATGTCTGGAACCTTGTCGCCCCCTACGGCCTTGCGCCGGAAAAGGACGAGGTCCTAGCGCGCGCCGAGGACGATGATCATCAGAAGTGAATAAAGCGCGATCCCGCCGCCGATCAGCACATAATGGAAGTTGCTGGTCACCGTGGCCTTGGCCACCTCTTTCATCTGGCCCACCATCTCGGGCCAGGTGTAGCTGACGAAATCGCCTTGGGTGAAAACGGCCTTCACGCGGCCCTGATCATCGACGACCGGCAGGCGGCGGAAACGTTCGTTCGACATCATCCGCAGCCAGTCGATCATGTCGTCGGTCTCTTTCGCCAGACGCGGATCGCGGGTCATGATATCCGCCAGTTTGGTTTTCTTCGGGTCCAGCCCCTTGCCGACCAATTTGTTCATCACATCGCGTTCGGTGACGATACCGATGACCTTTTCATCATCATCCACCACCACGACGCATCCATAGTTCTTGTCCGACATGGCGGCCACGGCCTCGGCCACGGTCTGGTCGGGACCGCTGGTCAGGGGCTTGGGTTTGCGCTTGTATTCGCTGCGATCCATCAGGCGACTGCCTGGACGCTCGGCTTGCTCGGCCATCGTGGGCTCCTTTCGTTCCAATTCACCCTTAAACGCTAGGGCTGATCGGTCCGAGGTCAAAGGCGCCGCAGTTAAGGCTTGCGGGCTAGACCGGCAAAGCTGTGGTGTTTCGCACGGTGCGCAGCGCAAAGGAAGACTGCATCTGCGCCACCCCCGGCAGGGTCGCCAGATGCTTGCGATGGATGCGTGCGAAGTCCTCGGTATCGCCCGCCACGACCTTCAGAAGATAGTCCGCCGTCCCAGCCATCAGGTGACATTCCAGCACATCGGGCACGCGGGCGACGGCACGCTCGAAGGCGTCCAGCACCTCGTCCGCCTGGCCGCTTAGGGTGATCTCGACGAAGACCGTGGTGGGACGCCCCACCTTGCGCGGGTCCAGAAGCGCGACATAGTCGCGGATATACCCGTCTTTCTCCAGTCGCTGCACGCGGCGGTGGCAGGCCGAAGCCGACAGGTTCGCCTTCTCGGACAGCTCTGCATTCGACATGCGGCCGGCCTTCTGCAGCACCTCGAGAATACGGCGGTCGATACTGTCGATCTCCATTTGGCGCACGTTCCTTCGATAGAATGCCCTCTTCGCGCACGAACCTACCGCCAAGACGGGCCTAGGCCAAGATGGTTTTCCAAGACATTGCAGGCGCGAGAGGCGACACTTCGCGGCAGGGAGAAGGAGGATTCAACGATGCATATCGGTTGCCCCAAAGAGATCAAACCACAGGAATTCCGCGTCGGGATGACACCCAATGCCGCGCGCGAGGCCGTGCACCATGGCCACAAGGTCACGATTGAAACCGGCGCAGGCGCGGGCGCGGGTTTCAACGATGACGACTACATCGCCGCAGGGGCGCAGATTGCCGAGAGCGCCGCAGATATCTTCGCCAGCGCGGACATGATCGTGAAGGTCAAGGAACCGCAGCCCGTCGAGCGCAAGATGCTGCGCGAGGGGCAGATCCTGTTCACCTACCTGCACCTTGCCCCCGATCCTGAACAGACCAAGGACCTGCTGGGGTCCGGCGCGACCTGCATCGCCTATGAAACCGTGACCGACGACCGCGGCGGGCTGCCTCTGCTGGCGCCGATGTCCGAGGTCGCGGGGCGTCTGGCCCCACAGGTCGGCGCTTGGACTCTGCAAAAGGCAAACGGCGGGCGCGGCGTGCTGATGGGCGGTGTGCCCGGCGTCGGACCGGCGCGCGTGGTCGTGATCGGCGGTGGCGTCGTCGGCACCCATGCGGCACGCATCGCGGCGGGCATGGGCGCGGATGTGACGGTGCTCGACCGCTCGCTGCCTCGTCTGCGCTATCTCGACGACACCTTCGGCGGGCAGTTCAAGACTAGTTACGCCAGCGCCGGAAACACCATCGACCTGGCCCGCGAAGCCGACATGATCGTCGGCGCGGTCCTGATCCCCGGTGCGGCGGCCCCCAAACTGATCTCGCGCGCGCAGCTTGCCGAGCTGAAACCGGGGGCAGCCCTTGTCGATGTCGCCATCGACCAGGGCGGCTGCTTCGAGACCTCGAAACCCACGACACACGAAAACCCCGTCTACGAGGTCGACGGCATCATGCACTACTGCGTGGCCAATATGCCCGGGGCCGTGGCTCGGACATCCACCATCGCACTTGGCAACGCCACCATGCCCTTCATGCTGGCGCTGGCCGACAAAGGCTGGCGCAAGGCCTGCGAGGATGACCCGCACCTGCTGAACGGGCTGAACGTGCACGCAGGCAAGCTGACCTACTACGCGGTCGGCAAGGCGCTGGGGATCGACGTTCTCTCGCCTGCGCTGGCGCTCAAGGCGTAAGCCTGCGGCGGCACACTTCGGTTCGACCGACAGGCGGCCCGCCGCAAGACGGGCCGCCGCTGCACACTATCGTTGTTTTGCAAGCGCGTCGCGGATTTCCAGCAGGACGTCCAGTTCGGTCGGGCCCTTGGGGGCCTCGGGTGCTGGCTCTGCCTCTTTCTCGGCCATGTCCTTGATCCGGTTCACCGTCTTGACCAGCATGAAGACCACGAAGGCCACGATCAGGAAGTTGATCACCGCCATCAGGAAATTCCCGATCGCAAAGACGGAAATCCCCGCCTCGGTGCAGGCGGCAACCGAGGCGCAGGTGCCGTCGCCCAGGATGTAGAACCATCCCGAAAAGTCGATCCCGCCGGTGAAGAGCGCGATGATCGGGTTGATCAGATCGCCCACCAGCGACGTGACGATGGCCGTAAAGGCCGCCCCGATGATGATACCAACGGCCATGTCCATGACATTGCCCTTGGCGATGAAGGTCTTGAATTCGTTCAGCATCCTGTTCCCCGTAGCTATTGGCATGGCGGCGTCGCTATGGCTGGCTTCGCGCACCTGCGCACAGTGTTACCGTCCTGTTCACACAGACGCACGGGTTTTATTCTGTGTCAGGCTGCTTAGGTGGTTTTCGACCGAGACATGCAAAGGATATACGCAATGGCCGACCTCTCTGGCTTTCCGATCACCGCCCGCTGGCCCGCCAAGGACCCCTCTGTGATCCAGCTTTACAGCTACCCTACCCCCAATGGCGTCAAAGCCGCGATTGCGCTGGAAGAGATGGGGCTGGCCTACGAGCCGCACCTTGTGACCCTTGCGGATGCGGATGTGAAGAGCCCCGCATTCCTGTCGCTCAATCCCAACAACAAGATCCCCGCGATCATCGACCCCGACGGGCCGGACGGGGAACCAATCGGCCTCTGGGAAAGCGGCGCGATCCTGCTTTACCTCGCCGAAAAGACCGGCAAGCTGATCGGCAAGTCCGCCGCCGACAAACACAGGATCACCCAATGGCTGATGTTCCAGATGGGCGGCGTCGGGCCGATGTTCGGGCAGATGGGTTTCTTCTGGAAATTCGGCGGTGCCAAGATGGAAGATCCCACCGCCCGCAACCGCTACCGCGACGAGGCGATCCGCCTGCTGGCCGTGATCGAGAAAGCGCTCGACGGTCAGGACTGGATCGCCGTTGATTACTCGATTGCCGATATCGCGCTGGCCCCTTGGATCAACGCGCTGGAATTCTACGGGACGAAAGATCAGGTGGGCTATCACGACCTGAAGAACGTGCCGGCCTATGTGGAAAGGTTCTATGCGCGCCCAGCGGTGGACAAGGGCAAACGTGTGCCCGATCCGTCAGGCGCCTGAGCCATCGATCAAGGGCGGCTGCGCCCATTTTCGGCACCGGTCGCCTTTGTGATCGCCGCCACAAGCGCCTCTGGCGCATAGTGCATCGGCAGCGGGGATAACCGACCGCTATCGTCTTGCAACAAGAGCGTCGGAAAGGCCGTGATCCCAAGCCTGCGTCCATCCGCAAAGGCGGCATCGGCCAATGCGGGATCGTGAATGTCGGGCAGCTTCACCCCGGGCGCATATGCCGCCAGCAGCGGGGCATAGGCGTCGGGATCGTTCGGGTTCATCCCTTCGGCATAATGCGCCTCGGTGACAGCATGTGCGAAGGCCAGGGCCCTGTCGGGGTCCTGACGCCGGACGGCATCGACCGCAACAGCGGGCGGGCCAGAGGCCGCAATCGCATCAGGCCTGCGCATCCATGCAAAGAACGCCTCGGACGGGGCGCGACCGGTCACAGCTTGCAACCGGACAGCGGCTTGCCTGACATAGCTTTCCTTTTCTGCCGCAGGACCCACACGCGATCCGACGACAAGGCCTGCCATCGCAAGGCGAACGGGGATGATATCCGCCGCTGCGCGTATCGCCGGAGCGGCCCCATAGCACCAGCCGCAAATCGGATCATAGCCGTAGATCAAGACCGGCATCACGCAGCCCCCCGCAGACCTGAAACGAAAGGCGCTTGGCCGACCAGTTTTTCATCCTCCAGCGCCGCAAGCATGGCCGCCGCCAGATCCGCACGATCAATCGCCGTCGTATGGGGCCGGTCGAAATCGAACCGCCAGCCACCGGCAGGTTTGCCCGAGGTCAGACGCGGCGGGCGGAGTGCGGTCCAACGCAGGGTGCTTGCCGCCAGCATGTCGACCTCTTTCTGCCGGTCGGCCAGCATGCGGCCCGCGACAAGCTTCATGACCAGCCCGATCAGCCTGTCGCCCAGTCCCTTGTCGTCGCCCGGACGCGCGACAGCGGCCCCCGCGACCGTCAGAAAGCGCGCCTTCGGATCAGCCTGAAAGACAGCCTCGGCAGCGCGCGAGCAGACGGGATCGGTATTGGTCGAGGCCAGACAGGACAAGACCGCATCGGCATCGGACACCGCAGCGACGAAAGCGGCGTCGCCGAACTGACCGGTCAGGCTGACCTCGGCATCCTCACTTACGCGCCGACCGAACGATGTGACGTGATGGCCTGCCTTCTGTGCCGCCTTGACCACCTCGCGACCTGTGCGACCTGTCGCACCTAGTACCAGCAGTTTCATTGACCCGCCTTTCGTCTGTTGCAAAACTCTGTCGGTTTCACCTAGGCTGGGCATATCCTGTTTCGCAAGTACGCACCTTTTGGATACCACCCATGCAAACTGACGACGCGCCTGTTTTCCCCGAGGGTGACCCCGCGAATTGCCCCGTCGAGCGCACGTTGCGGCTGCTCGACGGCAGATGGCGGTTGATGGTGTTGTTCCGGCTTGGGGGGCGCGGCCCGACGCGATGGGGCGCTTTGCGGCGCTCGCTTGCGCCGATCACGCCGCGGGTTCTGACTGCGACATTGCGACAACTGGAAACGGACGGGCTGATCTGGCGCGACACGCAAGCCACCGTTCCGCCCATCGTCACATATGGGTTGACGGAAAAAGGGGCCGCCTTGTCACCTGTCTTCGCGGCGATGGCCGCCTGGGGCCAGAGGCACGACTAGGAAGGCGTCCTACCCCGGCAACCGCCCGTTCAGCACGTAGTCCAGTATCTCGACCACCTGACCCGGCGTTTCCACCACCGCCAATGCTGCGGCGTCCACTTCTTTCAGCGCATGTTGGTGTTCGGCCTGATGCATGACGATCAGCGACTTGCCCAAAGCCGCCGCATAGCCCGCATCGAAGGCCGCGTTCCATTGCTTGTATTGCGCGCCAAAACGCACGACGACGATATCGGCCTTTTCGATCCCCATCCGCGTGCGGATCGCGTTGAGGTTGGCGCCTTTGTTGTCATGCCAGAATTTCTTGTCCTCGGGCCCCATGATCGCGACGCCGCAATCGTCCGAGGCGGCGTGATCCGTGACCGGCCCGTCAAAGTCCACATCCAGTCCGGACTCTGTCACAGCCTTGGTGATCTGGTCACGCCAGTCGGTATGGATTTCGCCGGACAGGTAAACACGCAAGGTCATGGGACAGCTCCTTCAGGTCAGTTGCCTGGAAAGATAGACCCTTTCGCCCTCACGGCCAACCAACTCCCATCCCAGCTTGCGGTAGAAGACCTGCGTGCCGGTCATGCCGCGATGGGTGGCAAGCTCGATCGCGTCGAAACCATCGCGCTTGGCCGCCGCACAGGCGGTCTCGATCAGCAGCCGCCCGATGCCGCGCCCCGCGATGGCAGGATCGACGGCGAGGTTCGCGATATGCGCCTGCCCGTCCAGCCGCAGGACGATGCCGCCGCGCAGGACGCCTGCGATCTCGGCGACCCAGACATAGTGGCGGATGATATCCTCGGCAACACCTTCGTCGACGGGCGGCAGGTCGAGGTGCTGGTAGGGCGCATAGGCCGCGATGATCACATGGGTCAGAGGTGCTGCATCGGCGTCGGTGGCGCGCCGGATTTTCACCCGCGCAACACCCCGCCGGTGGCCTTGGTGACCTTCTCGACGATTTTCGCGCTGACCGCCTCGATCTCGGCATCCTTGAGCGTGGTTTCGGTCGGTTGCAGGCGCACGGTGATCGCGAGTGACTTCTTGCCTTCGCCCAGGCTGCCGCCGATGAATTCGTCGAAGACGCGCACGTCCGTGATCAGCGCCTTGTCGGCACCAGCCGCGGCGTTCACCAGCGTCAGCGCCTCGATTTCCACATCGACGACGAAGGCGAAGTCGCGCTCGACCGCTTGCAGGTCGGTGATCTGAAGCGCGGCACGGGTGGCCGTCTTGGCGCGTGGTTCCGGCACCTCGTCGGGGTAGACAACAAAGGCCACGGCAGGGCCTTTCACATCCATCGCGCGCAGCACCTTGGGGTGCAATTCGCCGAAGACCGCCAGAACCTTTTTCGGGCCCAGACAGATCTTGCCGTGACGGCCCGGATGCCACCAGCCTTCGGCCCCGCGCAGGATCTGCACCTTGGAGGGGGCACCGATGGCGGCCAGCACGGCCTCGGCATCGGCCTTGGCATCATAGAGGTCCACAGGCCGCGAAGTGCCGTGCACGTCCTTCGGGCCGGTGCGACCGATCAGGACGCCGGTGACAAGGTTGTGCTGTTCCCCGGGCTCGCCCCCCTGGAAACCTGCGCCGACCTCGAAGAGGCCCATATCCATGAAACCCCGCGCCTGATTGCGGGCGACCGCGCGCAGCAGGCCGGGCAGCAGGTTGGGGCGCATGTGGGACAGCTCGGTCGAGATCGGGTTCTCCAACATGGTCGCATCGTCGCCGCCGCCGAACAGCGTCGCCGCCTCGGCGTCGATGAAGCTGTAGGTCACACATTCGTTGTAGCCCAGCGCCGCCGCCGTGCGTTTCGCCGCCTGCTGGCGCTGCTGGCTGATGGTCAGGATCGGCTTGGGCACGCCTGCGTTGGCGCGCGCCATGGGCTTGCCTTTCAGCTTGGTCAGCGAGGCGATCCGCGCCACCTCTTCCACCAGATCGGCCTCGCCCAGCACATCGGGTCGCCAGCTTGGAACATGGGCCATGTTGCCCTCCATCCGGAAGCCGAGCGCGGTCAGAGTCTGGCGCTGCACCGGTTCGGGAATATCCATGCCCACCAGCGAGGAACAGCGCGCCGCGTCCAGCCTGTAGGCGCGCGCAGTATCGGGCACCGCACCCGCCATGATCAGCTCTGACACCTCGCCGCCTGCGTGATCCACGATCATCCGCACGGCATGTTCCAGCCCTTCGGGTGTGAAGGCCGGATCGACGCCGCGCTCGAACCGGTAGCGCGCATCCGAGTTGATCTTCAGCGCACGGCCCGCATAGGCGATCTGCACCGGATCCCAATAGGCGCTTTCGACAAAGACGTTCACCGTCGCCTCGGTGCAGCCGGTGTGGTCGCCGCCCATGATGCCTGCGATGCTTTCGGGGCCGTTGTCGTCGGAAATGACCATCTGACCCGCCGCAAGCCTGTATTCCTTGTCATCGAGCGCCAAGAGCGTCTCGCCCCCCTTCGCGCGATGCACCCGCAGGTTTCCGACCACCTTGTCGGTATCAAAGACGTGCAAGGGGCGGTTCAGGTCATAGGTGAACCAGTTGGTCACATCGACGAGGAAGCTGATCGGACGAAGACCAATGGCGCGCAACTGCTGTTGCAACCATGCCGGGCTGGGGCCGTTCTTGACGCCACGGATCAGGCGACCGGCGAAAACCGGGCAGCCGTCGCGGGTGTCGTCGTCGATCGAGACAGTCAGATCAGCGGTAAAGCTGGCCGGCACCGGATCGACCGACAAAGGCTTGAGCTTGCCCAAACCGCGCGCGGCCAGATCACGCGCGACACCACGCACGCCCAGCGCATCGGGGCGGTTGGGGGTGATCGCGATCTCGATCACGGGGTCGACGGTGTCGGGGCGGTTCGCGGCCAGCCAGTCGGTGAAGCGCGCGCCCACCTCGCCCGAGGGCAGTTCGATGATGCCGTCATGTTCGTCCGAGAGTTCCATCTCGCGTTCGGAACACATCATGCCGTGGCTTTCGATCCCGCGGATCTTGCCCACGCCGATGGTCGTGTCGATGCCGGGCACGTAGGTGCCGGGCGACGCGATGACGACGGTGATCCCCGCGCGCGCGTTCGGCGCACCGCAGATGATCTGCGTCATGCCGTCCTTTGTCTCCACCTGACAGACCCGCAGCTTGTCCGCATCGGGGTGCTTTTCCGCGCTGATCACCTTGCCGATGGTGAAATCGGCCAGCTTCTCGGCGGGGTTCTCGAGGCCTTCGACCTCGAGGCCAAGGTCGGTCAGCGCCTCGGCGATGTTATCGAGGGAAGCGGTGGTCTCGAGGTGGTGTTTCAGCCATGAGAGGGTGAATTTCAT
>NZ_DAIPIW010000016.1:20552-40016 GCF_036770585.1 Yoonia sp. | reverse complement strand
GCCATCGGGTCGGCGCCATCGGCATATTGGGCGGAAAGCTCGGTCAGGGCGGCGGCCGCCTCGCCCTTCATGATCATGTCGAAAAGATCGAGGATGCGGCCCCGATCCGCCAGCCCCAGCATGGCGCGGACCTGATCGGCGGTCGTCTCGCCCGCGCCGTGGCTGATCGCCTGATCCAGCAGCGATTGCGCATCGCGGGCCGAGCCTTCGGCGGCGCGGGTGATCAGGGCTAGCGCCTCGTCCGTGATCTGCGCGCCTTCGGCGTCCGAGATTTTCCGCAGAAGGGCGATCTGCGTTTCCGGTTCGATCCGGCGCAGGTCGAACCGCTGGCAGCGTGACAGGATCGTGACCGGCACCTGCCGGATTTCGGTTGTGGCGAAGATGAACTTGACGTGGGCGGGCGGTTCTTCGAGCGTCTTCAAGAGCGCGTTGAACGCGTTCTTGGAGAGCATATGCACCTCGTCGATGATGTAGATCTTGTAGCGGGCCGAGGCGGCGCGATAGTGCACGCTGTCGATGATCTCGCGGATATCGCCGACACCGGTGCGGCTGGCGGCGTCCATTTCCATCACGTCGACGTGGCGGCCTTCCATGATCGCCGTGCAATGCTCGCAAACCCCGCAGGGATCGGTCGTCGGTCCGCCTTGTCCGTCGGGGCCGATGCAGTTCATG
This sequence comes from Yoonia sp., assembly GCF_036770585.1. Classification (GTDB taxonomy): domain Bacteria; phylum Pseudomonadota; class Alphaproteobacteria; order Rhodobacterales; family Rhodobacteraceae; genus Yoonia. The sequence continues at coordinate 39,344 of NZ_DAIPIW010000016.1, read as the reverse complement.
CCCTTGGCGATGATCCGCGCGGTCGTGGTTTTGCCGGTGCCGCGAATCCCGGTCATGATGAAGGCTTGCGCGATCCGGTCTGCCTTGAATGCATTGCGCAGCGTGCGCACCATGGCGTCCTGACCGACCAGATCGGCGAAGGTTTCCGGCCGGTATTTGCGGGCGAGAACCTGATATTTCGGCTGGTCGGACATGGCGGCCTTGGGCATGGGATTCGGATGCGGATCAGCCTAGGGTGCGTCACCGGTGAGGTCCACCGCTGAGAGGGGGTCGGTCATGGACGGCTTTGCGATTTACGACATTCCGGCGGGCGGCGGCACCCTTGCCATCGCGCCGATGCCGGGCCGGACGCGGCACTATTACACCGACTGGCTGCACCTGATGGACTGGCGGCCCGATCTGGTGATCTCATTGACTTTGCAACATGAATTGATGCGCAAGGGCGCGGGCACATTGGGCAGTGACCTTGAAAACGAGCGGATCGGCTGGCTGCATCTGCCGATCCCCGACATGGATATTCCGCCGAATGATATCTGGCCCGAGGCGCGGCACAAAGCCCTGAAAACTCTGGCATCCGGCGGCAAGGTGCTGGTCCATTGCTTCGGCGGTTGCGGCCGGTCGGGGATGCTTTGCCTGCGCCTGATGATCGCCGCCGGAGAACCGCCGGAGGCGGCGCTGGACCGCCTGCGAAAAGCGCGCCCCTGCGCCGTCGAGACCGAGGCCCAGATGGACTGGGCGCTGCAGGGCTAGCGCTTCTTGTGCTTGGCCTCTATCGCGCCCTTGACGATTTTGCCGAACTTGCGATGCCGGCCCCGGGCCTGTGCGATGGTCTCGGTCGCCAGTGCATTCTCGCGTTGCAGCTTCTTGTAGCGCCGCAACCGATCGGGGTCGATCTCGCCCGCAGCGACGCCCGCCTGCACCGCGCATCCCGGTTCGGTCTCATGGGCGCAGTCGCGGAACTTGCATTGCGTCGCGGCTTCGGAAATTTCGGGGAAGGTCGCATCGATGCCGAAGGCGACCTCGGCCACGCCCAGCCCGCGCATCCCCGGTGTATCGATCAGCCAGCCGCCGCCCTTCATCCGGTGCAGTGACCGCGCTGTCGTCGTGTGCCGCCCGCGGGCGTCGTCCTCGCGGATGTCCCGTGTCGCCGCCGTCCCGCCTGTCAGGGCATTGGCGATGGTGGTCTTGCCGACACCGGATGAACCGGTCAGGGCAATCGTCTGCCCCTTGCCGCACCAAGGGGCCAGCACCGCGGCCACGTCATCGCCCTTGGCGTTCAGCAGGATCACTTCGAGGTTACGCCCCAAGACCTTTGCCTGATCGCTGTAGGTGTCCGGTTCGTCCACCTGATCGGCCTTGGTGATCAGGACCACCGGCGTGACCATCGCGTCATGGGCCATCGCCAGATATCGTTCCAGCCGTGCGGGATTGAAATCATCGTTGCAGGATGTGGTGATGAAGAGCGTGTCGAGATTGGCGGCGATCAACTGCTTGTCGCCTGTGTGATATTCAGTCCCGCGGGAAAGCTCCGTCTGCCGGTCCAGCACGCGGGTCAGGCGGTGCTGTTCCGGCACGCACAGCACCCAGTCTCCGACGGCGACGGTTGCGGTGGTGATCCCGGGGTCCAGCGTCAGTTCCAGCGGGCCGATCTCGGAAAGCGCGTTCACGCGGTCGCGGTGGACCTGTACGATGCGGGCGGGGGTCTGGGTGGTCAGCGCGTCGATATCGAGCTGCGACATGAAGATGGGCGACCAGCCAAGGTCGGCGCGTGTCAGGTCGGTCAATGATCTGTCCTCGTCATGAAAAAACAGTGCGATGACCGCAGGTGGCGGTCAACGGGAACCGGACGAGGGAACGGAAACAGGCTCAGCGCACCCCTGCCGGGAGGATCAGGTCGACGACACTCATAACCATCCTCTTCTGCTGGACGTGGCTGGGGGCGTTTGCGCAGGCAAACAGCGAGGTGAGAGGCTGACAACGACCCAAGCGGGGCTCGTTATGGCTGCTACCTTCCGGTCCTGACCAGGTTGGCGAGGCGCCTGCCCGCGCCAACCTCTCACCCTGCGATATAGGACGGGTCCCCCGAGTCTGCAACCCGTCAGAAATGACGCAGGTATCCGGTTCCATCGGTGCTGCAGACCCAATCCGGCGGCAGGGTGTCGGGCTCGCCCGCGCGGCGTTCGAGAAAGAGGGTGGTTCCCGGTGCGGCAGAGAAGGACCAGACCTGTTCGTGCGGAATGTCCCGCGCTGCGCCTGCGGCAATGGCGTCGGTCACCATCTCGGGCAGGCTTTGGTCAGAGGTCCAGAGCACGTCATCGTCCGCGATCACCGGAAAGCCGCCGCCGCCCTGCCGCCGGAAGCCGGTGGCCGCGACGACGAAGGTGTCGTGGTCATCCACAGGTCGCCCCGCAAAGCGCAGGTCGGTGATCCGGTCGAGGTTGTCGGCCTTCGCCGGTTGCGCGAGGTCGATCTGGTAGTGCAACCCGAACAGCCCGTCGCAGAAATAACCGGCGCTGTCGGGATTGATCAGCGGTTGTGGCGGTTTCACGGGCAGCACATGCGTATAATGCGTGGCGCTGCGCGCAAGCCAGGCGCGCAGTTGTCGCCCGGTCTGACGCAGGGCGCAAAGTCGGTCCCGGAAGGGAAAAAGACAACTGGCATCGCGATATGTCAGCCCGCCCGCCGGCAAGGTGATGCGGCGTTGCCGCCCCTTTGCCCCGGCTGGCTGGAACGGTGCGACGGCGGCAACGGGGCAGGGCCTGCCGATGGCGCGGGCGACGGTATCGCGCATGATCTTGGCCAGAAGCCGCGCGACGGGGTCGGGCGCCACGGTGGCGAACTGGTTGTGCAGCGGCTGACCGGATGGCCCGAGGGGCACCCGCATCCGCACCAGATGCGACTGATGTGCGGGGGTCGCAAGGTCCTCGATCGCGATACGGGCGGGGCTGGGGGGCTGGTCGGGTTGAGTGATCTTGTGCAGCCTGACCTTGTGTCCGGTGATCCGCCAGCCGTCAGGCTGGTGGCAAAGCGCAAGGTCGATCTCGCCCAGCGATGTTCCGTGATAACCCGCCATGACCGCAGGCTTGCCGCAAAGGGTGCCGTTGACATGATCGATCATGCCGGTCCCAGGGCCTGAGGGGTCGGGAAAGCTGTCGTGCGTATGGCCCATCAGGACCACGTCGATCCCCTCCATCGCGGCGATGGTCTGGGCGGATTCGTCCTCGGCGCCACCGATCCCGCCATGGCACAGCGCGACGATCACGTCCGCACCGGCGTCTTGCAGCGCCGCAATGGTGGCGCGGGCGGCGGTGGCGATGGGCTGCGTCGCGATCCCCTTGGCCTTGGTCAGCGAGGGTGGGGCAAAGCCCGTGACACCGATGCGGATGGTGCGCGCTCTGCCGTCACTGCAAGGGATCGCGCGCGCGATGATCCGGTAAGGCTGCCAGACCGCCACGCCCGACAGGGTCGTGACATTCGCGCTGACGATCGGTGCGTCCAGTTGTCGGCCGAAGGTGGCCAATGCGCCACGGCCGTAGTCGAACTCGTGGTTGCCCAGGGTGATCGCGTCATAGCCCAGGGTATTGAAGGCCTGCGCAAGCGGGTGGTGCCGGCTGTCCGCGAGCATATCCGCGAGGGGTGTTCCTTGCAGGAAATCGCCGTTGTCGCACAAAAGGCAGGCCCCCTTGCGGCGGGCGGTGATCACATCCGCCAGACGCGCGAGGCCAAGGCTGTCGTCCGCGCGGTCGGCGAAATACTCATAGCCCAGCAGGTGCATATGCAGGTCGGTTGTCTCCAGTATCCGGAGCTGGCCGGTTGGGTGCATTGTGCCTTCCTCGTTTCATGCAATCCTAAGATGTTTTTGAAGGGTGGACCACCGCATATTCCTTTCGCAAATTGAACTCGCCCGCGCGCCGTGTCATTCCGGCGCCATGAGGATTGCAGAGACAGTGACGTTCGGCGGCTCGGGGCTGGATCGCGCGGCAGAGCTGCGCGGCGACGTGGCGGCTTTGCGGCAGCGTGCGGGGGCTGTGGCGATCCTTTTGTGGCGTGGCAAGCCCTTGCTGTCGGGTGAAAGCCTGCAACGGGTGGCGCTGGATCATCCGGTCATGGCCGACGCGGCGGCGGATCTGGTGTTTCTGGGGCTGGAGGACGGCGCGCCGGTCTTTGCCGCCGATCTGTCCGGCTGGACCCCGCCTGCGCTGGATGACCGCACGCTGAACCAGTTTCTGGACCCCTCGCAGCAGGTGCATCCGGGCCTGCCGGATGCGGTCTTCGCCGAGCTGCGGGCGGTGATGACGCGGCTGACCCCGCGTGAGGCCGAACTGGCGGCAACGGCCAAGGCGATCTGGGGCTGGCACGAGACGCATCGGTTCTGTGCCCGATGCGGGGTGCAAAGCCGGATCGCCATGGCAGGCTGGCAACGCGATTGCGGGGCCTGTGGCGGGCGTCACTTTCCGCGCACCGATCCGGTGGTCATCATGCTGATCACCCATGGTAACAACGTCCTTCTGGGCCGCTCGCCGGGCTGGCCTGCGGGCATGTATTCGCTGCTGGCCGGTTTCGTCGAACCCGGCGAGACGATCGAGGCGGCGGTGCGTCGCGAGGTCTTCGAAGAGGCCGGCATTCGTGTCGGGCAGGTCAGCTATCTGGCCAGTCAGCCATGGCCTTTCCCCGCATCGCTGATGATCGGCTGCGCGGGTGCGGCGCTGGATGCGACGATCACCATCGATCCCGTCGAGATCGAGGATGCCCTTTGGGTCAGCCGCGAAGAGATCGCCCTTGCCTTCAGCGGTGATCACCCCACACTGCTGCCCGCCCGCAAGGGGGCGATTGCGCATTTCCTGCTGGAAGCCTGGCTTTCGGACCGTCTGGCGTGAAAGGACACCCATGAAGTTCAGCACCCGTGAAGATATCGAAGCGCCGATCGGGTTCGTCTTTGAGAAAATCAGCGATTTCGACGCCTACGAGCGGCGCGCCCTGCGGCAGGGGGCCGAGGTCTCGCGCCGCACCGAGGGTCCGGCAGCGGTCGGGACCACCTGGGATATCGGCTTTTCGTTTCGCGGGCGTCCGCGCAAGGTGGTGGCGGAACTGACGAAACTGGACCCGCCCTCGGGTCTGGTGATCACGAGCGCCTCGGAGGGGCTCGATCTCGTGACGGAGGTCGATCTGATCGCCCTGTCGCAATCGCGGACGCGGGTGATGGTCAACGTCGATCTGCGCGCCAAGACCCTGACGGCACGGCTTTTGCTGCAGTCGCTGAAACTGGCCAAGTCCCGCACCGACAAGCGCTTTCGGGCGCGGGTGCTGGATTATGCCGAGGATATCGAGGACCGGTTCCGCCGCGAGGGGTGAAGGGGGCTTTGCCCCCACGGCCTGGCGGCCGTTCCCCCAGGATATTTTCGGGCCGATAATGAGGCTAGTGGGCTTTCTCGTGGCGCCGTGCGGCTGCCGGATAGACCCCCATGATCAGCAGGTGGTCGGTGAAATAGGCCAGCTCTTCGAAGGCCAGTTTCACGTTGGCATCATCGGGGTGGCCTTCGATTTCGGCGTAGAACTGGGTGGCGGTGAAATCGCCGCCGACCATGTAGCTTTCCAGTTTGGTCATGTTGACGCCATTGGTCGCGAAACCGCCCATGGCCTTGTAAAGGGCCGCCGGGATGTTGCGCACCCGGAAGACGAAGCTGGTCACCATCCCGTAGGCCCCCCGTCTGGCATAGTCGGGGTCGCGGGCCATGATCAAAAAGCGGGTGGTATTGCGGGCGTGATCCTCGATATGGCGGGCCAGCACCTTCAGCCCGTAGATATCCGCCGCCAGTTCCGAGGCGAGGGCCGCCTTCGCGCGGTCCTGGCCTGCGGCGACTTCGCGCGCGGCGCGGGCATTGTCGGAGCTGACGCGCCCCCGGATCCCGTGCTCTTTGAGGAAAGCGGCGCATTGCGGCAGGATCACGGGGTGGCCATGGGCCTCTGTCACGTCCGCCAGCACCGCGTCGGGCGTGCCGAGCAGGTTGATATGCACCCGCACGAAGGTTTCATCGACGATATGCAGCCCGCTTTCGGGCAGCAGGGAATGCACATCGGCGACGCGGCCATAGGTCGAGTTCTCGACCGCGATCATGCCCAGATCGGCCTCGCCGTCGCGGACGGCCTGGATGGCGGTGTCGAAGGTCGGACAGGGCAGCGGGTCGTGATCGGGGCGCGCGGTGACGCAGGCTTCGTGACCGTAGGCGCCCGGTTCCCCCTGAAACGCGATCTTGCGAGACATTGATTGTGTCCTCCTTGCCCGTTCACACCGAAAATGGGCACTTGGTCGCGGCTCTATACCTTGCAACTTTGCATGGGAAGCGGGTAGATACCCGCCAAATCGGGAAGGGAATGGAACGCGACATGTTCGACACAATGACGATGACAAAAACCATTGGTGCGCTTTGCGGGACATGGCTTGTCTTTTTGCTGGGCGCCTGGCTGGCCGAAGAAATCTATCATGGGGGCGGCCATGCGGGCGAGCAGGCCTATGTGATCGAGGTCGCGGATGCCGGCGGTGAGCCCGAAGAGGTCGTCGAAGAAGTGCCGTTCGACGTGGTCTTCGCCTCGGCCAGCGCATCGGACGGCGAGGGCCTGTGGCGCGCCTGCCGGTCCTGCCATGCGCTGGAATCAGGGGTGCATGGCACTGGCCCCGCGCTTTATGGTGTCGTGAACCGTCCGGTGCAGTTCTACGATGATTTCAACTATTCCGGTGCGCTGATCGAAGTGAACGATGTCTGGGCGCCCGAAGCCCTGAACGCCTTTCTGGAAAACCCGCGCGGCTATGCCCCCGGCACCTCGATGAGCTATAACGGGATGCGCAGCATCGAGGATCGCGCCGACCTGATCGCCTATCTGGCGACCAACGGCGGCTGACGCGGATCGTCTGCAGGTCTTGAAAGCCGCGCCCTTGGGTGCGGCCTTTCAATTTGGGGTGGATGCTTCACCTGTCGATCACGCAAACTCAACTTGAAAGTTTGCCAAACTGTCCATTTACTTCATTTACTTCGGCAAGGGCCCCTTCAACGCGAGGAAGCAAAAAGATGCAAAGACGTCCCACCGCGCGCGCGACAGCAAGACGGATCGACCGGTCAGAGGTGTCCGGCAGGCGATGGGTGATCGGGTCGTTGGTGGGGTGCGCGGCACTTTGGGCGGCATCCGAGGTCTTTGCCGATGCGCATGATCCTGTCACGATCAGCCACGGCTACACCAATTTCGGCGAGCTGAAATACGGGCCGGATCAGGTCCTTGACTATGTGAACCCGGATGCGCCGCAGGGCGGCGAGTTCTCGCAGTGGGCGCAGGGCAATTTCGACAGCTTCAACCTTTACACGCGTCAGGGTGTGGCGGCGGCGCTGTCCACCATCGGCTATGAAAGCCTGCTGATCAGCACCGCTGACGATCCTTACGGGTCTTACTGTTACCTGTGCACGACCATCGAATATCCCGAGAGCCGCGACTGGGTGATTTTCAACCTGCGCGACGATGTGATGTTCTGGGACGGCACCTTCATGGATGCCGAGGACATCAAGTTCTCGTTCGAATTGCCGCTGGAACAGGGGATCACCGAATATCGCGCCGTCTATTCGGAGTTTGTCGACTCGGTCGAGGTGCTGGATACCCACCGCATCCGGTTCAATTTCTCGGACACCGCACCGCGCCGCGATGTGGTCACTTGGGTCGGTGGCACATCCGCATGGTCGAAGGACTGGTTCGTGGCGAATGAGGTCCGGCTGGATCAGACATCGGACGCCCCCTTCATGGGCACGGGGCCTTACCGGCTGGACAGTGTCGACATCGGGCGTCAGATCGTCTATCGCAAGGACCCCGACTGGTGGGCGACCGATCTGCCGATCAATCAGGGCCGCAACAATTTCGAGACGCTGCGGGTCGAGTATTTCGCCGATAGTGGTGCCGCTTTCGAAGGCTTCAAGGCTGGTATCTATACCTTCCGCAACGAGAACAGCTCGCTGCAATGGGCGACGGGCTATGATTTTCCGGCCCGTCAGAACGGCTGGGTCAGGGTCGAGGAGCTGCCCGACGGGTCCATCGGGACGGGGCAGGGGTTTGTCTTCAACATGAACCGCGAAAAGTTCCAGGACCGCCGCGTGCGCGAAGCCATCACCTACATGGTGAATTTCGAATGGATGAACGAGACGCTGTTCTATGGGCTTTATGAACGGCCCGAATCGTTTTGGGACAATTCCGATCTGAAGGCGACGGGCGTGCCTTCGCCCGAGGAAATCGCGATCCTGCAACCGCTTGTGGATGAAGGGCTGCTGGATGCGGCGATCCTGACCGATGAAGCGGTGGTCGCACCTGTTTCGACGACGGTCGACCGCCCGCTGGACCGTGCGTCCTTGCGCGCCGCATCGGCCCTGCTGGACGAGGCGGGGTGGATCGCGGGCGCTGACGGGCTGCGCCGCAAGGATGGCGAGGTGCTGTCGGTGACCTTCCTTGAACGCTCGCCCCAGTTCGACCGGATCATCAACCCGATTGTCGAGAACCTGTCGCGTCTGGGCGTGCAGGCGGTGCTCGACCGTGTCGACAACGCCCAATATGTCGAGCGGGTGCGGGGCGGACAGTTCGATATCGTGAATGCATCCTTGGGGCAGGATTACGAACCGGGGCAGGGGCTGGCGCAGTTTTTCGGCTCGGCGGCGGCGGATGACAGTTCGCGCAACCCGATGCGGCTGAAACTGCCTGCCGCGGACCGGCTGATCGAGGTGATCGTGGGGGCCGAAACGCTGGAAGAACTGACCGTCGCGACCCGCGCGCTGGACCGCGTCTTGCGGGCGGAACGGTTCTGGATCCCGCAGTGGCAGAAGGGCGTTCATACCGTGGCCTACTTTGATATTTTCGAATTCAAGGAGGTCCCGCCTCTCGCGCTGTCGCCCATCGACAACTGGTGGTTCAACGCCGAGCGGGCCGAAGAGTTGCGCGCAGCCGGCGTCCTTCGTTAGCGTCCGGGCCAGATGGGCGCCTATATCATCAGGCGATTGCTGCTGGTGATCCCCACCTTGCTGGGGATCATGGTGATCAACTTTGCGCTGACGCAGTTTGTCCCCGGCGGCCCGATCGAGCAGATCCTGGCCGAGATGGAGGGGCAGGGCGATGTCTTCGAGGGGATCTCGGGCGGTGGTTCGGAATTGCTCGGGTCCGGCGATAGCGACTATATCGGCGGCCGGGGCCTGCCTGCGGATTTCATCGCACAGCTTGAACGGGAATTCGGGTTCGACAAGCCGCCGCTGGAACGCTTTCTGAACATGATGTGGAATTATGTGCGGTTCGATTTCGGCGAAAGCTATTTCCGGTCGATCAGCGTGTTCGATCTGGTGATGGAAAAGATGCCGGTCTCGATCACGCTGGGGCTTTGGTCGACGCTGATCGCCTATCTCATCTCGATCCCGCTGGGGATCAAGAAGGCGGTGCGGGACGGGACACCTTTCGACACATGGACATCGGGCGCGATCATCGTCGGCTATGCGATCCCCGGGTTCCTCTTCGCGATCCTGCTGATCGTGCTTTTCGCCGGCGGCAGCTATTTCCGTATTTTCCCGCTGCGGGGTCTGACCTCGGCCAACTGGGAGGACCTGAGCCTGATCGGCAAGGTGCTGGACTACTTCTGGCACATCACGCTGCCGGTGCTGGCCTCGACCATCTCGGCCTTCGCGACGCTGACGCTGCTGACCAAGAACAGCTTTCTGGACGAGATCAAGAAGCAATACGTCATGACCGCCCGCGCCAAGGGCCTGACCGAGTCGCGCGTGCTTTACGGCCATGTCTTCCGCAACGGGATGCTGATCGTCATTTCCGGCTTTCCGGCGCTGTTCATCGGGGTGTTCTTCGGCGGTTCGCTGATCATCGAGACGCTGTTCTCGCTGGACGGGCTGGGCCGACTGGGGTTCGAGGCGGCGGTGGCGCGGGATTATCCGGTGGTCTTCGGCACGCTCTTCGCCTTTTCGCTGATCGGGCTGGTCGTGGGGATCCTGACCGACCTGACCTATGTGCTGATCGACCCGCGCATTGATTTCGAGGCGCGCAACTGATGGCGCGTCGGTTCCTGTCCCCGCTCAACCAACGCCGCGTGCGCAACTTCAAGCGCAACCGGCGGGCCTATTGGTCGCTGATCATCTTCGGGTTCCTGTTCGGCCTGTCGCTCTTCGCCGAGTTCATCGCCAACGACAAGCCGATCCTTGTCAGCCATCGCGGCGAGTTGAAGATGCCGATCTTCAGCTTTTATTCCGAGGCGGATTTCGGCGGCGATTTCCCGACCGAGGCAGGCTATGGCGAGCCCGAGGTGGACTGTCTGATCGTGACAGGCGGGTTGGACGCGTGTTTCGACAGGCCGGAAGAGCTGATCCAGCTTGTCGCCGCCGGGGGCGATCCCGGTATCGCGGGGTTCGAGGCGGGCTGGATGATCTGGCCGATCATTCCCTATTCCTACAGGACGATTGTCGATGTGCCCGGCGTGGCGCCTTCGCCACCCAGCGCGGACAATTGGCTGGGCACGGATGATACCAAACGCGACGTGCTTGCGCGGGTCATCTACGGCTTCCGCCTGTCGGTGACTTTCGCGCTGACGGTGACCGTGCTGGCCTCGATCATCGGGATCGTGGCGGGGGCGGTGCAGGGGTATTTCGGCGGCTGGACCGACCTTCTGTTCCAGCGGTTCATCGAAATCTGGACGGGGATGCCCTCGCTTTACGTGATCATCATTCTCTTTGCGATATTGGGGCGAAGTTACTGGCTGCTTGTGTTTCTGACAGTGCTGTTCGGCTGGCCCGCCCTTGTCGGTGTGGTCAGGGCGGAATTCCTGCGCGCGCGCAATCTGGAATATGTCCGCGCGGCCAAGGCGCTGGGCGTGAAGGACAGCGTGATCATGTTCCGCCACATGTTGCCCAATGCGATGGTGGCGACCGTGACCATGCTGCCCTTCCTTGTGACCGGGGCGATCGGCGGTCTGGCCTCGCTTGACTTCCTCGGGTTCGGGCTGCCGTCCTCGGCCCCCTCCTTGGGCGAGATGACCTTGCAGGCCAAACAGAACCTGCAAGCGCCGTGGCTGGGGTTCACCGCCTTCTTCACCTTTGCGATCATGCTGTCGCTGCTGGTCTTCATCTTCGAGGGGGTCCGCGACGCCTTTGATCCCCGCAAGACCTTTGTCGCCGAAAGCGGCACGGCTGTGGACGCGAACGTCTTTGCCGAAACAGCCAAGTCCGAGGCCAAAGCGTCATGAGTGCCCCCGTCCTCGAAGTGCAGAACCTGCGGGTGGCGTTCCGGCAGGATGCGGCGGCAACCCATGCGGTGCGCGGCGTGTCCTTCACCGTGGGCAAGGGCGAAACCGTGGCGCTGGTGGGCGAAAGCGGGTCGGGCAAATCGGTGACCGCGCTGTCGACGGTGCAGCTTCTTGGTGACAGCGCGGTCATGGCGGGGTCGATCAAGTATCTGGGCGAGGAAATGGTCGGCGCGGACGACGCCGCCCTGCGCCGTGTGCGCGGCAATGACATCAGCTTCATCTTTCAAGAGCCGATGACCTCGCTCAACCCGCTGCACACGATCGAAAAGCAACTGGCCGAAAGCATCGAACTGCATCAGGGGCTGCGCGGTGCCGCGGTGCGCGCGCGGATCCTGGAACTGCTGGATCGCGTCGGGATCCGCGACGCCGAAAGCCGTCTGACGGCCTATCCGCATCAGTTGTCGGGCGGGCAGCGGCAGCGGGTGATGATCGCGATGGCGCTGGCCAACGGGCCGGAACTTCTGGTCGCGGATGAACCGACAACGGCGCTGGATGTGACCATTCAGGCGCAGATCCTCGAACTGCTGGAGGAACTCAAGCGCGATGTCGGCATGTCGATGCTGTTCATCACCCATGACCTGACCATCGTGCGCAAGATCGCCGACCGCGTCTGCGTGATGAAGGACGGCGAGATCGTCGAGGCGGGACCGACGGCCGAGATTTTCGCCAGGCCGCAGCATCCCTATACGCAGATGCTGCTGGCCGCGGAATCGACCGGTGGCCCGGCCCCGTTGGGCGCGCAGGCGCCGGTTGTGCTGCAAACGGAAAGCGCGCGCATCTGGTTTCCGATCCAGCGCGGCCTGCTGAAGCGGACGGTGGGCTACGTCAAGGCGGTGAACGACGCGACGCTGACCGTGCGCGCGGGCGAAACCATCGGCATCGTCGGCGAAAGCGGGTCGGGCAAGACGACGCTGGCGCTGGCGATCATGCGGCTGATTTCCTCGCAAGGGCGGATCGTCTTTCAGGGGCGCGAGATCGACAGGCTGACCCAGCGCCAGATGCGGCCCTTGCGCAGCGACATGCAGATCGTGTTTCAGGACCCCTATGGCAGTCTCAGCCCACGGATGAGCGTGGCCGAGATCATCGCCGAGGGGCTGGGCGTGCATGGCGTCGATCCCGGGCGCGACCGCCGCGACATGGTGGCCGAGATCATGCAAGAGGTGGGGCTGGACCCCGCGATGATGGACCGCTACCCGCACGAGTTCTCGGGCGGGCAGCGCCAGCGGATCGCCATCGCCCGCGCCATGATCCTGCGGCCCAAGCTGCTGGTGCTGGACGAACCGACCTCGGCGCTGGACATGACCGTGCAGGTGCAGATCGTGCATCTGCTGCGCGAGTTGCAGCAGAAATACGGGCTGGCCTATCTGTTCATCAGTCATGATCTGAAGGTCGTGCGGGCCCTGTCGCACAAGGTGATGGTGATGAAACAGGGCGATGTGGTCGAGGCGGGGGATGCCGATGCGATCTTCGACAACCCCCGGTCGGACTATACCCGCGCCCTGATGGCCGCCGCCTTTGAGGGGAAAGTCGCCTGAATCATCGCAATTTTAGCGATTGCCTTGAATGTGCCACTTTCAGTTTATATCGATTCTCGGGTGGGTAGAAATCCATCCGATTTCCTCCCCCCGTTTTAGCTAGTCATTCCCTGTTATCTTGCGTCTGTCTTTTCCTGTGATGGTAAGGAACGTTCGTGGAAGAAACGCGGATCATCAACCCCGTAGAGACCTATGAAGGTCTGCTCCCTGGCCTTGAGGCAGGGACAGAACTGCATGGCGGCAAGTTCCTGATCGAGCGGCAGATCGGGAATGGCGGGTTCGGGATCACCTATCTGGCCAAGGACACCTATCTCGAGCGCGATGTCGTCATCAAGGAATGCTTCCCCGAAGCCTTCTGTATCCGTTTCGGCGCCCGGGTTCAGGTCTCGTCGGCGCGGCTTGAGGCGCAGTATCGCCACTCGGTCGAGATGTTCATGCGCGAGGCGCGCAGCATCGCCAAGATGCGCCATCCCAATATCGTTTCGGTCCATCAGGTCTTCGAGGAAAACGGCACCGCCTATATGGTTCTCGACATGATCGACGGGCGCGATCTGGCGGATATCATCGAGGATGAAGACGACGTGCTGTCGCCGCAGCAGATCCACGAGATCCTTGTCAAGCTGCTGGACGCCATCGACCTTGTGCATCAGCACGACCTTTTGCACCGCGACATCTCGCCCGACAACATCCTGCTGGACAAATGGGGAAACCCTGCGCTGATCGACTTTGGCGCGGCCCGCGAGGACGCCAGCGAGAAGGTCAATCAGGTCTCGAAGATGCTGGTGGTCAAGGACGGCTATTCGCCGCATGAATTCTACATCAAGGGCGGGGCGCAGGGGCCATCCAGCGATCTTTATGCGCTGGCGGCGACGATGTATCACCTGATTTCGCGCCAGCCCCCCGCAGACAGCCAGACCCGTGTCAGCGCGTTGACCGCGCAACAGGACGATCCCTGCGTGCCGTTGAACGGCCGCTTCCCGCAATATGGTGCCGCCTTCCTTGCCGCGGTCGACAAGGCGATGTCGCTTGCGCCGAAAGACCGCTTTCAGTCGGCAAAAGCATGGCGCGGGATGATCGAGGAAGAAATCAAGACGGTGCGGGTCGTGCCGATGCCGCGGAACGCGAACGCCAGCAAGACCCTGAGCGAGCTGATCGAGGAAACCAACAAGCAGGTTCTTGCCGCCCCCGCCGAGGTCAAGAAGGCGGTGCGACCCGCAGAGCCGGTCAACAACGCGTCTGTGTTCCGGCCCGCCTGGGTGGATGAGTTCAACCGCGAGACCCTCGAAGAGGCCGAGCGTCGCCGCGCAGAAGAACGCGCCGCCCGTGAGGCGGCCCGTCAGGCCATGCTGGAACGTCAGCGTGAGGCCTCCGAGGCACAGGCCGCCGCCCGCGAAGCCGTGCGGCAGGTGCAGGAAAAGGAAAAGGAAAAGTCGCGCGGTTTGCTTGACTGGGTCCGGTCAAAGCCGCTTTAGCCGACGCGGCCTTTCAGGGCCGCAAATCAGCCGTCAGAGCCGATCATGAAACATTGCGTTCCGCGGGCTTGCAGCCTGCGGCAGGCTAGGTCCGCGCCTTCGCGTGTCATCCCCATGAAATTCGCGTCGAACCCGCCGCCACGTTGCACGACGCGGCGCAGCGCGCCATCGAGGGACGACATCTCGTTCAAGGCCACGCGCAAAAGCACCCTCTCGGCGTTGTAGCGTGAATCGTAGCGGCCCACGTTGATCCCCCAATGCCGCCCGCCAGAGGTCGAGATGCGGGTGACAACCTCGGGGCCCGTGGGCGCGACGGTTGTGGTGGTCGGGTCGGGTTGATCGACTGCGGCCAGGGCGACTGTTTCAGCAGCTGCCGCCGCGCCCTGGACCGGGCGCGGGACCGGGCGGACAGCGGGTGTCGCGGTCGCGATAGCCATGGCCATGGCGGGCTCTGGTGTCGGCGCCTCGGTTTCGGCCTCGATGATCGCTTCGGCAATGGCGGCGGTGACGGCCTCGGCCACCAGCGCGTCGATCACGTCGGTATCGACGGACGACAGCAGCAGGTCCGGTGCCGGTTCCGGTGCCGGTGCTGCGGGTGCCTCGGGGATCGGTCGAGCGGTGGGACGCATGCTGGTGCTGACAACACCGCTTGGCCGGATCGTGCGCGCCCCTTCGTTGCCGGACATCACACCCGGCGGGGCTGGACGGCGCAGCGATGCCGTGCGGGGGGCCTGCCCGAAGCCCATGTCCATCAGTTCGGTGATGCGCGCATTGCGGGCCGCGGTCGACGAGCCGCCGAAGACGGTCGCGATGATGCGTTGCTGCCCGCGCTGGGCAGAGGCGACAAGGTTGAAGCCCGCCGCGCGGGTATAGCCGGTCTTGATCCCGTCCCCGCCAGCATAGCTGTCAAGCCAGCGGCGGTTGGTGTGGTGAACCGTCGCGATGCCCGCATCGGCCGAGCGGCGCGAGAAGAGGTTGTAATACTGCGGGAAGTCATAGATGACATGCCGCCCGAGGATCGTCATGTCGCGGGCCGTGGACAGGTGGCCCTCTTGCGTCAGGCCGTGGGCGTTGCGGAATGTGGTGTTGGTCATCCCCATCGCGCGGGCGGTCCGGTTCATGCGGGTGGCAAAAGCCTCTTCCGAGCCCGAGATCGCCTCGGCGATGGCGGTCGCGGAATCATTGGCGGATTTGACCGCCGCAGCCCGCAAGAGAAACCGCAGCCGGATCGTTTGACCGGCGCGCAAGCCAAGCCGCGAGGGCGGCTCGTTCGCCGCGTTGCGGCTGATCGTGACGGGGGTATCGAGCGTGATCTCGCCACGCTCGACCGCCTGGAAGGCGATGTAAAGCGTCATCATCTTGGTCAGGGAGGCGGGATGGAGCCGCGTGTCGGCATTGCGGGAATGCAGCACCTCGCCGGTGCGGGCGTCCATGACCATGGCGGCATAGGGGGCGGCGGTTGCCCGGATCGGGGCCACCAGCACAACCAAAATCAACACAGATAGAAAGAGCCCCGATAGGGCCTTTTGTCCCAGACGTCTTGCCACGACGTGCCTCTTGCTCTGCCTCGACGGCCCCGAATTTTTCCGGTGGCCTTATTGTTGTTCGTTGAAGGTAACACAGGCTGCGATTTCGGAAAATACCCTAATTTCAAAGACTTTTGCGCGAAGGTTCGCGCGTCATTCTATATGTTGTGGTCTGCTGCGCGTTTGCCGCAAGATGGGCGATCCGTCCGGCGGCGGCCTGTTCACCGCTTTGTAAAGTGATGGGGTTTTCTTGCATTTTGTGTGGTTTATATAATACGCAAGCGAACCAAGGCAGATCCAAGCGATCCTGGGAATATATGATGGCAAACAAGACGGGTGACGGCGACAACGACGTCGGCGTGGTTCTTGAAACCAAGCCCAAGACCAAACGTCCGCCGATGTACAAGGTGTTGATCCTGAACGACGATTTCACGCCGATGGAATTTGTCGTGCATGTGCTGGAACGGTTCTTCGGCCTGAGCCATGCGCAGGCCTTTGAATTGATGCTGACCGTGCACAAGAAGGGCGTTGCCGTCGTCGGTGTCTTCAGCCACGAGATCGCCGAAACCAAGGTGGCGCTTGTGATGGATTTTGCCCAGCGTCACCAGCACCCGCTGCAATGCACGATGGAGAAGGAATAGCGGTTTCCGCTGTTCCCCGCAGATGTCAGCCTCGCGCCTGTCCACCGCCCTTGCCGATGGTCTTGTCGATCTGCCGGATGGCACCGTGTCGCTGATGCGTCCCCCGGCGAGCTTCGATGTGACGGGTCTGCCGCCCGGGCGCCTGTCGGTCATCCACAGTTTCTACCCCGAGGCGATGGCCTGGGCGAACGCGGGTTACCCGCTGCTTCGGAACCTTGAACCCTGCGACACGGCGATTGTCGTCGTCCCTCGCGCCAAGGCGCTTGCCCGCGCGATGGTGGCCGAGGCCTGTGCCAAGGCGCGTTTCGTCATCATCGACGGGCAGAAGACCGATGGCACCGACAGTCTTTTCAAGGAGATGCGCAAGCGACTGGGCGAGCTGCCGTCGCTGACCAAGGCGCATGGGCGCATGTTCTGGTGCGATGCCAGCGCGGCTTTCGCCGATTGGGCCGCACCCGCGACGCAGGCGGGACCGGATGGGTTCGTGACCACCGCCGGTGTTTTCTCTGACGGTGAAATCGACGCGGGGTCCGCCTTTCTTGCCGAACACCTGCCGCAAAAGCTGCCGCTCCGCATGGCTGATCTGGGCGCGGGGTGGGGTTATCTCAGCCATGCCGCCTTGCGACGCGCGGGCGTCGCCACCATCGATCTGATCGAGGCCGAGGCCCTGTCGCTTGACTGTGCGCGTCTGAACGTGACCGATCCGCGCGCGGCCTTCCACTGGGCGGATGCCACGAAATTCACCGCGCCCGCCTATGACGGGATCGTCATGAACCCGCCGTTTCACACCGGCCGCAGCGCCGATCCGTCTCTTGGGCGCAGTTTCATCACAGCCGCCGGGCGCCTGTTGAAACCGAATGGCCGATTGTGGATGGTGGCGAACCGGCATCTGCCTTACGAACCCACGTTGAACGCATCCTTCCGCAGCGTGGACAGCCTTGCGAGCAATGGTGCATTCAAGCTGTTCCTTGCCAGCAAACCCCGCGGCACTGACCGCCCTTAGGGAGACACCCCATGTCCTTTTCCATCTCAGGCAAGACCGCGATCGTCACGGGGGCGGCGAATGGCGTGGGGCTGGCCATCGGTCGCCAGTTCGTCGAGCAAGGCGCGAATGTCGTCTTTGCCGATATGGACGAAAAGGCGCTTGTCCATGAGGTGGGCGAGCTGGCCGACAAGGAAGAAAACGTCCGCATCTTCGGCGGTGATCTGCGCAAGAAGCTGACGATCGCGAACCTACTGTCGGCGACTGTCGATGCCTTCGAACGGGTCGACATTCTGGTCAATGCCTCGCGTCAGGTGATGGAAACCGACCCGTTGGATCCCGAAGACACATCAGTGAGTGAATTGTTGCAGCAGAACACCTTGACGGCTTTGCAGGTCAGTCAGGCGGTGGCCCGGCGGATGATCAAACAGGCCGAAGGCGACAGCAGCGGCAATATCGGCGCGATCGTCAACATCAGTTCGATTGCCGCGCGGCGGACCCATCCCGATCTTCTGGCCTATTCGATCAGCACGGCGGCACTGGACCAGATGACCCGCTCGCTTGCGGTCGCTTTGGCAAAGCACGGTATCCGCGTGAACGCCGTGGCCTTTGGCAGCGTCATGAGCGCAAGCCTGAAAGGCCGGTTGCGCGATGATGACGACGTGCGCGAGGCGATTGTGGACAACACGCCCCTGCACCGGATCGCGAACGCGGGCGAGGTGTCGGATGCGGTGCAATATCTGGCCTCGGATGCCTCGGCCTTTGTGACCGGTCAGATCATCACTGTTGATGGTGGCCGGACGCTGATCGACCCCGCGTCAGTCACCGCGCACTGATCATTCGGGGTGGATCGCGATACATTGGGACACGGCCGCGTTGGCTGCGGCCTGTTCGGTCGCCAGTCTTTCACGCAATGAGGCCAGCTTGGCCCGCTCGGCGTTGAGATCGATTGACACGGGCACGGTGCGGTCAACGGTCACGGTTTCGTCGCAGGGAAATCGGAATGTGGTGCCCTCACTGGTGCGCCCCTGACAGGACCGGCTGACCGTGCGGATGTCAGTTTCGGTCTTCAAGGCATAGCCACGCGCCAGATTGCCCTCGGTCTCGGTGATCAGGGCCGAGAGGACGCGGCTATCCCGCATCGCGGCATTGACGCATTGCTCGCGGGGGGTGGCGCAAGCGGCGACTGCGGCAAGCGGAAGCAGGATCAGGGCAAGGCGCATCGTGGTCTCCGGTTTTGGTCTGGATCATCGTGTGGTCTTCGCTATTGTGCCTAAACTGCACGCATTTGGCTATTCAATATCAGCGACCAAGGACGA
>NZ_DAIPIW010000016.1:1654-20452 GCF_036770585.1 Yoonia sp. | reverse complement strand
GCGGTCGCTTTCGACGGGGCTTTCGGGGAGGCGCGGCACATTGCCTGCCGCCATTTGCGAGACGGCAAGTCTGACCATCCAGCCTGACACCTGTGGCCCGATGACGCGCGCGGCCAGGTCATAGACCGGATCAGGCGCGATTGCGACAACGACCTGTGCCGCCCGCATCTGGCGCAGGCCCTCGGGATAGGTGCGGCCCAGGGTGCTGCCCAGACGGGTGGCCTCGGTTGTGGTGGCGGGGACGAAGGCGACCCAGCCGATGACAAGGATCAGCCCGCCCATGACCGCAGCGCGGACCCCGTGATAGGCAAAGCGCAAGGTAAGCGGCAGTCTCATGACGCCGCGCCTTTGCATGGAGGTGGCGGTTCAGCCGCCACGCACCGTGTCGATCATGCGCTGGACATTGTCGGGGTCCGCATCCGGTGTGATCCCGTGCCCGAGGTTGAAGATATGCGCACCCCCCGCCAGCGCGTCGCAGATGCGGCGGGTTTCATCGACCAGCGCCTGCCCGCCCGTGACCATATGGGACGAGGCAAGGTTGCCCTGCACGCAGCCGTCTTTCTGCACATGTTCCGCCACCCATGCCGCATCGACACCATCATCGACGGCGACGCAATCGGCACCGGTCGCCGCGTGGACTCCGGCATATTTCGTCCCCGCCCCGCGCGGAAAGGCGATGACGGGGATGCCGGGGTGCTTTTCCTTCAGCGCCGCCGTGATCCGCTGCATCGGCTTGATCGAGAATGCGGTGAAATCGTCGCCTTCCAGCGACCCCGCCCAGCTGTCGAAGAGCTTGACACATTCTGCCCCGGCCTCGATCTGGGCCGAGAGATAGGCAATCGTGCCTTCGGTCAGCCGGTTGATGATGCCTTCGAAGACGGGCCGGTTCTCGGCCTTGAGGGCATGGGCCGGCCCCTGATCGGGCGTGCCTTGCCCTGCAATCATGTAGGTGGCGACGGTCCAGGGCGCGCCTGCGAAACCGATCAGCGTGGTTTCCTTGGGCAGTTCCCGCGACAGGATCCGCACGGTTTCATAGACGGGGTTCAGGGTCTCGTGGATCGCCTCGATCGGTTTCAGCCTGGCCAGTTCGTCGGCGCTGGTGATCGTCGAGAGGCGCGGACCTTCGCCGGTGACGAACCACAGGTCCGCCCCCATTGCCTGCGGCAACAGCAGGATATCGGCAAAGAGGATCGCCGCGTCGAAACCGTAGCGGCGGATCGGTTGCAGCGTCACCTCGGCGGCCAGTTCGGGGTTGTAGCACAGCGACAGGAAATCCCCCGCCTGACCGCGCGTCGCGCGGTATTCCGGCAGGTAACGGCCTGCTTGGCGCATCATCCAGATGGGCGGGGTGGCAAGGGTCTCGCCCGCGAGGGCCCGGAGGATTGTCTTTTGCGCCATGTCAGTTCCTTTAACGTCGCGTCCCTCGTCCCAACTGCTGGCAAAGTTGTCAAGGGAGTTGTCAGTTTCGGTTGACACGTCTAACAATCGCGCATGACGATTTCGCTTCCTTCCCCCGCCTCACCCTTCAACATCGGCACCCGTGGATCCCCGCTGGCACTGGCCCAGGCGCATGAGACGCGCGCGCGGCTGATGGCCGCCTTCGATCTGCCGGAAGAGGCCTTTGCCATCTGCATCATCAAGGTGACGGGCGACGCCATTCAGGACCGCCCGCTGAAAGAGATCGGCGGCAAGGGCCTGTTCACCCGCGAGATCGAAGAGGCGCTGCTGGATGGGTCCATCGACATCGCGGTGCATTCGATGAAGGACATGCCGGTGGAACAGCCCAAGGGGTTGCTGCTGGACACATACCTTCCGCGTGAGGACGTGCGTGATGCCTTCGTGTCCCTGACCGCCAAGGGTCTTTCCGATCTGGCGCAGGGCGCGACCGTCGGCACATCGTCCTTGCGGCGGCGGTCGCAACTGCTGGCGCGGCGGCCTGATCTGAACGTGGTGGAATTTCGCGGCAACGTGCAGACCCGCCTGCGCAAACTGGACGAGGGCGTGGCCGAGGCGACGTTTCTCGCCATGGCGGGGCTGAACCGGTTGCATATGGTGGATGTGCCGCGCACGGCGATCTCGCCGGATGAGATGCTGCCCGCGGTCGCACAAGGCGCCATCGGGATCGAACGGCGCGGCGATGATACGCGCGCGGCCGAGATGCTGGCGGCGATCCATCACGGCCCCACAGGGCAGAGGCTGGCCGCCGAGCGCAGCTTTCTGGCGCATCTGGACGGCTCTTGCGAGACACCCATCGGCGGGCTGGCGGAACTGGACGGCGGGTCGCTGCGGCTGCGGGGGGAAATCCTGCGGACGGACGGGACAGCGGTTTACAGCGACGATGTGACGGGTGCAGTCGAGGACGGCGCCGAGATGGGACGGGTCATGGCGGAAAGGCTGTTGGCACAGGCGGGGCCGGGGTTTTTTTGAGGGGGACGGTCGCCCATGGCGGACAGTTTTGTGACATCTTGTCTGTCTTGAAGACCAAATTTTGATGCTTACCTTATAGAAAGACGACCGAGTGGCGTCTGCGCCGTGATCCCTGTCCGGGCTTTGAAAGGACTGGAATCGGATGGCCGCGACGCGTATAGGCTTAAGACATGCGGATTCAGGTGAATAAATATCCTCAGCTACGCACTTTGTGCTGGAATCGCCCCGACGATGCTGTCGTGGACGGTCCAGAGGCGCTTGGCCTTTATGAGAATAATTGGCGTCTGATTGATCCCGAAGGCTTTGACCCTCAGGAAGCAAAGCTGCTTGCAGGTCTTGTTGCCCGGTTCGGCAACGGCGTATTCATGCCTGCCTGAAATGCAGTTTGAAGAGGTCTACTTCAAACGACGGCATCACCAAGTCATCCTGAACGTCCTCCGATCTCTTGATGGGGATCTGATGGAGAAAGCAAAGTGCTACTTTGGCGGTGGCACCGCTATTGTGCTTTCTCTTGATGAATATCGCGAAAGTGTGGATATCGATTTTCTTTGCGCAGACCAAGAAGGCTATCGCAACCTTCGGACAGCGCTTGCAGGAAAACCGAACCTCGACCCCATCCTCAGACCGGCGACAGCCCTTGAATGCGTCCGTGAGGTGAGATCAGATCAATATGGTCTTCGCACGATCGTCCGCAGCCAAGGCGTCAACATTAGGTTTGAGATCGTCCGCGAAGCGCGCACCGAACTGCGTGGTGTGATCGATCCTCGTTACGGGCTGCCCGTTTTGGACCGCCCCTACATGTATGCAGAAAAGCTGTTGGCCAATTCTGACCGATGGTACGCGCCTGACGTTGCGAGCCGAGACATAATAGACCTATCGGTGATGATCTCGCGATGGGGTGATGTGCCTGGCAAGGCATGGGACGTCGCGCAGGCGGCCTATGGGACCAAGGTGCGCGAGGATTTTGACAAGGCGGTGGAGAAGATACGACATCCCGAATATCTGGAAAGCTGCGCAAGCAAATTGCAGATTGCACCAGATACTGTCGAAGAAATACGTGCGATCCATGGGGCGCCATATCCGCGCAAGCCGTCACCGTTCGACTAGTGGCCAAAGCCTATCAACCATGTTTCCTGTGGTGATTGGACGCTTTTGGTGACTGGCGCAAGTATTACAAATACCGGATAGCCCCCCCTCAAACCCCCGGAATGACCTTCCCCGGGTTCAGTATCCCCTGCGGATCCAGTGCCCGTTTCACGGCCCGCATCGCCTCTAGCGCCACGGGGTCTTTGCGACGGCGCATCGTTTCCAGCTTGGACACCCCGATCCCGTGTTCGGCGCTGAATGAGCCGCCGAGGTCCTGCACCACGTCCTCGACCGCTTCGGTCAGGGCGTCCATCACGGCGGGGTCGTTGCGGCTGACATAGCTGGTGTGGTGGATGTTGCCGTCGCCGAGGTGCGCGACGAGGACCTCGGTCGCGTCGGGGTCGATGGCCTTGATGCGCGGGGTCAGGCGCCGTTCGAAGGCGGCGATCTTGTCCAGCGGCAGGCAGACGTCGGTATTCACGAAGGTGCCACCGAAAAAGGCGACCTCGCCCGCGTCCTCGCGCCGTTTCCACATCTCGCGGCGTTGCCCCTCGTTCTGGGCGATCGCGGCGTCCAGCACCGTTCCATCCTCCAGCATCGCGCCGAGCGTGTCTTCCAGAAGCCGCGTCACCGGCAGGCTGCCGTCCGCGTTCGGCACCGCGTCGCGGGCGAGGGTGGCGGCGATCTCGACCATGATGTTGACGTCATGGGCCTGATCAAAGGGCGCGGGGGCGTCGGGGAAAAGCGCGCGGTGTTTGTCGATATAGCTGCGCGGCATGTATTCGAACGCCTCGACCCCGCCGCCGGTTTCGTCCTGCAGTTTGTGCAGCAGCGACAGCGCATTGTCGAGGCTGGCGACGGCGACCATGGCGGTGGCATAGGCGCGGGGTTTGGGTTTCAGCTTCAGCACGGCGGCGGTGATGATGCCCAGCGTGCCCTCGGCCCCGATCATCAGGTTGCGCAGATCGAGGCCGGAGTTGTCCTTGTGCAGCGCGCTCATCAGGTTCATCACGCGCCCGTCCGCCAGCACGACCTCCAGCCCGAGGCACAGCCCCCGCGTGCTGCCATAGCGCACCACGTTGATCCCGCCTGCATTGGTCGAAAGCAGCCCCCCGATCATGGCCGAGCCCTTGGCCCCCAGCGTCAGCGGGAAGATGAGGTCATGGGCGGCTGCGGCCTCGTGCAGGTTGGACAGGATCACGCCGGCACCCACGGTCGCGGTGCGGGCGGCGGGGTTGATCTGCGTGATCTGGTTGAGCCGTTCGACGGACAACATCAACGCCCCGTCCGCCATCGTCGCCCCGGTCAGCCCCGTGCGGCCGGATGCGGGGACAACGGGGGTTTTCGTTGCATTGGCGATTTGCAGGATGGCCGAAACCTCGGCCGTATTTGCGGGCTTCACCACCGCCAGCGGCGACGAGGTATAGCCGCCCGTCCAGTCCTTGCCATAGGGGGCGGCGTCCTTGCCGGTCAGGATGCGGTCTGCGCCGATGGCTGCGGCGATCTGGTCGATGACGGTCATGGCTCCCCCCGATTGTTCTGGCGGGACGCTAGCGCGTTCTTCGACTTTCGGAAAGTGGTGGTGGCGTGGGGGAGATTTGAACTCCCGCACTCAGGGTGGCTTGGCGAAGCCAAACGCCCGTCAGTCGGGATCGTGTCGTGGTGGTGGCGTGGGGGAGATTTGAACTCCCGACCTAACGATTATGAGTCGTTCGCTCTAACCAACTGAGCTACCGCGCCGGACCACGAGCGTCCGATTACGCAATGCCGCCAGAGGTGTCAAACCGATTCTGGCGGCATGTCGTGAGAAACGGAACCGCGATCAGTCATAGCGCAACTCGGTCGCCTTGCCGCGGAAGATGAAGTAGGACAGCACGGTGTAGCCCATGATCGTCGGCAGCACGATGCAGGTGCCGATCAGGATGATGAACAGGCTCTCGGGGGCGCTGGCGGCCTCGTAGATGGTGATCTGTTCGGGCACCACGTAGGGATAAAAGCTGTAGGCCATCCCCCCGAAGGCCATGACCCACAGGGCTGTCGCGGCGGCGAAGGGCAGCCATGACCGGCGGTCTTCGGCAAAGGGCATCCTTTGCAGCATCGCCCAGAGGGCATAGACCAGCAGGGCCGACACGATGGGCAGGGGCGACAGATAGAGCGCCTCGGGCCAGCTGAACCATTTGTCGAAGATGCGCGCGCTGACGAAGGGTGTCGCCGCCGAGATCGCGCCGATCCCCAGCACCAGCCCCCAGATACCGCCCTTGGCCCATGCGACCGCCTTGATCTGCAAGGCATCGGACGTCTTGTGGATGACCCATGTCGCCCCGATGAAACTGTAACCGACAGTCAGGAAAACGGCGGTCAAAAGGCCGAAGGCCACGTTCATCCATGTCCATTCCAGACCCATCACATACATCCCCAGCATGAACCCTTGGCTGAGCGAGGTCATCAGCGATCCCGCAAAGAAGGCGTTGTTCCACAGCCGCTTGTGCGGGGTGGGTGCCTTGGCGCGGAACTCGAAAGCGACGCCGCGCAGGATCAGCCCGATCAGCATGATCGCGACGGGCAGATAGAGGGCCGTCAGGATTTCCCCGTGGGCCGAGGGGAAGGCTACCAGCAGCAGACCCACGGCCAGCACCAGCCATGTCTCGTTGGCGTCCCAGAAGGGGCCGATCGAGGCGATCATGCGGTCTTTCTCGGCCTCCTCGGCGAAGGGAAACAGCACCCCCACGCCAAGGTCGAACCCGTCGAGGACGACGTAGATCAGGATCGACGCGCCCATCAGCGCCGCAAAGACGAAGGGCAGCCAGATCGTCGGATCACCGAAAAGATACATCTGCGTTACTCCGCTGGGACGGCCTTGGGGGCCGCTTTGGTGGATGGTGGCACGGGCGAGCCGATCGCCTCGCCCTTGGAGGCTTTGCGGGCCAGATAGAAGATCACGAAGATATAGGCGGCCAGCAGGGCGGCATAGACCAGCAGATAGGCGATCAGGGTGGACAGGACCATCGGCGCGGGCACATCGGCGACGGCCTCTTTCGTGGTCATGACACCCTGCACCAGCCATGGCTGGCGCCCGATCTCGGTCGTGTACCAGCCTGCCAGCGTGGCCAGCCAGCCGCTGAAGCTCATGCCGACGAGGGCGTAGAGCATCGGCTTGGGCAGCCCCTCGACGCCGCCGCGCGTCTTGCGCAGCATCATCCCCGAGGCGGCCCAGCTGATCAGCAGCATCAGAAGGCCGGTGCCGACCATCACGCGGAAGGACCAGAAGACGGGATTGACGGGCGGGTGCAGCACGGTGCCGTCCTCGGCGACGAAGTCGTTCAGACCCTGCACTTCGCCGTTCCAGTCATGCGTCAGGATGAAAGAGGCAAGATTGGGGATGCCGATCTCGAACCGGTTCTCGCGGGCGTCCTCATCCGGCAGCGCAAAGAGGATCAGCGGCACACCGGTATCGGTTTCCCAGTTGCCTTCCATCGCGGCGACCTTGGCGGGCTGATATTCCTTCGTGTTCAGGCCATGCAGGTCACCAAGCAGAATCTGCACGGGGATCAGCAGGGCCGCCGCATAGACTGCGGTTTTCAGCGCCACACGGACGCCTTCGGTCCGGCCGCCGATCAGCCAGCGGAAGGCGCTGACACCGGCAATCAGGAAGCTGACCGTCAGGAAGCTTGCCAGCACCATATGGGTAAAGCGGTAGGGCATCGAGGGGTTGAAGATGATCGCCCACCAATCGGTCGCATGAGCGACACCGTCGATCATCTCGAAGCCTTGCGGCGTGTGCATCCACGAGTTCAGAACGATGATCCAGAAGGCCGACATCAGCGTCCCGAAGGCCACAAGGAAGGTCGCCAGCGTATGCACCCAGTTGGGCACGCGGCTGAACCCGAACAGCATGATGCCAAGGAACACCGCCTCGAGAAAGAAGGCGGTCATGATCTCATAGGCCAGAAGCGGGCCTGCGATATTGCCGACCTTTTCCATGAAGCCGGGCCAGTTGGTGCCGAACTGGAACGACATCGTGATGCCGGACACCACACCCAAGGCAAAGGACAGCGCGAAAATCTTGACCCAGAAGCGGTAGGCCTCCATCCAGCGCATTTCGCCGGTGGCGTTGTAGCGCAGCTTGAAGAACAACAGCACCCATCCCAGCGCGATGGTGATCGTCGGGAAAAGGATGTGAAACGAAATATTGGCCGCAAACTGGATGCGGGACAGGATGAAGGTATCGAGTTCCATAACTTACCTCGGGAAAGACGATTGTCCGTTAATCCGTAGATAGGGCAATGCCCATCAAGGTCACCCTACCTGCGACAGCAGGGCGCGGGTGAACCTGCGGACGGTGCCATGGCCTTTGGAAACGGGGCCAAGGTGCCGCAGGACTAGCTTGCGAATGTCCAGGTGGTTGTTTGCCGGTAAGGGCTGTCGGGTGCCGTCTTGATCGACGGAAAATGCCGGTTGACGGGCGCATCGGGCCAGTGCTGAGCCTCGATCGCCAGCGCCTCGTAGGTGGCGCGCCCGGGTCTTTGCGCCTTGCGTCCGTCATAGACCTGAATGCCGGGGCAGGTGGTGGCGACTGTCATGCTGACACCGCTTCGCCCGGTCAGGCGCAGCACGTCGCGCAGCGGTTCGTTCTTGTCGGACAGGCAGAAGTTGTTGTCGAAATGGGGGGAACCCACGGTGATCCTGCGCGCCTGCCGGAAATCCATGTCGGTGCCGTCGACGGGGACGATTTCACCGGTTGGATAGTCGTCTTCGGTCGTGGGCAGGTAATGGTCGGCCGCGATCCACAGGCTGTGCCCGTCATAGCGAT
This sequence comes from Yoonia sp., assembly GCF_036770585.1. GTDB lineage: Bacteria > Pseudomonadota > Alphaproteobacteria > Rhodobacterales > Rhodobacteraceae > Yoonia. Next base: position 12,129 of record NZ_DAIPIW010000016.1, on the reverse strand, counting down.
CCGTGCCGTCGAGGTTCCAATAGCTGTGGTTGGCGAAATTCATCAGGGTGGTGGCGTCGGTCGTTCCCGTCACCTCGAGCCGCAGCGTGGCGGGGGCCTCGACCGTGTAGCGGGCGGTGACCTGGCGGTTGCCGGGCAGGCCGCACATCCCGTCGGGCAGGGTCAGCGTCAGGGTCACGCTGTCATCGGTGGCCTCACTGACGTCCCAGACCTGCAAATGCGTCCCTTGCGCCCCTGAATGCAGGTGGATGCGCCCATGCTCATTGCGTTCAAGCTCGTAGTCCATCCCGTCGATCCGCGCGCGGGCCGTGCTGATGCGGTTCGCGACCGGGCCGATCAGCGCGCCGTGGTGGCGCATATCGGTTTCGTAGTCCGACAATCGGTCGGACCCGAGCGTCAGGCTGCGGTCCACGCCCGCTAGCCGGACGTCCTGCACCACCGCGCCCCAGGTCAGAAGGCGCACCGTCAGATCGCCTGCGGTCAGGGTCAGGCGATGGACGGTCTGGCCCTTTGCGGTGGTTCCGAAAACCTCCACTAGCGGTCCTCCCAATGCACGCCTGCAGGCGGGATCTGCGTGCCGTTCCATGTCAGCGGGTGCGGGGCGTAGTTGAAGACGAAACGATGTGTCGCGGTGTCGCGGATGCGCAGACCGTCAGGCAAGTCATGCACGCCAAGCCCCTGTGCGGTCGCCACATCGCGGATGATCCGGTCGAAGGTCGCGGGATCGGGCCAGCCGGCAAGATAACGTAGATGCGGCCCGCCCATGATGGCGGGCAGCCCGGATGCCGTCTGTTCGAGCACCTCTGCCCCGCCTTCGAGGTGCTCGAACCAGTGCAGGAACTGCCCGCCGTTTGCCAAGGGAATGGCGTCGTCGGGCGGCATGCTTTCGGTCAGGGCGACGGTGATGTCGAGGTCCGGCAGGTCCGGGCCCATGGGTGTCGGGATGCTCAGCTCTTCCGTCTTGGTATCGGTGCGCGGGCCGAGCAGAGCGATGCCGTCAAAGCGCGCAAGGGCGGCGCGCAGAGTGTCGCTCAGCCGCAGGATGCCGGGGGCGAGGACCAGTTTGTATCCCTGAAGGTCCGCGGTATCGGGCGGCAGGATATCCACGTTCAGCCCCGCCCGCCGCAATGCGCCGTAAGCGGCGAAGGCAAGGCGGAACATCTCGAAGTCCTTGCCTTGCGGCTGCGCGTCCCAGGCCCAGGCGCTGTCGTAATCGAAGATCAGCGCGGCGTCGGCGCGGGCGGTGCCGACATCCGGCAGCGCCGCAATTTCATCGGCGACCTGCCGCGCCTCGGCGAGGGCGGGGGCAGGGGCGCTGTCGGGACGCAGCAGTCCTGCGTGCATCTGCTCCTGTGCGAAGGGCGCCTGCCGCCAGCGGAAGTAGCAGACGGTTTCCGCGCCATGGGCGAAGGCCTCCCATGCCCAGAGGCGGGCCATGCCGGGCAGGGGCGCGGGGTTATAGGGGGCCCAGTTCACCGGGCCGGGCTGCTGTTCCATCACCCAAAGCCGCCCCTTGCCGACCGCGCGGTAAAGGTCGTGGTGAAAGGCCTGCATGTCGGGGTGGCCCTGCCGCAGGAAAGCCTGCTTGAATGCGGGCGTGCCTTCCAGCCGGTCGGACAGAAAGCCGATCGGGTAACTGTCCCAAGAGGCGATATCGAGGTCCGCGCCGACCTTCCAATGATCGAAGCTTGTGATCCGCCCCATGTAGTTGTGGATTAGCGGCGCGTCTGTGTGGCGGCGCAATTCCTCCGCCTGCACCTTGTTGAAGGCCACCACCTGATCCGAGCTGTAGCGGCGGAAGGCCAGTTGGTGCGGGTGGTTGGGTTCGGTCACGGTAAGGTTGGGCAGGTCGATCTGGTCGAAGCTGTCGTATTCCATCGACCAGAAGACATTGCCCCAGGCGCGGTTCAGCGCATCGGTGCTTTGGTATGTCTGCGCCAGCCAGTCCTGAAACCCGGCGCGCGCGGCAGCGGAATAGCTGAGGGTCGTGTCGTGGCAGTCGTATTCATTGTCGATCTGCCATGCGGCGATATGCGGGTTCTTGCCATAACGCGCACCCATGATCCGCGCGATGCGGCGACATTCGTCGCGGTAGGGCAGATAGCTGAAATCGTAATGCCGGCGTGAGCCGAATTTGCGCGGGCGGCCCATCGCATCGACGGCCAGCATCTCGGGGTGCTTGTCCAGCATCCAGCGCGGCGGTGTCGCGGTCGGCGTGCCGAGGATGATCTTGAGGCCAGCCGATCCCAGAACATCGATCGCGCGGTCCAGCCAGTCCCATGTGAAATGGCCCGGGGCGGGTTCCATCCGGGCCCAGCCAAACTCGCCGATGCGGACCCACGCAAGGCCGGTTTCCACCATGCGGGCGGCGTCCTTGGCCCATTGGTCCTCGGGCCAGTGTTCGGGGTAATAGCAAACGCCGAGTGTGCGTTTCATGGTGGTCCTTTGAGTATTTGTCAGCAAAGCGAGGCGGGGTGTCACAGAATGACCCGGTGTTCCGCCTGTCCGGTATAGGGGGTTTTGACCGCGAAGGTCCTGCCCTCTTCGGGGCCTTTGAGACCGATTGCGGCGGATGTGCAATAGAGCGTTTTCAGGTCAGCGCCACCGAAGGCCGGACAGGAGGTCTGTGCTGCAGCGAAGCTGAAGCTTTCGACGGGATTGCCCGCAGGGTCATAGACCGCCACGCGTCCTGCGCCCCATTGCGCGTTCCACAGATTGCCTGCCGCATCGACAACCGCGCCGTCGGGGCGGAAATCCGTGCCGCGCAGGTCGATGTGCAGCGCGGGTTCACCCTTGGGCCAGCCCTCGGCATCCAGTGCCACGCGCAGGATCATCTGGGTCGGCGTGTCGGTGAAATAGGCGGTGGCCCCGTCGGGGGCAAAGCAGATCGCGTTGGAGATGGTGATGGGCGCGAAAAGCTGGCGCAACTCTCCCTTGTAGAAGCGATAGATCGCGCCTGCCCCGGGGTCGGCGTGGATTCCCATCGTTCCGATCCAGAAGCCACCCCGAGGGTCGGCGCGCCCGTCGTTGGACCGGGTGACGGGGTTGTCGGCTTCCAGCGGGCAAACCGGTTCATGGGTGCCCATGGAAATGCTGAAGCGGTGCAGGCCCTTGGCCGAGGCCACCAGCAAGGTGTCTTCATCGACCCAGCCCGCGGCGCTGACGAAATCCTCGAACGGCCAAAGGCGGTCTTTCGTCCGCAGCTGTCTGTTCAGGATGTCGAACCAGAAAAGCTCGCCCCGCAGGGGATGCCAGAGCGGGCCTTCGCCCAGTTTGCATTGCGTGTCGTCATAGATCATGGGCTTGCGGCCTTGTCATAGGCGGCGACGATCTCGCGGGCGCGGGCGGTGACCTGATCGACGGACAGACCCGCCTTGTAGAGCGCCGAGCCGATCCCGAAGCCGTCCGCGCTGGCGGCCATCCATTCAGCGAAATTATCGGCCCCCGCGCCACCCACCGCATAGACCTGCGTGCCCTGCGGCAGGACCGCGCGGATCGCCTTGATGCCGTCGGGACCAAGCAGGCTGGCCGGAAAGATCTTCAGCCCGTCCGCCCCCGCCTTGAGGGCGGCGAAACATTCGGTCGGGGTCATCACGCCGGGCCAGCTTTGCATGCCGGCGGTCTTGGTGGCGACGATCACGCGCTGGTCGCAGTTGGGCGAGACCACCAGCCTGCCACCCACTTGCGCGACGCGGCCCACGTCCTCGACCGAAAGAACCGTCCCTGCACCGATCAGCGCGCGGTCGCCGCAGGCATCCACTATGGACTTGATGCTGGCGAAGGGATCGGGCGAGTTCAGCGGCACCTCGATCTTCGTGATGCCCGCGTCGATCAGGGCCTCGGCGATGGGGACGGCCTCGGGCGGGGTGATCCCGCGCAGGATGGCGATCAGGGGGCGGTCCATCGGTCTATCCTTTCAGGCGGCGATAGGCGGCGGTCAGCCCCGCCAGCGTTGCCGCATTGGCGTTCACTTGTGTAGCGGGCGCGGATTGCGCGGCAAGGGCGCGGACATAATGCCCCGAAAGCGTGCCGTCGCCAATCACCGCGATCTGCTGGCCCAGCCAATAGGGCTTGGCCCCCGCAAGTTCGGCCCCGATCAGAAGGCCGGAGAGTTGCGCCCGTGCGGTCTGCCCCGTCATGCCGTTCAAGAGCCCCTCGGCCCGCAGCGAGAACAGCCTTGCGGCAAGACGCTCGGGCCGGGCCATGGCGGTTTCGATGCCGGTGAGAAAGGCCGTTTCGTCCCAGCCGTCACCGGCGGCGACGGTATGGCGCAGGACCGTCTGGGTGCTGGTGACGTGGTAAAGCTCGCCCGTCATGTAGGTCTGGAAGCTGATGACCTCGCCTGCGCTGACGTGGACCCATTTGGTATGGGTGCCGGGCAGGCAGATCACGCCGTCCCAGTTCTTGTTGAGCGCAAGGAAGCCCGCGATCTGGGTTTCCTCGCCGCGCATCACATCGGCGGGCGCGGGTTGTTTGATGCCCGCGATCACATGGACCGAGAGCCGGGGGTCCTGCGTCGGCGCGCGGGTCAGCCCCTCGGGCAGGGCGGGGCATGGTGTGGCGGCATAGGGTGCCTCGACCCAGCCCTGACGCGAGCCGACCATGCCGCAGGCGACAATGGTCGTCGGGCCGACCAGCCAAGGGCCGATGGTGTCCAGCAAGGCGGCCTCGAACTGGTCGCGGGCAAGGCTGCCCATGCCCTTGTCCGAACATGCCTCGGCCAGCACGCTTCCCGAGGCCGACATGGCCCATGCGCGCATGTTCGTCGTGCCCCAGTCAACGGCAATCCAGGAAGGTGTGGTCGTCGCGCTCATCCTGTTCGTGTCACCCCTGCGTCTATGACCATGGTCTGTCCTGTCATCATGGCCGCGCTGCCCGACGCCAGAAAGAGCGTACCGCCGACCATGTCATCGGGCGTCATGAAGCGTTTGAGGCACTGTTTTTCGAGAAAGGCGGCCTTGCTTTCAGGCGTGGCCCACTTGGTTTCCTGCTTTTCGGTGAAGACCCAACCGGGTGCGATCGCATTCACGCGGATGCCCTTCGGCCCCCATTCGCGGGCAAGGGCGCTGGTCATGCCGGCAATGCCTGCATTGGCGCTGACGTAGGGCACCATGCCGGCGGCGCCCATCAGATAGGTGATCGAGGAATAATTGATGATCGCGCCGCCATCCGCCATCAGCGCGGCGGCTTTCCGGCAGGCAAAGAAGTAGGCCTTGAAGTTGACCGCCTGCTGGGCGTCCCAGATCTCGGGTGTGATCTCCATGGCGTCATAGCGCATGTCGTTGGCGGCATTGTTGACCAGCACATGCAAGCCGCCGTGGGTTTCGGCGGCCTGATCCATTGCCGTCTCGAGCGCTGCGGTATCGGTGATGTCGCAGCGGATGAAGAGCGGGGCCACCCCGTATTCGGCGGCCATCGCAGCGACAAAGCCAGAGGCATCGGACCGACCGACAAAGGCGACCTTCGCACCTTGGGCCAGAAAGCCCTTGGTCAGCGCGGCGCCGATCCCGTTGCCGCCGCCGGTGATGAAGACGGATTTGCCTGCAAGGTCATGAAAGGTCGCGGTCATAGCCTTTGCCCTTCCACAACCCACATCCGTTCGGGGAATGACCATGGCAAGGTGATGCCGTGGTTCATGAGGTATGCCCCCGAGAGCTTTAGCGCCTCGGTCTTCAGCGCCGTTGTCCCGCGGGACAGGCGATGCAGGGTGTTCCGGTTGGCGAGTGTGATCCGGTAGGTCGCCTGCGGATCAAGGCCGGTCAGGCGCAGCGGGCGGGGCGAAATCTGGGTGCTGGTCGCGGCCTTGCCTGCGAAGACAACGAAGCGGTCCTTGTCGCGGGCCAGTTGCTGTTCTGCGAGCACGGCGGGATCGGCGCTGTCGAGCCGCAGAATATCGGCACCGCACATCCAGTCACGGTTGGCTTTCCACCAAGCCGTCACCTCTTTCAGGGTGGCGGTCTCGGTTTCGTCAAGTTCGCGGGGGTCCATCTCGAAGCCCATGTGCCGTTGGGCGGCGACCCATGCGCGGAATGACATATCCAGCACGCGCCCCGAGGTGTGGCAATGGCGCGGACCGACATGGCTGCCGGTGACGGCCATCGGCAGAAACAGGGCCGCATCGTGCTGGATGCGCAGCCGTTCCAGCGCGTCGTTGCTGTCGGACAGCCAGACCCGCTGCGTGCGCTGCATGATCCCGAAGTCGATGCGTCCGCCGCCCGAGGCGCAGCTTTCGATCTCGACCATCGGGAAGTCGGTGCGCAAGCGGTCCAGCAGCGCGTAAGAGCCGCGCGTCTGCGCCGCATCGGGCATCGGCAGCACGCGGTTGTGGTCCCATTTGATATAGTCGATGGGGTAGTCCCGCAGGATCGCCGACATCCGGTCGTAAAGGTAGTCGCGCACCTCGGGCAGGGCCATGTTCAGCGCCTTTTGCTGGCGGCCGAGCGTCTGGTCCTCGCTGCCCAGCACCCAGTCGGGGTGGGCGCGGTGGATGTCGCTGTCTTCATTGATCATCTCGGGTTCGAACCAGATGCCGAAACTCATGCCGAGCCGGTGCACATGGTCGATCAGCGGATGCAGCCCGTCGGGGTATTTGCGCGCATCGACGGTCCAGTCCGACAGGCTGCGCGTGTCGTCGTCACGTTGCCCGAACCAGCCGTCATCCAGCACGAACCTCTCGGCCCCCAAGGCGGCGGCGCGGTTGGCGATATCCTGCAGCACGGGGATCTTGTGATCGAAATAGACCGCTTCCCAGCAGTTGTAGTGCACGGGGCGCGGGCTGTCCGGTTTGGGCCAGGTCACGATCCGGTCGCGCAGGTGGCGCTGAAAGGCGGTCGCACAGCCGTTCAACCCGCTGTCCGAGTAGGTGATGTAAAGCGGCGCGGTTTCGAACCGTGTCGCGGGTGCGGTTTCCATCCGCGCGGCGTGGCCCCATTGGATCTGGCGGCGGCCGTCGGGCAGTTCCTCGGCGATCATGCGATGCCCGCCGGACCAGCCGTAGTGAAAGGCGTAGGCCTCGCCTTGGGTATTGGTCGCACCCCGGCAGGGAACGATCAGGCCGGGGAAATGTTCGTGTCCCGTCCGGCCCGTCCGGTTCTCGCGGTAGCGCATGCCGGCTGACCAGGCTGTTCGGTTGGTCTGGAACTCGCCGATCCAGCGGCCTGCGAAATCGATCATCTCGTCCGCGTGCTGGGGGGCGGGCAGGACCGGGGCCGCCAGCCAGTGCAGATGCACGGGGCGCGTGGCATCCAGCGCCGTCCGGCAGGTGATCATATGCGTGTCGGGATCGATGGCGAAGCTGAAGGTCAGCGTCAGCCCGTTGGCGGCATCGCTGTAGATCAGCGCAAGCGCGGCGTCCTGGCTGTGCGACTGGTAGCAGAACTTCGGCAAAAGCGGGGTGCCATCACTGTCGCGCAGGATCAGCCCCGGTTGCCCCGGAAAGCTGCGCGTCGCCTCGGGGCAGAGCGACAGGTCGGGGTTTTCATCCAGCATCCCGCCGGTGACGTCGATCGCGTGGGCGGCATGAAGGGTGTCGAGGTCCTCGCCATCAGGCAGTCTGGCGCCCCAATAGACCACCTGCGGCAGGCGGTCGCCCTTGGCCGCCAGCACAAGCGTCTGGCGGGCGTCGTCGATACGGAAGTGTCGGCTCATGACGTTACTTGACGGCTCCGAGGGTCAGGCCCGCGATGAAGTGTTTCTGCATCAGGAAGAACATCAGCACCGGCGGCAGGGCGGCCACGATCGAGCCTGCGCTCATCAGGTGGTAGGCCGCGCGGAACTGCGAGTTGAAGGCGGTGATGCCTGCGGTCACCGGCTGCGAATCCGGGCCTTGGGTCAGCACGACGGCCCAGAAGTAATCGTTCCAGATGAAGGTGAAGATCAGCACCGACAGGGCGGCAAGGGCCGGTTTCATCAAGGGCAGCACGACAAAGAGGAAGATGCGCCATTCCGAGATGCCCTCGACCCGGGCCGCCTCGATCAGGGGGAAGGGCAGGGCGCGGATGAAGTTGCGCATGAAGAGCGTGCAGAACCCCGTCTGGAAGGCGATATGGAACAGCACCAGCCCCAGCTTGGTGTCGTAAAGGTTCATGCTGACGGTCAGGTCGCGCACCGGCACCATCAGGATCTGGAACGGCACGAAGTTGCCCGCGATGAACATGAAGAAGATCGGCAGGTTGGATTTGAACTTGTAGATGCCCAGCGCGAAGCCCGCCATGCAGGACAGCGCGACCGCGCCGATCACGGTTGGAATGGTGATCATCAGCGAGTTGAACAGATAGCGGGGCATGTCCGAATTGAAGAAGACCTGACCGTAGTTGGCGAAGGCCTCGAAACTGCCGGGCAGGCCCCAGTAGTTGCCGCTGACGAAATCCGACTCGGGCTTGATCGAGAAATTGGCCACGGCGATCAGCGGCAAAAGCCAGACGATCAGCGCGAAGGGCAGCAGCGCCTGATAGGAAATTTGCCACGCGCGCGAGGTTTTTTCGATAGGTGTCGGAAACATCAGCGGGCCGCCTTTTCGTCACGGTACATCGAATAGAGGAAGTAGGTGATGAAGCCGAGCATGATGAAGAACAGCACCACGGCGATGGCCGCGCCATAACCCATGCGGAAGCCGAATTCCGAAAGGGATTCCTCGAACATGTAGAACGACAGCACCCGCGTGGACCCGAATGGTCCGCCGTTGGTCATCACGCTGATCAGGTCGAAGGACCGCAGCGCGCCGATGATCGTCACCACGAAGGCGATGAAAGTCGCAGGCTTCAGCTGCGGCAGGATCACATACCAGAGCATCCTCCAGCCCTTGGCACCGTCCAGCCGTGCGGCCTCGACCTGTTCGGGATCGACGGCGTTCAGGCCGGTCAGGTAAAGGATCATGCAATAGGCCGTCTGCGGCCAAAGACCCGCCGCGATGATGCCGTAGGTCGCAAGCGTCGGATCCCCGAGGATATTCACCGGACCCGCGCCGAAGAACCCCAGGATCGCGTTCAACAGGCCCTCGCGCGGCAGGTAGAACCACGAGAAGACCAGACCGACGACGACCTGGCTGATCACGAAGGGGAAGAAGAACATCGACTTGTAGAACCGGATGCCGGTCACCGTCTGGTTCAGGAATAGGGCAATGAACAGCCCCGCCGGAATCGCAAGCAGGTAAAGCACCAGCCATTTGAGGTTGTTCCAGAAAGACGTCTCGAACTTGCGATCGATGTTCTGGTCGCCCCAGCCCAGCAGACGTTCGTAGTTGGCCGTGCCGACCCATGTCTTCTCGCCCAGGCCGTCCCATTCGTGAAAGGAAATCCAGAAGGACTGGCCGATGGGGATGATCACATAGACCGAGAAGAACAGGATCGCGGGCGCAAGGAACAGCCAGGGCGTGATGGCGATCTCGTTGCGCTTGTACCAGCCACGCTGTGGCGGTGCGGTGTCAGGAAAGGCCGGAGCGGCTGTCATGGCGGTTCTCCTGCGGGGTCAACACATGTGAAAACCGCAAGGACGGTTCGCAGATGGGTTGCTGTGGTGGGGTGAACCCCGCCCTCAAGAAAGGGGCGGGGCAGCAGAAAGCGGGGTTTCCCCCGCTGTCCAACTTATTGATAGATCCGCTGACGTGTCTCTTCGAGACGCTCGAGGATGTCGTCGAGGTTGTCCGGGAAGACCATGAACTCTTGCAGGCCTTCCATGCCGACAGATGCCATTTCGGCGCTGAAGTCACGGTCGAAGAACTGCATGATGCCGCCCTGTGCATTGTTGGACAGCATGTCAAAGCCCTGAGCGAGGAACTTGTCGTCGTCGATCGAGGCATTGGCGTTCACGGGCAACTGGCCCAGAGCATCGCCTGCGTTGATCTTGGTCTGGACGTCAGGCGAGGTGACGAAGCGCAGGAACTCTTTCGCGGCTTCGACGTTCTGTGCACCGGATGCGATGTGGAACGTGTCGGTCGGCGCGTCTTCCGCAAAGTCGACATCGGGGTTGATGACGGGGAACTGGTAGAAGTCCAGTTGGTCATCGGTCAGGCCGCCATCACGCATCGCGGCGACCGCGAAGTTGCCCATCAGATAGGCCGCGGCTTCGCCATTGACCATGAAGGGCAGGGCTTCCTGCCAGCTGTAGGTCTGGTGATCGTCGATGAAAGCGCCCATGTCGATCAGCTGACGCCAGTTGTCGAAAGTGGCGCGGACGCGTGGGTCTGTCCACTCGACTTCGCCGCTGGCAAGCTGGATGTGGAAGTCATAGCCGTTAGTGCGGCTATTGATGTAGTCGAACCAGCCGCCGGCAGTCCACAGGAACTTGGTGCCGATGGTGTAGCACTTGATGCCGTTGTCCAGCAGCGTCTGGCAGTTGGCCAGCTCTTCTTCCCATGTGGCAGGCTCGCTCAGGCCGAACTGGTCGAAGATGTCTTTGCGGTAGTAGACGCCCCACTGGTAGTAGGTATAGGGCACGCCCCACTGGGCACCGTCGAGGGTCATCGCGCCGCGGGTCGA
>NZ_DAIPIW010000016.1:0-1554 GCF_036770585.1 Yoonia sp. | reverse complement strand
TTCAAAGTGGAATGCATGGTGTCCTCCCAGTATGCTTCCGTATGGTCCAAAGTCTCATTATATGAAACATGGTTTTGGATGTTGATACTAAACCGCGAGTCATATAGCCTTGTCAACAGTCGAACGCTGCATCGCTTGGGAGGGCGATGTCAAAACACTTCGATGCGGGGAGGAACGGATGGGGCGTGTCACCGGAGACGGGACAGTCGGGAAAGCACTGGAAGTGCTGGATCAGGTGGCGGCCTTCGGGCGCCCTGTGCGCTTTGCCGAGCTTCTGGCCGAATCGCCCTTTCCCAAGCCGACGCTCTACCGTTTCGTGCAGACCCTGACGAGCCAGCAGATGCTGCGCTACGATCCGGACCGGCAGACCTACAGCCCGGGCCTGCGTCTGGTGCGTCTGGCCCATGCCGCATGGGACCAGTCGACGCTGGCCCCGATTGCGCGGCCCCATATCGACGCGCTGAGCGCCGCCGTGGGCGAGACGGTGCATCTGGCGCAACTCGACCACGCGCAGGTGCTTTATATCGACAAGCGCAACGCGAATAATCCGGTCGAGATGTATAGTCAGGCAGGCAAGGTCGGCCCTGCCTATTGCACCGGTGTCGGCAAGGTGATGCTGGCGTTTCTCGACGCGGACGCCGCAGAGGTCGCGATTGGCCAACAGTCGTTCCACCCCTTCACCACGCATACGCTGCGCAACCCCGATGCCTTGCGCGCCGAGCTTCAGGACATCCGCGAGAACGGCTACGGCTTTGACCGGGAAGAGCACGAGCCCGGGATCATCTGTGTCGCGATGCCCATCATCACGGAAACCGGACGCCTGCTTGGCGCGCTGTCCGTCACCAGCACCACAAGCCGGACCAATCTGGCCGGGCTGGAAGGCTTCGAGCCGATCCTGCGCGACACCGCCCGCAAGATCGCGCGGGATGCCGCGAACTGGAGCTTTCCCGACTATAACGTCAAAGAAGAAATAAGGAGGTAGCCCATGTCAGGAGTCACGCTGAACAAGGTGATCAAGCGCTATGGCGAGGTGCAGGTGATCCACGGGATCGATCTGCAGATCGAGGACGGTGAATTCTGCGTCTTCGTCGGCCCCTCGGGCTGCGGCAAATCCACGCTTTTGCGGATGGTCGCCGGGCTGGAGGACACGACGGAAGGAAAGATCACCATCGGCACGCGCGACGTGACCCGCATGGATCCTTCACAGCGCGGCGTTGCGATGGTGTTCCAGACCTACGCGCTCTATCCGCATATGACGGTGAAGGACAACATGGGCTTCGGTCTGAAGATGAACGGCCATCCCAAATCCGAGATCGAGGCCAAGGTGGCCGAGGCGACCCGCATCCTGAAGCTGGAGCCCTATCTGGACCGCAAGCCTGCGGCCCTGTCGGGTGGCCAGCGCCAGCGGGTCTCGATCGGCCGCGCCATCGTGCGCGGGCCCGAGGTGTTTCTGTTCGACGAGCCGCTGTCGAATCTCGACGCCGAATTGCGCGTCGAGATGCGGGTCGAGATCGCGCGCCTGCACAAGGAAATCGGCGCGACGATGATCTACGT
>NZ_DAIPIW010000015.1:9451-40172 GCF_036770585.1 Yoonia sp. | reverse complement strand
AGGACACGCGGGACCTGCGGCTGATCAACACGCAAAAGCAGAATACATGGCTGTTTGGCTTCATCCCGCGCGACAGTGAAAGTGTCATGGTCTACCGCAACGAGGATACGGGCTGGCGCTGGCCACCCTATTTCAAGTTCGACAGTGCCGATCTTCAGGCTGAGGCCGCGAACCTTGCCCGTGGAGACGACTGGGCGATGATCACGCATTACGGCTGGCGCGTGCGCTGGGCCAGCATCTATCCCAATGCGGTCGCGATCCGACCCATTGCGGGACCTGACGTGAACATCATCCCGTGGTTCAACATCTTCTTTTTCGTATTCTTGGGCATCGCCGCACTTTTTGTGCGCGCCATGTGGCGGCAGTTCATGGAGCGTTCGGTCGATCCGCTGCTCGACAAGGCCGAGCATCAGATCGATGAAATGCAGGCAGGTGTCGCCAAGGGGCGTGGGCGGATCGCGCGCTGGTTCCGTAAGGACTAGGGGCTACTCGCCGTAGGGGATCCAGATATTCTTGACCTCGGTCGCGGCGGCAAGAAAGTCTTGCGCCGAGGGCTGCAGATCGCGCCCGTAGTTGACCCATGTCCGTTTCAGGTTGCCCGCACTGGCCTTTTCGATCGTGGCGGAAAGGTCGGTCGATGAAAACGACCAGACCGCATCGAGGTCGAGGTGTGCCGCCAGTGTCGGTGCCAGTTCCGCATGGCTGCCGGTGACGATGTTCACGACGCCTGCCGGCACATCAGAGGTTTCCAGCACCTGATAGAAATCGGTCGCGGCCAGCGGAAAGGGCGCACTTGCCACGCAGGTCACGCGGTTGCCCATGGCAATCGCCGGGGCCATCGTGTCGATCAGCCCGCCCAAAGGTCGCGCATCGTCGCAGAGGATGCCGATCTTGCCGACCGGTTCCTTCATCGCCAGCGCCACGCCGCGGATCGGCACGCCATGTGCCTGCCCGTCGTATTTGTCGGCCCATGCGGCATAGGTAAAGAGGCTGCGGATCGCGCTTTCGACCTCGTCCGCGCCACCGCGTTTGCCGGTCATGTTGTCGATGCGGGTCGCGAATTCCTCGGCCCGGGCGGACAGGTTCTCGGCGATGTAGTAAAGGATCTGTGCCCGCAGGTGTCCTGTGGTCTTGCCCCAGCCAGCCGCGCCATTCATCGCCTCGACCGCGTTGCGGATATCCTTGCGGTTCGCGACGGATGCATGGCCAAGCAGTTTGCCGCGCGGGCTGTAAACGGGTTGCGAATAGCCGCCGTCAGGCCGCGCCTGTTTGCCCCCGATATAGAGCTTTGCCGTCCGGTCCAGCGGATCGGCAGGGGTGCCGTCCTCGGTCGTGAAAGGGGTGATCTGCGCGCGCGTCTTGGCTGTGCCCTTCGGCTTGGTGTAGCCTGCCAGCCCTTCCCAACCGCCTTCGCGCCCGAAGCCGCTTTCGCGAACGCCACCGAAACCGGCGGCGGCATCCATCATGTTAGTGCCATTCACCCAGACGATCCCGCAGGCGAGTTTGGGTGCTACATCAAGGGCGAGGTTGATATTCTCGGACCAGACCGAGGCGGCGAGGCCGTAGCGTGTGTTGTTGGCGATCTCGACCGCCTCGCCCGGCGTGCGGAAGGTGGTCGCCACCAGCACGGGGCCAAAGATTTCCTCTTGCATCAGGGTCGATGCCGCATGCAGGCCGGTGATCAGGGTCGGCGGATAGAAACAGCCCTCGGGCGCTGTGATCTGGAAGGTTTCGCCCTCGGTATTCGCATCGACCATCGCTTTGATCTGGTGCAATTGCACCGGATCGACGATCGCGCCCACGTCGATGCATTTGTCCAGCGGATCCCCGATGCGCAGGTTCTGCATCCGCGCCTTCAGCTTGGCGTAGAACCTCTCGGCGATGCCTTCCTGCACCAGAAGGCGCGAGCCTGCACAGCAGACCTGCCCCTGATTGAACCAGATCGCATCCACCAGCCCCTCGACCGCCGAGTCCAGATCGGCGTCGTCGAAGACGATGTAGGGCGACTTGCCCCCCAGTTCGAGCGACAGCGCCTTGCCACTGCCTGCCGTCGCCTCGCGGATCTTGCGTCCGACCTCGGTCGAGCCGGTGAAGGCGATCTTGTCGACATCGGCCTCGACCAGCGCCGCCCCCGTCTCGCCGTCGCCCGTCACGATATTGACGACACCGGCAGGCACGCCCGCCTCGCGGCAGATCTCGGCAAAGACCATCGCGGTCATCGGCGTGTATTCGGCGGGTTTCAGCACGACCGTGTTCCCCATCGCCAGCGCGGGCGCGATCTTCCATGCCAGCATCAGCAAGGGGAAGTTCCACGGGATGATCTGACCGCAGACGCCCAAAGCCTCGCGGTCGGGCAGTTCGGCTTTCATCAACTGCGCGAAGCCTGCGTGATGGTAGAAATGGCGGATCGCCAGCGGCACGTCGATGTCGCGGGCCTCGCGGATCGGTTTGCCGTTGTCGAGGCTTTCCATCACCGCCAGCAGGCGCGCGTGTTTCTGCATCAGCCGTGCAATCGCATAAAGCACGCGGGCGCGTTTGTGTCCCGACTTGGCCCATGCGGGTTGCGCCTTGCGGGCGGCGGCGACGGCCAGTGCGATGTCCTCGGCCGTGCCCTTGGTCACGCCCGCGAGCTTCTTGCCGGTGGCGGGATTGTTCGTCGCAAAGTCATCCCGCAAGGGACCCCATTTGCCACCGATGAAATGCCCCGCGATGCCGCCATGGTCGGCAATCCATTGCAGCGCTTCGGTGCTGCTTTCCGGCGCAGGGCCGTAATCCATCGTCTCGAAGATTTCCTTGACGGTCATGGCAGCAGCTTTCTTTTCATCTTGCCAAAAATACTCAAATCCCAGCCTAACCGATCGCATGGCGCCAGGAAGCGGAATAAGCCCCTGTGACGTGATGTTCCAACTGCCGCTCGATATCGCCCAGAAGGCTGGAGGCCCCGAAGCGGAACAGATCGGGTTGCAGCCAGCGGTCGCCGAGCTCGTCCTTGATCATCGCCAGATAGACCAGCGCGTCCTTGGCCTTGCTGATCCCGCCCGCAGGCTTGTAGCCGACCTTGACACCGGTGCGGTCCTGATAGTCGCGGATCGCCCGGATCATCGTCAGTGTGACGGGCAGGGTCGCGTTGACGGGTTCCTTGCCGGTCGAGGTCTTGATGAAATCCGCCCCTGCCATCATGCAAACGAGGCTGGCGCGCGCCACGTTGCGCAGTGTGCCAAGCTCGCCTGTGGCAAGGATCGCCTTGACGTGGGCATCGCCGCAGGCGGCGCGCATGTCCTTCATCTCGTCATAAAGCGCCTGCCAGTTTCCGGTCAGCACATGGCGGCGGCTGATGACGATGTCGATCTCCTTGGCCCCTGCCGCGACGCTTTCGCCGATCTCTGCGATGCGCAGATGGAAAGGGGACAGGCCCGCAGGAAAGCCTGTCGAGACAGCAGCGACCGGAATGTTGGTGCCTTCGAGCGCCGCCACAGCGGTCGGGACCATGTCGTGATAGACGCAGACCGCGCCGGTGGTCAGGCCTTCCATGCCCAGCTTTTCAAGGATCGGTTGTGCTACAGGCTGGCGCGCCTTGGCGCAAAGCCTGCGCACACGGCCTTCGCTGTCATCACCGGCCAATGTCGTCAGGTCGATCAGGCTGATCGCCTTACAAAGCCACGCGGCCTGATGGTCTTTCTTGACGCTGCGCCGCCCGGGCAAAGTCGCCGCACGGCGTTCGATGGCCGAGGTATTGGCCTGCACCGCCATGACCCAGTCAAGATCAAGGGGGGTACCGTCGTTGCGTGGTGCGTGCAACGACGGCAGCTGTGCAATTTCCGTGAGTGGTGAAGACGTCTTTGTGTCCAAGTGGGCCTCCGCCAGTGAATGCCAGCACAGCATGACATTTCGCGTACCCCTTCGCAAGGTTTGACCGTTTGGTCAAATTTTAATTTGCACGATTCGACCCACTCTGGCCGTGACGTCGCGTAAGAGGTGTCAGCGCGGTTGAACAAGCTGTCGTTGGAACTGCTGGCGGTATTGCAGCGGCGTCATGCCATGGGCTTCGCGGAACAGTTTGTGGAAATGCGACATGTTCGGAATACCGCAACCCGCTGCGATCACGGCCACCGGTTCGTCGTCGGTCGTCAGGGCGCGGGCGGCATGTGCCATCCTGATGCCGTTGACATAATCCGAAGGCGTTTGCCCAAGGTATTTGCGCATCATCCGGCTGACATGCGGATGGGCCTTGCCGGCGCGGGCGACCAATCCGGCTGACCCGTTCCGGAAGACCTCGGGCTCTTTGGCGGCAAGGCAGGCGTCGGACAGCCAGGCCGGCATGTCTGTCGGCAGTTTCTGGTCGATCAGCTCGGCGCAAAGCGGCAAGAGAAAGGCCTCTGCGGCCAGTGTGTCGCAACTGCTTCGCTCAAGGTGTCCGGCTGCATGGTTCAGTGCCGCAAGGGCGCGGATGCCGCGATGCTTGCGGATGTATCCGGACTGCGCCCAAAAAAGCTGGCCCTGCATGGCAGGGTGCCGCGCGGCCAGTCCTGCGATCAGGTCAGGGTGGAACGCGATCGATACGACCAGCGCATGCGCGCCCCGTCCCTGTAGGGCATGGGATTGACCCGCCGAGATAAAGGCGATGTCACCTTCGTCCAATGTCTCGGCGCCCTGTGGCAGGTGATGCCTGATCTGTCCGTTCTGGACCCAGAAAAGCTCGCAAAAGTCGTGGTCGTGCAAGTGTCGTGGCCGCGCGGGCGTCAGCGTCGCGCGGGTCAGGCGGGTCATTCTGCCATCTTGCAGGATGTCTTTGTGTCGGAGTGTGGCACCCATGTTTCACAATCTAGCACGCGCCTTGCTGCGGTGCAGCATCAAAATCACACAATAATGGACCGAAACCGCCAGCAATCGAGGGGTGACAAATCAGGGTTTGCCGACTATCGCCTGCGGCAGACGACCCCAAAATGCGAGCCAGCCCCATGTCCTTTGACCGCAGCATCAAGATTGCCCCGTCGATCCTGTCAGCCGATTTCGCCAATTTCGGTGCCGAATGCGAAGCCATCGAGGCCCAAGGTGCCGACTGGGTGCATGTGGACGTGATGGACGGGCATTTCGTGCCGAACATCACCTTTGGCCCTGCGACCTGTGCCGCGATCAGGCCGCATATCAAGGGTGTGATGGACGTGCATCTGATGATCGCCCCCGTCGATCCCTACATCGAAGGCTTCGCCAAGGCAGGGGCCGATATCATCACCGCCCATGTCGAGGCAGGCCCGCACATCCACCGGACCTTGCAGGCCATTCGGGGGGCGGGGGCCAAGGCGGGTGTCGCGCTGAACCCCGGCACGCCTGCCACGGCGGTCGCATACCTTCTGGATATGGTCGATCTGGTCTGCGTGATGACCGTGAACCCCGGCTTCGGCGGGCAGAAGTTCATTCATGGCCAAGTCGAGAAGGTGCGCCAATTGCGCGCGATGATCGGCGACCGCCCCATCCATATCGAGATCGACGGCGGGGTCGATCCAACGACTGCCCCTCTGGTCGCGCAGGCCGGTGCGGACGTGCTGGTCGCTGGTTCTGCGGTCTTCCGTGGCGGCTCGGTCAGCGACCCTGCGCCCTATGGCGAGAATATCCGCGCAATCAGGGCAGCGACGACAGCCTAGCCGAGTTTCACGCCTTCGCCTTCAAGGAAGACATAGCCGTTCCCGGGGAGGGTCAGGACCGTGTCCTCAATGCCCGCGTGGTGCGGTCCGACAATCTTGGCTTTACCGGAAAGTGTCACCTGCTGCGGTTCTTTCGACAGGTTGAAGACACAGGTCAGCGACTGCGCGCCCGACTTGCGCGAGAACGCAAGGATGGGTTCGGGCAGGTCGATGAAGGTGGTCTTGCCGTCGCGCAAGGCGGGCTGGGCTTTGCGGAATGCGATCATCTGTCGGTAGAAATGCAGGATGCTGTCATTGGCAATTTCCTGCACATCCACCGACCGCGCAGCCTGCGGCGCCTTCACCGGCAACCACGGCTTGCCGGTCGAGAAACCGGCATTGGGCGCGTCATGTTCCCAGACCATCGGCGTCCGGCACCCGTCACGGCCCTTGACCGCAGGCCAGTAGCGCAGGGCGGGGGGATCGGTGATCTCGTCATAGGTCAGGTCGGTCTCGGTCTGGCCCAGTTCCTCGCCCTGATAGATGCCGATGGTGCCTTCGAAACTCATCAGCATCGCACAGGCGAAACGGGCCATGTCGTCTTCGCTGACCGCGTGTTCCGCCCAGCGCGACACATGGCGCGGCACGTCGTGGTTCGAGAATGACCACTTGGGGTGCCCGTCCGGCGCGCCCTGCTGGAAGCCTTCGATGCAGCCGCGAAAGTGGTCCACGCTGAAATCCGGCCCCAGCATCGCGAAACTGTAGGCCATATGCAGGCGCGATGTGCCGGCAGTATATTCGCCCATGATCTCGATCGACCGGCGGCCCATCTCGCCCACTTCGCCGACCATCATGATGTCGTCGTATTGGTCTGTCAGCTTTCGCAGACGTTCCAGAAACCCAAGGTTCTCGGGGCGGGTCTTGTTGTAGATATTGCTTTGCATCCCGTAAAGATCGGTCGCCATCACATAGGGCTTGGCATCCGCCGGCGGGTTCGAGCGCAGCTCTTGGTCGTGGAAAAAGTAGTTGACGGTATCAAGACGGAACCCGTCCAACCCCCGATCCAGCCAGAATTTGCAGGTCTCGAGGATCGCATCGACCACATCGGGGTTGTGGTAGTTGAGGTCCGGCTGTGCGGCGAGGAAGTTGTGCAGGTAATACTGCCCGCGTCCCGGATCGAACTCCCACGCGGGGCCGCCGAAATGGCTGTGCCAGTTGGTGGGCGGTGACCCGTCGGGCAAGGGGTCGGCCCAGACATACCAGTCGGCCTTGGGGGTGTCGCGGCTCTGGCGGCTTTCCTTGAACCACGGGTGCTGGTCCGAGGTATGCGACAGCACCTGATCGGTGATCACCTTCAGCCCCAGGTCATGCGCGCGGGCGATCAGCGCGTCGAAATCGGCCAGCGTCCCGAAGAGCGGGTCGATGTCCATATAGTCCGACACATCGTAGCCCATGTCCTTTTGCGGCGAGGTGAAGATCGGCGACAGCCAGATGCAATCGACGCCGAGGCTGGCGATATGGGGCAGCCTGCGCGTGATCCCCTTCAGATCGCCGACACCGTCGCCGTCATCATCCTGAAATGAGCGCGGATAGACCTGATAGATCACCGCATCCCGCCACCATTCGCGCATAGGCATTCTCCTGCTTTCGCAGGACGCTAGCAGACCTGCGGGTGCCTTCAAGGCATCATGGCACGAAAACCTCAGGCGCCGAGTTCTTTCAGGATCGGGCAGTCCGGTCTGTCATCCCCCGCACAGGTGCGGACCAGATCGGAAAGTGTCGCCTGCATCGCTTGCAGATCGGCGATCTTGGCCTCGATCTCGCGCAGGTGGTCCTTGGCAATCGCGCGCACATCGGCGCTGGCGCGGTCCTTGTCTTCCCAGAGCGCCAGCAGGTTGCGACAATCCTCGATCGAGAATCCCAGCGCACGGGCGCGGCCCAGAAACGTCAGCTTGTGGATGTCGCTTTCGCGAAAGGCGCGATAGCTGTTGGCGTCACGGGCCGGGGTGACAAGGCCGATGTCCTCGTAGTAGCGGATCGTCTTGGGCGGCAGTCCTGACCGTTCCGCCGCTTCACCGATATTCATGGCGCGATCTCCTGCTTTGGCACCCAGCGCAGCCGCAGGGCGTTGGACAGGACAAAGACACTCGACAGTGCCATGGCCCCCGCCGCCAGCATCGGCGACAGAAGCGGGCCGCCGAAGACGTAAAGCACCCCTGCCGCGACCGGGATCAGGGCCGTGTTGTAGGCAAAGGCCCAGAAGAGGTTTTCGCGGATATTGCGCATGGTGCGGCGGCTGACCTCGAAGGCATTCACAACGCCGCCGATGTCACCGGACATCAGCACCACGTCCGCGCTTTCGATGGCGACATCCGTGCCGGTGCCGATGGCGATGCCGATATCGGCGGCGGCCAGTGCGGGCGCATCATTGATCCCGTCGCCGACGAAGGCCAGCTTGCCGTGCTTTTGTTGCAGGTCCCTGATCGCGCGGACCTTGCCTTCGGGCAGCACCTCGGCCACGACATGGTCGATGCCAAGCCGCGCGGCAATCACCTGCGCCGTCGCGGCGTTGTCGCCGGTGATCATGGCGACCGTCTTGCCCTGCGCATGAAGCGCTTTGATGGCCGCAGGGGTCGCAGGCTTGACGGGGTCCGAGACACCGATCAGCGCCGCCAGCTTGCCGTCGATCGCGGCATAGAGAGGGGTCTGGCCTTCTGCGGCGATCCGGTTTGCGGCTTCGGTCAGGGCATCCAGCGCGATGCCTTCCCGCGCCATCAACCGATCCGCACCGACAAGAACGCCATGGCCGTCCACCGAGGCGCTGATGCCGTAGCCGGTCAGCGTCTTGAAATCCTTTGGCGTGGTCAGGCTGAGACCCCGGTCCTTCGCGGCCTGCACGATGGCGCGCGCTATGGGATGTTCCGAGTGATCCTCGACGCTGGCGACAAGGCGCAGCACGTCATTTTCGGGGAAATCCGTGACGTCGAGTGTCGTCAGGGCAGGGCGCCCTTCGGTCAGCGTGCCGGTCTTGTCGAAAGCGACGACGTTTGCATCGCGCAGGGCCTGCAAGGCATCCCCTTTGCGAAAGAGCACACCCATTTCGGCCGCACGTCCTGTGCCGACCATGATCGAGGTCGGCGTGGCCAGCCCCATCGCGCAAGGACACGCCACGATCAGCACGGCGACACCTGCGACCAGCGCAAGACCCAGCGCCGGATCGGGCCCGAAGACAAGCCAGACCAGAACCGTCACCACCGCAACGGCCAGCACGGCCGGAACGAAATACATCGTGATCCGGTTCACCAGATCCTGAATCGGCAGTTTGGCGCCCTGCGCATCTTCGACCATGCGGATGATCTGGGCCAGCATCGTCTCTGACCCTGTTCTGGTCACCCGAACGTCAAGACTGCTCGCGCCGTTGACTGTCCCGCCTGTGACCTGAGAGCCGACTGTCTTTTCGACGGGGACCGGCTCGCCGGTGATCATGCTTTCGTCGACAAAGCTGTTGCCTTGGGTCACCAGACCGTCCAGCGCCACGCGCTCGCCCGGGCGGACGCGGATGATCTGGCCGACGGCGATCTCGGCGATCGGCATCTCCTGCGTGTCGCCATCGACCGCGATAAGAGCGGACTTGGGCTGCAAGCCCACCAGTTTGCGGATCGCCTCGCCGGTGCGGCCCTTGGCGCGGGCCTCCAGCCAGCGGCCCAGAAGGATCAGGGTGACGATCACGGCAGCGGCCTCGAAATAGACGGCGCGGGTGCCAGCGGGCAGAAGCTGCGGCAGGAAGGTCGCGACGGTCGAAAACCCCCATGCGGCAAAGGTGCCGATGGCGACCAGCGCATTCATGTCCGGGGCACCTTTCAGCAAAGAGGGCACGCCGCGCGCGAAAAAGACGCGCCCGGGCCATGCCAGCACCGCCGTGACAAGAACAAATTGAAGAACCCAACTGGTCTGCATCCCGATGGTATTGGCGATCAGGTGATGCACACCGGGAATGAAATGCCCGCCCATTTCCACGACAAAGACCGGAAGCGTCAGAACCGCCGCGATCAGAAACTGCTGCCAGACCGCCTCTGCCTCGGCGGCCTTTGTTGCGGGGCGGTCTTGCGCCTCGCTGCGCGGTTTGGCGGCGTATCCGGCTTGCGTCGAGATGCCCGCCAGAATTTGCGGTGTCGTGGCGCCGGCCACGAATTTCACGGTGGCGGTTTCGGAGGCAAGATTGACAGATACCTCTGCGACACCCTCGGCTGCGGCCAGTGCCCGTTCGACGCGGCCCACGCAGCTTGCGCAACTCATGTTCTCGATATCCAGCGTGATCTGGTCCAGCGTCGCCGGGTATCCGGCTTTGGCCAGTGCTGCGGTCAGCTTGCCGGTGTCGGCGGGCGCATCATAGTGCACCGTGGCGTTCGCATTGGCCAGATTGACCGCCGCCTCGCGGACGCCCGCGACGGATGTCAGCGCCTGTTCGGCACGTCCGACGCAGGCCCCGCAGTTCAGGCCGGTCAGTTGCAGCTTGAGTGTTTCGGTCATGGTCGCGGCCTCCAGCCCGGTGTTTCCCCTCATATGGGGGTTCCACTGACTGGAAGGTCAATGCCCTTGACAGATTTTCTTACGGGGTGGCGCGCACCTCGGCGACAAGGTTTTCCAGTTGGGCAAGGGGCACGGCACCGGGCACCAGTGCATCGCCGATCACGAAGGCAGGCGTGCCGGTAAAGCCAAGGGCCTGCGCCAGCCCGCGCGAGGTGTTGATGTGGTCGTTGACCGCCTCGCTGTCCATGTCGATCAGCAACCGGTCGATGTCGAGGCCGACCGAGCGCGCCAGCCCAAGCACCGAAGCCTCTTCCGCGCGGCCCTGAAGGCCCATCAGCGCCCAGTGCATTTCGTCGTAAAGCCCCTGTTCGCGGGCGGCGAGGGCGGCGCGTGCTGCGAAGACCGAGCCTTCGCCAAGGATTGGCCATTCGCGGTAGACCACGCGCACATCCGCGTTCCCTTCAAGCAGCGCCTTCACGTTGCCTGCCGCGCGTTTGCAGTAGGGGCAGTTGTAGTCGAAGAACTCGACCACGACAGCGGCGGGCTCTGCGGCGCCTATGTATGGCGCGTTGGGATCATTCTCGAGCAGCTCGCGCTGCTGGTTCAGGACCTGTTCGGCGACTACGGCCTCGGCTGCCAGCCGCTGCTCTTCAAGGATCGCCACAGCCTCCATGACGATCTGCGGGTTTTCGAGGATCGCCTGCAGGGCCAGTTCCTTGATGCGCTCTTCGCTAAGGTCCTGCGCTGCCGCTGCGAGAGGGGCCAGCACCATCATCGCCGTCAGTATCATCCGTTTCATGGTGTCTTTGCCTTGTCGCTTTTCGGGTCGGGCGCATAGAAACACGTGCAGGCCGCGCGCACCAGACACAACTCTGTCACAGCGGCGCGTCGGTCTGCGTGGTCTTGCCGCATCTGTGGCGAACTTCGCTTGTCGGGGCGCGTTCGGGGCGGTAGGTCGTGGGCATGACAGTTCGCCCCCGCATATCACAAGGGACCGGGTCTTGGATGACGCGCGGGTTTACCCTGGCCGCCGTGGTCATCACGGCGATCTGCGTGATCCCCTATCTGGGCGTGCTGGCGGCTGCGGCCACAGGGTCTTTCGATACGGTCGCACATCTGGCCGAGACGGTGCTGGCCCGTTACACCCTCACCACGCTTGTTCTTGTCGTGATCGTCATGACAGGGACCGCCGTGATCGGCGCGAGCACCGCTTGGCTGGTCACGATGACAGAATTTCGCGGGCGGCGCTTGATCGAGATCGCACTGGCGTTGCCCCTGGCGTTTCCGGCCTATGTGCTGGCCTATGGCTATACCCACATCCTCGATCATCCCGGCATCGTGCAAGCCACCTTGCGCGATCTGACCGGCTGGGGACCGCGCGACTACTGGTTCCCGGAAATCCGGTCCTTGGGCGGTGCGGCATTCGTGCTGACCCTTGTGCTGTATCCTTATGTCTACTTGCTGGCGCGGGCCGCATTCGCGGCACAGGGGGCAAGCACGTTTCTGGCAGCACGAGTCCTTGGCAAGACGCCGGTTCAGGCATTCTTCCAGGTTTCGCTTCCGATGGCGCGACCGGCGATCGCCGCAGGGGTCATCCTTGTCGCGATGGAGACGATCGCCGATTTCGGCACCGTCGCCTACTTCGGGGTGCAGACCTTTGCGGTCGGCATCTATACCAGCTGGATCGCGATGGCCGACCGCGCGGCGGCGGCCCAGCTTGCGCTGGGTTTGCTGGCATTCGCCCTTCTGCTGGCCATGCTCGAGCGATACAGCCGCGGCAATGCCTCTTATGCCAATGGCCGCCGCAGCCAGCCTGCAACGCGGATCGTCCTTTCGCGCAGCCAGGAAGCGCGTGCCTTGCTGTTCTGCCTCTTTCCCGTCCTCTTCGGGGTGGTGTTTCCGGTCCTTGCGCTGAGTTCGATGGCGGTCGGATCGGGTCAGGACCTGCTAAGCCCGCGCTATCTTGGATTTATCCGCAACTCGCTGACGCTGGCGACTGTCGCCGCTGTCGTCACGGTTTCGGCTGCACTGGTGCTGGGAACGCTGCACCGGGTGCACAATACAAGGTTGAGCGGCAGTGCGCTCTATCTTGCGCGGCTCGGCTATGCGGTGCCGGGGGGCGTGATCGCCGTTGGCCTGCTGGTGCCCTTTGCCACATTCGACAACGGGCTTGACGCATGGATGCGCGCGAATTTCGATATCTCTACCGGTTTGCTGTTCACAGGGTCGATCTGGCTCTTGATCTGCGCCTATCTGATCCGCTTTCTTGCCGCAGCGCTTGGCGCCTATGAGGGTGGCATCGCCAGCATCGGCACCAACATGGACGCGGCCGCCCGCACCTTGGGACAGGACATGCCGGGGATGGTGCGACGCATCCATCTGCCATTGCTGCGCACCAGCCTGCTGACCGCAGGGCTGGTCGTCTTTGTCGATGTGATGAAAGAGCTGCCCGCGACCCTGATCATGCGCCCCTTCAACTATGATACTCTTGCCGTGCAGGCCTACCGGCTTGCCTCGGACGAGCGTCTGGACGGTGCGGCGGTGCCCAGTCTGGTCCTTGTCGGGATCGGGTTGATCCCCGTGATCCTGCTCTGCCGCCGGATCGGTCGCGGTCAGGCATAGGAAATGGGGCACCGCCTGCGCGATGCCCCCCCTTGGTTGCGATTGGGCCGGTGATTATTCCCAACCCGCCTCGTTCAGGATGCGCACGGCGGCTTCGACGTTGGCGGCGATGTCCGACAGGTTGATGGTGTCGGGACGGAAGATGCCCAGTGCAGCCACCGATGGCGACAGGCCGACGCCGGGCACGGCAGGGTATTCATCGTTGCCGGCCGAGAAGTATTCCTGTGCCTGCTCGGACGCGAGATATTCAAGGAACTTGATCGCGTTCTCGCGGTTCGGCGCATTCACGGCGACCCCGCCGCCCGAGATGTTCATATGCGCGCCGATGTCGTTCTGGTTGGGGAAGACCCAGCCGATATTGGCAAGCTGCTCTGGCGACATCTGGTCGTCGCCGATGCGCAGGGCCCGTGCGAAGTAATAGGTGTTGGACATCGCGATGTCGCATTCACCCGAAACGATCCCGCGCAACTGGTCCGTGTCACCCCCCTGCGGAGAGCGGGCGAAGTTGCCGACGACAGCCGTTGCCCAGTCCTGTGTCGCCTCTTCACCCAAGTGGGCCACAAGCGCTGCGACGATGTTCTGTGTATAGACGTTGGTTGATGACCGGATGCAGACCATGCCCGCATATTCCGGATTGGCCAGGTCCTGATAGGTCTGCGGTGGGTTGCTGACTTCGGTCTTGTCGTAGAACAGGATCCGCGACCGCTGCGAGAAGCCGAACCACTGGTTGTCGTGGTCTTGCAGATAGCCCGGGATGCGGCTTTCCAGCACGTCACTGTCGATCGGTTGCAAAAGGCCAAGGTCCTTGGCGCGTGCAAGGCGGACCGTATCGACGGTCAGGAACACATCGACAGGCGAGTTCGCGCCTTCGGCTTGCATCCGCGCAATCAGCTCGTCCGCGTTCCCTTCGATACGGTTGATCGTGATGCCGGTCATATCGGTGAAGTCGGAATAGAGACGCTCGTCCGTATCGTAGTGGCGCGAGGAATAGAGGTTCAATTCGCCCTCTGCATAGGCGGCGATCCCGGTCAGCAGGGTCGTCGCGGCAGCGGATGCGGCCAGAGTGGCTTTGAGTGACTTAGGCATGGTCAATCCATTGGGTTCCAGTTGTTGGTGCATGGAACCTGACAAAAAGTATCGGAATTAGCAAGTATTCCTGATTATTTTTGTTGGTTTAACTTAAGGTCATGATTTTACGACACTAATCCTGAATTTTGCGAAGAAACCCGCTGGTTTTGCCTGCGGCGAACTGTCTAGCGCCCCTTCCAGACCGGATCGCGCTTCTCTGCGAAGGCGCGCGCACCTTCTTTTTGATCCTCGGACCGGTAGAGCCGTTCGACCGTCTCGAACTGGCTTTTGGTGATCCGGTTCATCGCGTCCTGAAAATTCATGTCCTCGGCCTCGCGCACGATTTCCTTCAGCGCGGCATAGACCAGCGGCGGCCCCGAGGCGATCAGCGCGGCCATCTTGCGCGCCTCGTCCATCAGGTGATCCGCAGGGACGACGCGGTTGATCAGGCCCCAACGCGCGGCCTCGTCCGCGTCGATCCAGCGGCCTGTCAGCAACATCTCCATCGCGATGTGATAGGGAATACGCTTGGGCAGTTTGACCGATGCGGCGTCAGCCACGGTGCCCGACCGGATTTCGGGCAGGGCGAATGTGGCGTGGTCGGCGGCGAGCAGGATGTCACCGGACAGCGCCAGTTCCAGCCCGCCGCCGCAACAAATGCCGTTGATCGCCATGATCACCGGCTTGTTCAGGCCGCGCAACTCTTGCAGGCCGCCGAAACCACCCTTGCCATAGTCGCCGTCGACGGCGTCACCTTCCGCAGCCGCCTTGAGGTCCCAGCCGGGGCAGAAGAATTTCCCGCCCGCCGCGGTGACAAGGGCGACGCGCAGGTCGGGGTCATCGCGGAAGTCTGTAAACACATCCCCCATGATCCGGCTGGTGGCAAGGTCGATGGCGTTCGCCTTGGGCCGGTCCAGCGTCACTTCGAGGATATGGCCGCGCCGCGTGGTCTTGATCGGGCTGTCAGTCATGGGTCTCTCCTGTGGTGATAAGGGCGTCGGCGGCGGTGGCATGGTCGGGGCCGCACATCAGCGGGTTGATTTCGACCTCAAAGGGGCAGTGGGTCAGGACGTAGTCCTGCAGGCCGAGAACGGTGTCGATGATGGCGTGCAGGTTCGCAGGCCGCGCGCCGCGATAGCCGCGCAACAGCGGGGCGATGCGCAACTGGCCCAGCGCCTGCCGGATGTCGTCGCCACCCACCGGCAGGATCAGGTTCACACGATCCGCCATGATCTCGGTCGATGTCCCCCCCGCGGCGAGCGTCAGGACATAGCCGTGTGCAGGGTCAAGCACCACCCCGACCAATAGGTCCGCGACCGTGCCGGTGATCATCTCTTCGATCAGGAAGCTGTCGGTAGGCATGGCGGCGGCGGCTTGCATCACGGCCTCTGACGTCATCAGGTTGACCGCGACGGCCCCGGCTTCGGTCTTGTGGGCGATGCCTTCGCCTTTCAGAACCACGGGGTATTTGATCTGACCCGTCGCCTTGGCAAGATCGCTGCGAGAGGCGCGGATCGCGGCGGGTGTGCGGATGCCATGCGGGGCGAGGGCGGCCTTGGCCGCGGCCTCTGTTAGGGTGTGGCCTGCGCGGATGGCTGGGGGCGGTGCAGGCGACCAGTCGGGGTCGGCTGGTCCAAGGCTGGCCGCGATCTGGATGGCTTGCAGCGCCTCGTCCAAGCCGCACAAGGGCAGGATGCCTTGCGCGATCAGGCGTTCGGCGACGGGTTCGGGGATATTCTCGACCAGTGATCCAAGGATCGCGACGGGCTGGCCGCTGTCCGCTTGTGCGCGGGCGACGGCGTTGCAGACAAGGTCCCAGTCGGGATGGGTGCAGCGGTCGGGGCGGGGAAAGTCGAGGACCACAAGACCCAACGCCACGGCGGGCGTCATCATCGCGTTGAAAGTCGCGGCCAAGGCGTCTTCCTTGCCCCAGATGAAGGTGTGGTAATCCAGCGGGTTCGACAGGGCGACCAGCGGTCCAAGGGTGGCGCGCAGGTCCTGCCGTTGTTGGTCGCTGAGCGGCGGAAAGGTGATGGCCGTGCCATGGGCGGTATCCGCCATCAGGCTTGCCTCGCCGCCCGAGCAGGACATCGACGCGATGGCAGTGGAAGGCAGGGGGCCGATGACATGCAGCAGTTTCAGGGTTTCCAGCAGCGTCGACAGCGACCGGACCCGCCCCACGCCCAAACGGGCGAGCAAGGCATCCGCGCCCGCGTCGCTGCCCGCAAGCGAGGCGGTGTGCGACACGGCGGCCCTTTGCGCCTGTTCGGACCGCCCGATTTTCAGCGCGACGATGGGTTTGCCGATACGGCCTGCATAATGCGCCAGTTCGGTGAAGCGGGCGATATCGTCGATCCCTTCGATATAGAGGCCCAGCGCCGTGACCTGCGGGTCCGACAGCAGCGCCCTGCCCACCTCGGACAGGCCCGTCTGTGCCTGATTGCCGACCGTCACCACATAGGCGATCGGCAGCCCGCGTTTCTGCATCGTCAGATTGATCGCGACGTTCGATGATTGGGTGATCAGGGCGACACCTGACTCGACCCGCTTGCCGCCATGCTGGTCCGGCCAGAGGGTGACACCGTCGCGGTAGTTGAGGAAACCATAGCAGTTGGGGCCGATGATCGGCATTTTTCCTGCAGCATCCAGCAGGGCGGACTGAAGGTCGGTGCCATCGGCGTCTTCGGCGGCGGATTCCTTGAAGCCGGACGCGAAGCAGACCGCACCACCCGCGCCCATGGCGGAAAGGGCGCGGATCACTTCGACCGTCGCAAAGCGGTTGACGGCGACATAGGCGGCATCCGGGGCGTGCGGCAGGTCGGCAAGCGACCGAAAGGGGGTCAGGCCTGCGATCGTCTCTTTGGTTGGATGCACAACCCAGAGGTCGCCGGCAAAGCCGATCTTCAGGCATTGTGTCACCACGGCCTCGCCCCATTCGCCGCCGCCGATGACGACGACGGACTTTGCCCGGAACAGCCGCGCCAGACGTTCCATCAGGCGCCCAACGGCCGCAAGAGGTCGCGACTGATGATATGCCGCTGGATTTCCGAGGTGCCGTCCCAGATCCGCTCCACCCTTGCGTCGCGCCAGAAGCGTTCGATGGGAAAGTCGCTCATCAATCCCATGCCGCCATAGATTTGCAGCGTGGCATCGGTCACGCGGGCCAGCATCTCGGTGGCATAGACCTTGGCCGAGGCGATCTCGCGGTTGGCGGGCAGGCCCTGATCGAGACGCCAAGCGGCATTGAGGGTCAGAAGGTCGGCGGCGTCGATCTCGGTGATCATGTCGGCGATCTGAAAGCTGACGCCCTGAAACTTGCCGATGGGCTGGCCGAATTGCTTGCGCTCGGCGGCATAGGACAGCGCGTAGTCGAAACAGCGCCTTGCGCGGCCCACCGACATGGTGGCAACGGTGATCCGCGTGGCATAAAGCCATTCGTTCATCACCGCGAAACCGCCGTCGACCTCGCCCAGCACTTGGGCATCAGGCAAGCGGCAGTCGTCGAAGTTCAGGATGCAGTTCTTGTAGCCACGGTGACTGACGGATTTGTAGCCCTCGCGCACCTCGAACCCCGGTGTGCCGCGATCCACAAGGAAGGTGGTGATCCGTTTCTTGGGGCCATGCGGGGTGTCATCGACGCCGGTCGCCACGAAGACGATGAAGAAGTCCGCGTGATCCGCGCCCGAGATAAAGTGTTTGGACCCGTTCAGCACCCAATCGCCGCCTTGCCTGACGGCATTGCATTTCATGCCGCGCACATCCGATCCGGCGTCGGGTTCGGTCATGGCCAGTGCGTCCATCCGTTCCCCGCGCACGGCGGGCAGAAGGTAGCGTTCCTTCTGGTCGCCCTGACAGGCCATCAGGATATTCTGCGGGCGCCCGAAGAAATGATTGAGCGCCATGGACCCGCGCCCCAACTCCCGTTCCACCAGTGCGAATTCGACGTGCGAAAGCCCCGCGCCGCCGACCTCTTGCGGGAAATTGCAAGCGTAGAAACCCAGTTCGACCGTTTTGCGTCTGATCGTGTCGGCGATCTCTTTGGGGACCTCACCGGTCCTTTCGACCAGGTCTTCGTGCGGGTAGATCTCGTTCTCGACGAATGTGCGCACGGTATCGACGATCATCTGCTGTTCGTCGGTCAAACCGAAATGCATCACGGCCTCCCTGCCTTGTCTTTCGGCAAGCGTAGGAAGCCGCATTGGTGAAGTCACGTCAAATTCCGTCTGCGGTCTGTCTTGGGGCGACAAACCTGCCGGGCGGTGGTATGATTTGACCATGTTTGCGGAATGCAGCGAGACCGTTTCGATCCTTTACGCGCTGGTGTTCGGCGCGGGCGAGGCATGTGTGCGGATCGACATCTGGTCGATCCTTTCGGCCTTTGCCGCCTTCATGGTGGGTGTCGTGATCCTGCAAGTCCTCGCGCGCCGTCTGTGGGCGCGGCTGACGCAAGGTCCGGACATCGGCGAAAGCCTGTCAGAGGCGGCGCCGTCAGAGCCCCGCACCGACAAACCCTTTCACGACGACCCGAGCTACCGCCACAGCGCGATCCGGTCGTCACGCCGTTAGCCTGCGGGTCGGTAATTGCCACCGATCGCGGCGGTCAGCCTTTGGGCGGCCCCGATCACATCGCGGGCGAGGGTCTCGATCCTGTCATCGGTGATCCGTGCCGTCGGCCCCGAGACGGAAATGCCCGCGACAGCCTCGCCATAGACGTTGAAGACAGGGGCCGCGATGCAGCGCATCCCGATATTGCGTTCCTCGCCGTCAAAGGCATAGCCGCGCGCGCGGGTGGTGCGCAGGTCGGCGATCATCGCCTCGGGGTCGGTCAGCGTGTGGGGGGTGAACTGTTCCAGCTTGCCGGCGGCCAGCACCTGCCGCTGCCGGGTATCGTCCATGCGCGACAAGAGCGCCTTGCCGATGCCGGAGGAGTGCATCGCCCCCTCGGTGCCGGGCGGAAAGAAGGCACGGATCGTCGCATGGGTTTCGACCTGTCCCAGAAACAGGACCTTTCCGTCGCGCTCGATTCCGAGGTTCGCAGTCTCACCGGTCGCTTCCATCAGGTGGCGCATGATCGGTCGGGCGCGCTCGACCAGTGACGTGCGGCGCAGGAAATGCGATCCGGTCAGAAAGGCGGCCGGTCCGATGCTCCAGATCTGATCCCGTTCGTCGAAGTCGACAAAGCCGCGCCCCTGAAAGGTGGACAGGATACGATAGACGGTCGCCGGTGACGAGCCCAGTTCGCTGGCGATTTCGGAAAGCGTGGCGCCCTGCATCTCGCCCAGTCTGACGATCACCTCTAGCGCCCGGTCCAGTGACTTGATGGTATTCTGGTCGCCCTTGTCATCCCATGCGCGCGGACGACCGCGGCTTCTTTTCGGTTCTTGAGCCATGGCTTTTCCCGGATATGAAAATTGATTTCATGTTATGAAAAATATAACCCACTGACAATCATGTATTTTTCTTTTCCTGTCAGTTCTGAAAAATTTTTTCAAAAAAATGGATTAGAATCGGGGCAGGTGGCAAAAGACCCTCAACCCAATGGAGGAGTTGGACGATGAGCTTTCAAAATCCCGTATTCATTCCCGGCCCGACGAATATTCCAGAATCCATCCGCAAGGCCTGCGACATGCCGACGATCGACCACCGGTCGCCCCTGTTCGGCCAGATCCTTCACCCCGTACGCGCGAATGTCCGCGAAATCCTGAAGTCCACTTCGGCCGAGATCTTCATTTTCCCATCCACCGGCACCGGCGGCTGGGAGACAGCACTCACCAATACCCTGTCTCCCGGCGATACCGTGCTGGCGGCCCGCAACGGCATGTTCAGCCGCAAGTGGATCGATATGTGCCAGCGTCACGGTCTTGAGGTGATGATCGTCGAAACACCTTGGGGGCAGGGCATTCCGACCGACCGCTTTGCCGAGATCCTCGCCGAGGACAAGCGCCACAAGATCAAGGCCGTGCTTGCAACACACAACGAAACGGCGACCGGTGTCACGTCCGATATCGGCGCGGTCCGTGCGGCGATGGATGCCGCGAAACACCCTGCGCTGTTGTTCGTTGACGGGGTCAGCTCGATCGCCTCGATGGATTTCCGGTTCGATGCATGGGGTGTCGATGTCGCGGTCACAGGCTCGCAAAAGGGTTTCATGCTGCCGGCGGGGCTTGCCATCGTCGGGTTCAGCGAACGCGCCATCGCGGCCAGCAAATCGGCTGGGCTGCACCGGACGTTCTTCGATATTCACGACATGACAAAGGGATATGCGGCGGATGCCTATCCCTATACCCCCGCCGTCGGTTTGATGAATGGACTGCTGCTGTCCACACAGACGCTGCTCAATGAAGGGATGGAGAACGTCTTTGCCCGCCACAGACGGATTGCTTCCGGCGTCAGGGCCGCGGTCAGCGCATGGGGGTTGGACCTTTGCGCGGCTTCGCCGGACCTGTATTCTGACACCGTCAGCGCGATTCTGACGCCTGCGGGGTTCGATGCCTCGGATATCGTCAGCCATGCGGCCGCGAAGTATGGTGTCGCATTCGGCACGGGGCTTGGCGACGTCGCTGGCAAGGTGTTCCGGATCGGGCATCTTGGCAGCATGACGGATGTCATGGCCCTGTCGGGGATCGCCACCGCCGAGATGTGCATGGTTGACCTTGGTCTTGATATCAAACTCGGTTCTGGGGTTGCGGCAGCACAGGAATACTACATGGGCAGCGCCAAGACTGTCCCGATGAAGGATGCAGCGTGATGAAGGACAGCGACGATCTCTATATTCCGACCTATCAGGATATGCTGGACGCGCATGAGCGCATAAAACCGCATATCAATCGCACGCCGGTGCGCACCTCTGCCTATCTGAACGAACTGGTCGGGGCCGAGCTGTTCTTCAAATGCGAGAACTTTCAGGAACCGGGTGCCTTCAAGGTGCGCGGTGCCGCCAATGCGGTCTTTGGTCTGACCGACGAGCAGGCCAAGAAGGGCGTGGCGACCCATTCGTCCGGCAATCATGCGTCCTGCCTCAGCTATGCCGCGATGCGGCGGGGCATCCCGTGCAATGTGGTCATGCCCCGCACCGCCCCACAGGCCAAGAAAGACACCGTGCGCCGTTATGGCGGGGTGATCACGGAATGCGAGCCTTCGACCACCTCGCGCGAGGAAACCTTTGCCAAGGTGCAGGCCCGGACGGGCGGCGATTTCGTCCACCCCTACAATGATCCGCGCGTGATTGCAGGGCAGGGCACCTGTTCCAAGGAATTCATGGAACAGGTCGACGGTCTGGACATGATGGTGGCACCCATCGGTGGCGGGGGCATGATCTCGGGCACCTGCCTGACCTTGTCGACGCTTGCCCCAGAGGTGCAGATCATCGCCGCCGAGCCTGAACAGGCGGATGATGCCTATCGCAGCTTCAAGGCGGGCTACATCATCGCCGACGATGCGCCCAAGACCATCGCGGACGGTCTGCTGGTCCCCTTGAAAGAGCGGACGTGGCACTTCGTGTCGCATTATGTGACCGACATCTACACCGCCTCGGAAGACGAGATCATCGACGCGATGAAGATCACATGGAAGCATCTGCGGATCGTGATGGAGGCAAGCTGTGCCGTTCCACTCGCCACGATCCTCAAGAATAAAGACAAGTTCGCCGGCAAGCGTGTCGGCGTCATCATCACCGGCGGCAACGTCGATTTGGACAAACTGCCCTGGATCAAGGGCTGAAGGAGGAAACCATGAACGATATGAGCACCCTCAAGAACCTCGAGGTCGGCTATGACGTGCCCGCGCTGCCCGGCATGGACGAGGCTGAAATTCAGACACCATGCCTGATCCTCGATCTGGACGCGCTGGAACGGAACATCAAGAAAATGGGCGACTATGCCAAGGCGCATGGCATGCGCCACCGCGTGCATGGCAAGATGCATAAATCGGTCGATGTGGCCCTGTTGCAGGAACGGCTGGGCGGCGCTGTCGGGGTGTGCTGCCAGAAGGTATCCGAAGCCGAGGTCTTTGCCCGTGGCGGCATCAAGGATGTGCTGGTCAGCAACCAGGTCCGTGATCCGGCCAAGATCGACCGTCTGGCCCGCCTGCCCAAGCTGGGCGCGCGCACGATTGTCTGTGTCGACGATATCGACAACGTCGCCGATTTGTCCGCCGCTGCGGTCAAGCATGGCACGACCATCGAGTGCTTCATCGAGATGGACGTGGGCGCGGGTCGCTGCGGTGTGATCGGGGCCGAAAAAGTGCTGGAGATCGCGAAGGCGATCGACGCGGCACCGAACCTCAAGTTCACGGGTATTCAGGCCTATCAGGGTGCCATGCAGCACATGGACAGCTACGAGGACCGCAAGGCCAAGATCGACGCGGCCGTTGCCATGGTGCAGGACGCGATCGATCTGCTGGAACCTGCGGGCCTGAAGCCTGAACTGGTCTCGGGTGGGGGCACGGGGTCTTACTACTTTGAATCGAACTCGGGCGTTTTCAATGAACTTCAGTGCGGGTCCTACGCCTTTATGGATGCCGATTATGGCCGCATCCTTGATAAGGACGGCAACCGCATCGATCAGGGCGAGTGGGAGAACGCGCTGTTCATCCTGACCTCGGTCATGAGCCATGCCAAGGCCGACAAGGCCATCGTCGATGCCGGTCTCAAGGCGCAGTCGGTCGATAGCGGCCTTCCGGTGATCTTTGGCCGTGACGATGTGCAATATGTCAAATGTTCGGACGAGCACGGGGTCGTGGCCGATCCCAAGGGCGTGCTGAAGGTCAACGACAAGCTGAAGCTGGTGCCCGGACATTGTGACCCCACCTGCAACGTGCACGACTGGTATGTGGGCGTGCGGGGCGGCAAGGTGGAAACGCTGTGGCCGGTATCGGCCCGCGGGAAAGCCTACTAGGGCGGGAGCCTCCGGCGGGAGTTTCCCCGGGAGAAAGAAGTCAGGGGGTCGGTGCCCAGGCCCGACCCGCTTTGCAAGGAATAAAGGCATGTTCATTGTACCGGAACGCGAAATCGGCGGGTTGATGACGCGCGCGGCGGCATTCGACGCGGTCGAAAAGGTCTTTGCCGCGATGGCCGCGCAAGACGCCTACAACTTTCCGGTCGTGCGCGAGGCCATCGGTCATGAAGATGCCCTTTACGGTTTCAAGGGCGGCTTCGATCGTGCGGGCAAGGTGCTGGGTCTGAAGGCGGGGGGCTACTGGCCGCACAATCTGGAACGGCGCGGGCTGATCAATCACCAGTCCACGGTGTTCCTGTTCGATCCCGATACCGGCAAGCCATCGGCGATGGTCGGTGGCAACCTCTTGACCGCGCTGCGCACCGCCGCCGCCTCATCCGTGTCGATCAAGCATCTGGCCCGCAAGGATGCCCGCGTCATGGGCATGATCGGTGCCGGTCATCAGGCGACGTTCCAGTTGCGCGCCGCACTGGAGCAGCGCGCCTTCGACAAGGTCATCGGCTGGAACTATCACCCCGAAATGCTGCCCAATATCGCCAAGGTCGCGGAAGAGGCGGGTCTGCCCTTCGAGGCGGCAACGTTGGAACAGGTGGGGCAGGAGGCGGATGTCATCATCTCGATCACCTCGGCCTTCGCGCCCTCGCTGATGGCGGATCACGTCAGCCCCGGCACGCATATCGCCTGCATGGGCACCGATACCAAAGGCAAGCAAGAGGTCGAGGCGGCGTTGCTGGCGCGTGCCACGGTCTTTACCGACGAGGTCGCGCAATCGATCAGCATCGGCGAGGCGCAGCATGCTGTCGGGCAGGGGCTGATCGCCGAAGCCGATGTGCAGCAGCTTGGGGCGGTGATCAACGGCACGCATCCCGGGCGCAAGAGCGCCGATGAGATCACGCTTTTCGATGGCACCGGTGTCGGCCTTCAGGATCTCGCCGTGGCCTCGGCCGTTGTGGATCTGGCGGTCGCGCAAGGGATCGCGATCGAAGTCGATTTCTGATCCGGCCCGATCGCAGACATCAAAAGGGCCCCGATGATGGGGCCCTTTCTTTTTGGTCTGCTTGGGTCGATTACATCAGGTTCTGAATGTTGATGCCGAAAGTGACGGCGCCGATGACTTCACCCGTCGCCGGATCGGTGATCGAAAGCGATGCCTGTGACTGGTAAAAGCCGGTGCTGTCAGCAAATTCCACTTCGCTGATGTGCAACACGTCGGGACCGATCAGAAAAGTTTCCTGCCATTTCGCTTCGTCACCCTGCCAGTAGTCGGATGTCACTACGCTTTGGGCCACGTTCAGCCCCTTGTTGTCCATCACGAAGACTTCGGTGACGAAACCGGCGGTGGCATCCTGCTTGGCCAGAAGCCAATCCGAGACGTCGCGCGTGAGAAGCTCGTTGATCAGCGGCCCGCCGCCCTCGTCCACTTCCGCGCGCCATTGCAGATCAAGTTCGATGATAGCGGGTTCGTCCAGCCCCTCGTGTGCGATATTCTGCGCCTTGATGGCGGCAATGATGTCCGGATCGGTCATCCAGCTTGCAAGTTCGCCACGCGCATAAGCCTCGAGTGGGACGCGGTAGACATCGTCCTGTCCGGAGGTCGCGATCAGATAGAGGGTGACCACGTTGGTCATTGCGACAGAAAGCTCTGCGGTCAGGGCGGCAGAGGATGCGACGTCGGCTGCGCTTGGCTGACCACCGCCGATAGCGTTGTCGTAGATGGCGCGATTGGCGCGCCAAAGCGAATAGGTTTCGTTCAGGCTTTCGCTGATTGTGTCGGTCGGTGGCGGGTTGATCCCCGCTGCAGGGAAACCGTCACGCAGCGCGATCAGCGTCCTGTCGAAGAAATCGACGGTTTCTGTCAGCTCTTGCACAGTTGCGTCCGATCCGGTGCCGGTCGCCAGTTCGCACATGGTGCGGGTCATCCGGTGGGCCAGCGCAAGCTGACGGATGGCAAAGTTGATGACCGTTGCGTCGCTTTGCAGCAGGGCCTGAGGATCGGCATAGCGGCCTGCGACATCCGCAGCCGTTTGCTCTGTCTGTGAGAAGAGGGTGGCATGACTGCTCAGGATCAGATCGGCATCTGCGGCCGACCCTGTTCCTGCCACCAGTCTTTCAGCGGCGGCTTCGAGCGGTGCCCAGAGGTTGGCGGTTGCTTCAAGCGAAGACAGCATCCGTGGGCTGCGCTCTGCACCGGGCATCCCGAGGAGGGGATTGCCGTTGATCAGGCCAGAGATGATCGCAGAGAAATCGTCCTTTGCCTTGGCGAGATCAGCTTGGGATTGTGCGGGATCAATCTGTCCGTTCAAGCGGCAGCTGGCAGAGGCGACCACCTCGGTCAGTGATCGCAGGCTGCCAGAGCGGCTGACCCGCGCTTTGCCGCCTTCGGAAACCTGTGCCTGTGCCACGGCGTAGGTCGGCAGGACGATTGCGCCACCGGACGTGGTCGCAAGCAAGGCGGCGCAGGATAGGATTTTTGAAAGAATGCGGCTGGGTTTCTGCGATGAGACCATCGGTGTGCCCTCCATGTCTCTGAGTGTTTGCATCTGTGAAGCCTCTCGTGAACGGGGTGCTGATCAATGCGCGGGTCTAGCGGGACAAGTCCGAAAACAGGAACGCGTTAAGTGACGCAAGCGCAAAACAATGGTGCCCCGGGGTGTCGAACGGGAAATTCAACCAAGGGCGGCGAAGGTGGTGTGGGGGCAAGGACAGTGATCCTGCCCCCATCATGCCGGTTCAGCTTTCGGTGCTGTTGCTGATCCAGATTTCGACCCGACGGTTGATGCCGCGGCCGCGCTCGGAGATGTTGCAGGCCGATGGGGCAGCTTCACCGAAACCGAGTGTTTCCAGTTCGATCCCGGCGATCCGGTCGCCACCGGCTGCGCGGATCTCGTTGAGAACCTCGCCGGCACGTTCGACCGCAAGGATACGGTTCGCTTCGAACGGCCCGACGTCGTCGGTAAAGCCCACGACAGCGATCTTCGTTCCTGCAGGCTGCTCTTCAAGATAGGTGATGAGACGCTGAAGGTCCAAGCGCCCGCGTTCGTCGAGGTTCGAGGAACCGGTCCGGAAGCGGAAAGTCGTCGACAGGCGGTCGTATTCGCCCATTTTCTCCAGCATCTCGTTCATGATCTCGCCTTCGAAACCGATGTCGTAGCGGGCGATTTCCTCGATCAGCGCGGCACGGCGCGGATCGCTTTCACCCTGCGCACGGCGCACAACGCCCAAGTCGATGAAGCCCGACTTGCCGATCACGTTGTCCGCCACGTCGGACATGACATAGTCGAGGAAGGCCTGACCGCTTGCATCGATCGTGTCTGCACGGTTGTAAAGATACATGCGGCGGCTGAGTTCGTATTCTTCGGTCTTGGCCGAGAATGCGTCGGGCTGGGTCGCAATTCCGCATTCGTTGACCAGCTTGACCGGCTGCGCGCCCCGCTGGAACGCATAGCCGAGGTAGCCGATGCCATTGACGTCGTGGAACATGACGTTCGACATGGCCTGATCGTCTGCTGCAATGCCAGAAACCGGGATGTTCGGACGGTCTTCACCAAAGACGTAGGACATGAAGTATTCGTAGTTGGCCGAACCGGGTTCGTAAGAAATGATGTTGATCGGACGATCGGTGCCGCCGACTTCGCGCCAGTTCCGGATCTGGCCCGAGAAAATGCCCGCCAGTTGTTCGGCGGTCAGTTCCTGAACAGGGTTCGAGCTGTGTGTGACCACGACCATGCTGTCCACCGCGATGATCCGCTCTTGCTCGGGGCTGACCATGCTGCCGGACCCGTCCGCACGCAACGCGCGGGCTTCGTCTTGTGTGATCCGCCGCGATGACATGCCGATCATGGCTTCGCGGTCCAGCAGTGCCTGGAAGGCGTCCTCGCTGCTGGTAGACGAGATTAGGTAACTGCCGATCTCGTCACCGAAGCCGCCGTCGTCGATCAGTGTGGCGATCGTCTCGGTCGCAGAGGTGTTGGTGATTTCCGCGTCAGCATCCAGATTTGCGGCAAAACCGGTCATCAAAAGCGGCATCATGCCGATCGCGATGGCCTCGGACCCGGTGATGATCACATCGGCCGAGACCGTATCGAATGTCGGACAGGCGGCACCTTCACAGATCACGCTGCTGGACGCGATCCGCAAATCACCAAGCGCCGTGCGCAACACATAGGTGTCGTTCTCGAATGATACGAACTGTCCGGTGACGTTGATCGTGCCGTCAGTCGAGACCAGCGTCACATCCTGCGCCAGCGTCGCTGACGGCGCCAAGAAGGCCGAGGCGAGCGCAATACCGGCCGCAGACATCTTGAGTTGTTTCTTGAGCTTCATTGCCAAAGTATTCTCTCCTCTATCGAGCCAGAGCCTTTCAGGGCTCTTTGACCGAAACTTTCAAACGGTGTCTGGGGTTTCCCCATCCGGGCGCTGCAAAGTCGTCGCTGGAAACAAACAACCCAATTTTGGGCAAATTGTGTCGATACGATGTTGCTTTGTAGCGAAGTTGTGCCGTGGGAACGCCTGTCCGGAACCCGAGTCCATTTTTGGCAAATACGGCTAAGCTTTTTGCAGGACGCACAAAATTGCGGGTGAGCCGAGGTTGCCTTCAGCCACGACGGTCCGCAAAAGGTGCGGTCCTTGCCCGATTTCCAGATCCGGACCCTGCTCGGGGCGAATTGCCGCGAAAACGATGATGCAGGATCACGCCTTGAGTCGTTTCCAAACGGTTGACACCTGCAAAGGTCATGCAGGGCCGTCGGCCGTCTCGGGCGCTTGCAAATCGCGCGTCACAATTGGCCGAGAATCCATGGCACGACTTCGGCAATCAGTGCCGATGTCGCCCGGTCGAAGGCCGGCACGATTGTTTCGACGCCCGTGTCGTCGGCCTGCTCTCTGCGTTCGAAGGTGCGTGTGGCAATGACACGCGCGTCCCTTTCGCGGACGATCCTGAACGACGCGCGAACAACGATTTCCGCACCGCGATTGCCGTCCGCTGTTTCGGCCTGAAAATCCGTCAACTCGCTGAGCACGGCAAAGTCGGCGATGGTCCCGACCGGGCGGCGACCCACCGACCCCAAGGCGCCGGTTTCCGTCAGGCTGCGGACCAGCAGCGTTTGCAGCATGGTCGGTGCCGTGTCTGCCCAGCGGACCCCGGGAAGATACTGCGCCTGCAACGGACGGGGCTGGATCATGATACGCTCGACCGCCAGCGCACCGCTTGCCGTCGGTTCTTCAACGACAAGCTCGGTCCTGCTGCGGCGGACGGCGGTTTGCAAACTGGGGGCGCGCAGTTCGTAAACCTCCAGAGGCTCGGATGCACTGTCGAGCGCCGAGATCGCGCCACAGCCGGGTGCGAGCAGCAACAAAAGCGCGATGAATGGTTTGATATTGTGGATCAACGGCGGAACTCCGGTGCGCGGGGATCAAGGAAAAAGCGGCTGGGGTCTCGGCGGATCTGTTCGACCAGACGGTCGAGGTTGTCGATCAGCGCGCGTGTCTCATCGGCCAGCCTGCCGTATTGCGGCAGCGCGGATGTGGCGAAATTGCGGACGGCGGGCGCGCTTTGGTCCACGGCGCTGCCGATTTGGGCAAAGGCCTGTTGCGCCGACCGGCTGGCGGCGCGGATGTCTTCGGTGACGCCGGGGATTTCTGCCGAAACCTGTCCGACGGCCTGTTCCAGATCCGTCAGCGTGCGGCGCAGTGTTTCCGACATTGCCCCGATCTCTTCGTTCATGAAACGGTCCGCCCCGACAAAGGCCGCCTCTGCCGCTGTCAGTGCCCGGTCGCCGGTCGCAAGGGCGGCGTTGATGGCCGAAAGCGTCTCGTTCGCATTGGCGAAGGTCTGGCGCGCCGCATCCAGCGTGGCACCGGAATTCGCAATCAGCCCGTCCAGACCACCCGACGCCGAGGTCAGGTCGGCTGACACGTCCGAAACCGTCTGCGACATGGTTGCAGCCGTCGCCCTGAGATCGGCCATCAACGTCGGCAGATCGGTGCGTGCTGTCTCGCCGATCCGCGCAATCACCTCGGTCGCCTGTCTGGTCGCGACACGCAGTTCGATGACAAGCGGGTCGACGCCCTCGATGATCAGGCTGTCGAAGCGCTGTGCGGCGGCATCCACACTTTGCATGGTGGCGGTGCTTTGGGCGATCAACGCGTCGGTCGCTGCCAGCGTCGCCTCTGCTTCCTGCAGACGCTGCGAGGCAGCCGTGCCGGTCTGTGCATAGGTGTCGATCAGCCCCTCGATCCTGTCGCTGAGGTCCCGTGCCCGCGCCGTGATCTCGGTCATCGACGCTGAGAGCTGGTTTGTCGCCTCTGTCAGGTCGCTGGCGATATAGGTCTCGGTCGAGGCAATCGTCGTTCTGGCCTGCGCAAGTGTCGCCGAGCCCTCGGATATCAAGGTCCGCACATCCGCCGAGGCGGCGTTGAAGGTCCCGATCGCCTCTTCCGCAGCGCCAAGCACGGCCGAGGCATCGGCCGAGATCGCCGACAGCGTGGTGTTGAATTCATCGATCT
Organism: Yoonia sp.; assembly: GCF_036770585.1. Classification (GTDB taxonomy): domain Bacteria; phylum Pseudomonadota; class Alphaproteobacteria; order Rhodobacterales; family Rhodobacteraceae; genus Yoonia. The sequence goes on along the minus strand of NZ_DAIPIW010000015.1, from coordinate 10,873 downwards.
CGCGGGCGAAATCCGCAACGGTTCCGCTGACATCGGCGAAATCGTCAAGCGCATCGGAAAACGCCTCTGAGGATTGCTCTATATTGACAAGGATGTTCTCGACCCGCGTCTGGTTCTCTACGCTGATCAGTTCGCGCAGGTCACGCACCGCTTCAAGGGCTGCGGCAAGGATGGCGGGTGCATCCTCTGACAGGGTTTGCAGCACGGACCTGCCTGCGGTGATCATCGGAACATCCGCGTCGCTGGCGGCGGTCAGAAGCGGCATCTGGGGCGTTCCCGCCGAAATGCCCACGAAAGAGACACCCGTGACACCCTGCGCCTCGATGGTTGCGATACTGTCGGTGCGCACGGGGGTGTTGGCATCCACCTCGACCCTGACACGGACAAGCCCGGTGTTCGACGGCGCAAGGCGCACATTGACCACCTGACCGACCGACAGACCTGCGAACCTGACGTCCGAGGCATCGCTAAGACCCGACACGGACGTAAAGTCGATGTCGTAGTAGGCGAATTGCCGGTCAAGCTGCACATTCGCGAACCACAAAAAGAAGGCGAAGATGCCCAGGAACCCTGACAGAGCAAAGGCGCCGATCAAGACATAATTGGCCCGTGTCTCCATCAACCTTCACCTTTTGCAACACGTGCCGGTCGCGCCGAGGCGACAGCGGCGCGCGCACGCGGTCCAAGGAAATACTCTTTCACCCAAGGATCATCCACGGTGTTCATGTCCCCCAGCGTGCCGGTGGCCAGCACCGTCCGATTGGCCAGCACCGCAACCCGGTCACAGACACTATAGAGCGTATCAAGATCATGTGTGACCAGAAAGACGGTCAGGCCCAATGACTTGCTGAGGCCGCGGATAAGATCGTCGAAGGCCGACGCCCCGATGGGATCAAGCCCCGCAGTCGGTTCATCGAGAAAGACGATTTCGGGGTCAAGTGCCAAGGCCCGTGCGAGGCCCGCACGTTTGCGCATCCCGCCGGACAGTTCCGATGGGTATTTGTCGCCCGCCTGATATTGCAGACCCACCATGGCGATCTTCAGATCGGCAAGCGCACGGCGGATGTCAGGTGACAGCCCCGGAACGCTGCGCAGCGGCACTTCGACGTTTTCGCGCACCGTCAGGGACGAAAAGAGCGCGCCGTCCTGAAACATCACACCCCACCGCATCCCCATCCGGTTGCGGGTTTCATCGTCGGCGTCGGTGACATTGACGCCCAAGACCTCGATCGCACCGGCGGTCGGTGGCTGAAGCCCGACGATCGAGCGCAGCAGGACGGATTTGCCGGTGCCCGATCCGCCGACAACGCCGACGATCTCGCCCTTGTAGACATCAAGGTCGAGTTGATCGTGGACGATATGTTGCCCGAACTGGTTGCGCAGGCCGCGCACGCGGATGACGACCTCGGCTGCGGCTGCGGC
>NZ_DAIPIW010000015.1:0-9351 GCF_036770585.1 Yoonia sp. | reverse complement strand
CGGCTGCGGCTGCGGCGGCTGCGGTCATAGGCCCACCTGCGCAAAGAAGATGGAAAAGAGCGCATCCGCGACGATCACGGCAAAGATCGCCGTGACCACGGCATTCGACGTCATGCGGCCAAGCGACTCGGCGTTGCCCCCGACCCGCATCCCTGCATGGCAGCCGACAATACCGATGATCATTGCAAAGACAGGTGCCTTGATCATGCCGACGAAAAGGTGGCTGATATCGGTCCCTTCGAGAAGCCGTGTCTGGAACATCATCGGCGATATGCCCAGATCGATCCATGCCATCAGCGCGCCCCCCAGAAGCCCCATGAGGTTCGCGATCAGCCCGAGGATCGGCAGCATCAAAAGCAGCGCCAGAACACGCGGCAGGAACAGCACCGTCGGCGGGTCAAGGCCGAGCGTCCGCATCGCGTCGATCTCTTCGCGCATCTTCATCGACCCGATGGCGGCGGTAAAGGCGGATGCGGTGCGCCCCGCGACGATGATCGCGGTCAGCAAGATCCCCAACTCGCGCAGGATCGAAATGGCGATCAGGTCCACGACAAAGACCTCGGCCCCGAACTGGCGCAACTGGGCCGAGCCCTGGAACGCAAGAACCACGCCGATGAGAAAGGCCATCAGCGCCACGATCGGAACGGCCCGCAGGCCCACATCCTCGCAATGGGCGACCAGCGCGGTCAGGCGGAACGTGCGCGGGTGACGCAAGGTGCGAAACAGGCGGTGCACGATGATGCCCAGATAGCCCGTCAGTTCGAGAAAGAAGCCAACGCCCGCACTGACCGATCTGCCAAGCGCATCGAGCCGCGCCCTGATCGACCTGTCCGCCCCGGGTGGCGGGGCCGCATCCGGCATCGCGTTGCGCACGGATTCGATGATGGCTTGCACATCGGGACCTGCATTCACGATCCTGAGCTCTCTGCCGTCTTGCGCGAATTGTCGTTCCAGCGTGCAAAGCAGCCAGCCCCCTGCGGTGTCCACCCGCGTCACATCCCCCAGATCAAGGTCAATTCGACGTTCGGATTGCACCGACAACAGGCGGGGCAAAAGCGCGGTGACCGTCTCGACGGTCATCCGCCCGCGCAGGCGCGCGACCACTTTGTCGGTATCGGCCTGGTCTGAAATATCGAGGTCAATCGCGGTTTGCATGATGGGATAACGATGTCAGGTCGGACGACGACGATCAACAAGGACTGTGTCAGACCGGCTCACCGATGGCGGACGGGCAGCCCGCCCGCGCGCAGCAGTCCGCAACAATGTCGCTTTCGGGTGATCAGAACGCCGGCCAAGACGTTAGGCTGTTTGCACAGACTTCCTGAATGGCATGAGATGACGTCCATATCACCCCCGACCCCGCATGCGGACGCCCACAAATACGGCGTGCTCTTCGTCTTTGCGGCAGGGGTTCTGTGGTCGACCGTCGGCCTTGGCATTCGCCTGATCGAAGATGCCGTCGTGTGGCAGATACTGCTTTACCGGTCGATCAGCATGTCGCTGTTTTTGTATCTGCTCATCAGGCTGCGATCCGGCGAAAGCCCCTTTGTTCAAATCCGCCGCACAGGTTTTCCGGCGGTGATTGCCGCGTTGTCGCTGGTCGCGGCCTATTCCGGCGGCATTTACGCGATCCAGAATACGTCGGTCGCGAATGCCATGCTGCTTTTTGCGACGGCACCGTTCATGGCTGCGGTCATCGGCTGGATTGTCCTGCGAGAACCCGTGCGCGCGGCAACATGGGGTGCAATCGCCGTGGCAATCGGCGGGATCGCGATCATGGTGGCGGACAAGTCCGGGGCTGTCGCCCTGAACGGCAGCCTCGCCGCTTTGGGGTCGGCGCTGGGGTTTGCTGTCTTTACGGTGGCGCTGCGGTGGGGCCGCACGGGTGAGATGCTGCCATCGGTCTTCCTGTCCGGCCTCTTCGGGATCGCCATTACCCTGACAATCTGCCTTGGCCTTGGCTTCCCGCTGGTGCTGAGCCCCAATGACGGCGGCATCGCGATGGGCATGGGCGTATTTCAGGTTGGCGCGGGATTGATACTCTATACGCTGGGTTCGCGCAGCCTTCCCGCAGCAGAGCTTGCCCTGCTGTCCCTCGCCGAAGTTCTGCTCGGCCCGCTTTGGGTCTGGCTGTTTCTGGGGGAAACCGCGACCGCAAATACCCTGATCGGCGGTGCCGTTCTGCTTTTGGCGATTGCGGGGAATGCGCTGTCCGGCAAGCGCAGAAAACCACCGCCCATCCATTGACCCACCACCTCGCGTCGCCGTGCCGTGGCATTCGCATGAAACCATGCCATCGCAACCGCATCGCTGCGCTAAGGCCCTATGATCCCGCACCTTGGATGTGGTGCGACTCTCGCAGGATCAACGGGCATGACATCCGCTCTTGAACAGGTGACGTGTCCCCGGACAAAAGCTGTTCGACACACCATTGGCCCATCTCTCGGTGCGGCAGCAGCACGGTCGAGAGGGACGGCGACAGATGCTGGGCAATTTCCTGATCGTCATAGCCCATCACTGCGACGGTCTTGCCCGGAACCTCGCCCAACTCTTTCAGCGCTTCGTAGCAACCCACCGCGGTCAGGTCATTGGCGCAAAAGATCGCGTCGGGGTTTCGCCCCTCTTGCATCAGTTTCAGGGTCGCCGCCCGACCACCAGAGGGCAGAAAGTTCCCCTCGACGATCAGCGACGGATCGACCGGAATGCGCGCGGCCCTGAGCGCGCGTTCGTAGCCCTCCATGCGCTGATCCGAGGCCTGCATCCACGGTTCACCCGAAATAAACGCAATCCGCCGGTGGCCTTGCGCGATCAGCGCATGTGTTGCGACCTCTCCGCCGCGGCGCTCGGCGGGAACGACGCTGGGGTAGCGACTAGCGCCATCGCTGCAATTCAACAGCACCCCCCGATGGCGCCCCAATCCGTCGGGCGCGGCAAGCTCTCGCGTGAGGATGGACCCGTAGATCACGCCGATCGCGTTGTCGCCGGACCATTTCTTGAGCACCTCGGCTTCATAGTCGGGATCGCCGCCCGTCATCACGACCTCGACAATCACGTTCGCCTTCCACGCCGCCTCTTGCACGCCCTCGATCGAGATGGCCGCAAACGGGCTTGTCGCGATTTCGTCGAACATCAGCCCGATGACCCCGGCGCTGGTTGACTTGGGCGGGCGGCCCGCCCCCCGGGGACGATAGCCGAGTTCCTCGACGGCCTTCATCACCCGCTGACGTGTCTCGCGGCTGATGCGCATGTCCTCCAACCCGTTCAGAACAAATGAGACCGTGGACTGAGACACCCCCGATCTGAGGGCGACATCTTTCATGGTCACCCTGGATTTTCCTGCATCTGTCATGCCTTAGCTGCCCATCGAGATAAATGTTGCTCGATACTAATAAATATTGCTAATATTTTTAGCACAAGAAGATTCGCAGAGTTCGGGGAGGGAAGGATGCAGGAACCCAAGGCAGCCAGAAAACAGCTGAGCCAAACGCAGGCCGCCTGGCTTTTGTTGTCGCCGTTTTTGCTGACCTATGCGTTTTTCCTCGTCTATCCGTTCTTCAGGGGGTTCTGGATCAGCCTGCATGACTGGAACCTGCTGGCGGTCGCATTCAACCCCGACGCCAAGGAATTCATCGGCTTGCGCAATTACGAGCGCGTCATGTGGGGCCGCAATATCGAATGGGGGTTCGTATCCACGTTCTGGCAGGGCCTTGGCGTCCTCGGCCTTGCCGCATCAGTCTATCTCCGCCGGGTGGGCCGGCTGAGCCGCTTCAACGCCATTGCTCTTGGTGTGGTGTCGCTGCTCTTGGTTGTCCTCCCCGGTTTCCATCCCGGCGAAGGTGGTCGTTGGTATGATCGCCGGTTCTGGCCGACGGTCGGCAATACGCTTTTGTTCGTCGGGCTGGCCGTGCCCGGAGTGACGATCTCGGCGCTCTTGCTTGCGGCCGCACTCAACAAGGAAACCAGGGCGATGGGCGTGCTGCGGACGCTTTTCTTCCTTAGTCAGGTTCTGTCGGTCACGGTCGTCACCCTGATCTGGCAGATCATGTTTTCGCCCCGTCAGGGCCTGATCGCCAATATCACCGAGACCTTCGGCGGCACGCCGGTCAACTGGCTGACCAACGAGCAATTCGCCATGGCCGCGATTGTGATCGCGACGGTCTGGTGGTCGCTCGGGATCGCGATGATCCTGTTTCTGGCGGGTCTTCAGGACATCTCGAAAGAGATCTACGAGGCGGCGGCGCTTGATAATGCCAAGGGGCCTAAGGCGTTCTGGTATGTCACCCTGCCGAACCTGCAACGGACGATCACGCTGGTCGTCGTCTTGCAGATCATCCTGCATTTTCAGGTCTTCGGGCAATCGCACCTGATGACCCAAGGTGGACCCAACGACACCACGCAGGTGCTTGTCCGATACATCTACCAGACCGGCTTTCGCGACAGCGAGCTTGGCCGCGCCTCGGCCATGGCGGTCTTCCTATTCGTCATCATGGGCACCTTCTCGGTGATCCAGTTCATTCTCGGACGGGAGGGGAAGTGATGAACCGCAGCTATTACTGGCTTGTCATAGCGCTTTCGATACCCGCTTTCATCTGGCTGGTGCCCACCATCTGGATGGTGTCGCTGTCATTCCAGCCCAACGAGGTTCTGGCCCGCACCACGTCCTCGACCGCCTTCGGTCTGGTCCCCTTGCCCTTCACGGCCGAGAATTACGCCGCCCTGTTCGCCTTTGGACAAACACCGTGGTGGTTCCTGAATTCGCTGATCGTCGCTGTCGGCATGACACTTGGCGTTCTGGCGGTGTCGACCACCGGCGGCTATGCGCTGGCCCGTCTGGAGTTTCCGGGAAAGACAGTCGTCACGATCATCTGCCTGATCGGTCTGATGGTGCCTGAACAGGCGGTTTTCATCCCGCTTTACACGATGTTCGCCGATCTTGGCTGGCACAACTCTTACCATGCGCTGATCCTGCCGCGCATGGCTGTGCCGATCGGGGTGTTCCTGATGATGCAGTTTTTCCGGGCGATCCCCAATGACATCGAAGAGGCCGCACGTCTGGATGGTGTCGGCTGGCTGCGCATCTTCTGGTATATCATGCTGCCACTGGCACGCCCCGCGATGATGACGCTGGCCATCCTGACGTTTCTTTACGCCTGGAATGACTATCTCTGGCCGCTCGTTTCGGCGCAGCAGCGGGAATACTTCACGATCACGCTGGGGCTTGCGTCCGTCCAATCGAACTTCGCGCAATCGGAGGGGCTTGGCCGTGTCATGGCCTCGGGCGTCATCGCCTCGCTTCCGGTCGTCATCCTGTTCCTGATCTTCCAGCGGTATGTGGTGCAAGCCATGACCGTCGGCGGATCGAAGGGCTGAACTTCACGCACATTCTGGGAGGAAACCAATGAAACATGTGCTTTTGACTGCGGCAGCCGCCGCCACCATCACAACCGGCGCGGTTGCGCAAGAGGTCACCTTGGGCCGCTTTTTCGGCGCCTGCGAGGATGCGGGCACCGATACGACGACATCCGTCGGCGAGGCCTGCATCATCCAGTCGATCATCAACGCGGCGGATGCCGAACTTGACGGCATCTCGATCAACACGCTGCCGACCGACTGGGGCAACTACTACGACCAGATCAAGGCAGCCTATGCAGGCGGCACCCCGCCGGACGTCCATGTCATGCACCGCCACCGCATCCCCGAATTCGCGGGCATTGGCGCGCTCGCCGAAATCTCGGGCGATCTCGAAGCCGCAGGCATCGATCCCTCTGACTGGTCACCCGCGGCGCTTGATGCGGTCAGCTTCAACGGCGGCATCTACGGTGTGCCGATGGATTTCCACGCCAACCTCTGGCACGTGAACATGGACATCATGGCCGAGGCCGGTCTGGTCGAGAACGGCCGGCCCGTTCTGCCGTCGTCACCGGCAGAGCTGCTGGCCCACGCGCAGCAGGTCAAGGATGCGACGGGTATGGACTACCTCGCCGCCGACTTTGCGCAATTCCCCATCGGGGTCCGTCTGGTTCTTGCGCTGATGTGGCAGCAGAACGCCAATATCTTTACCGAGGACGGCACGGCCACAATCAACACCGAGGCCGGTCGGAATGCCGTAACGACGATCACCCAGCTGTTCGACGCCGGGCTGGCGAACCCGCAACTGAACTACGCAGACAGCCAGCAGGCCTTCCTGAACGGTGAGGCCGCGATCCTTGTGAACGGGACATGGGTTGTCGACTTCTACGCTGCCGAGGCCGCGAAAGACGAGGTTGCGCTGAACACCTATTTTGTCGCGGACTTCCCGACACTTTTCGAGACCGGCGCCACATGGGCGGACAGCCACATGTGGGCGATCCCCTCGACCCTTGCAGGCGACGACAAGACGGCGGCGCTGAGGGTGCTGGCCTTCATCAACGACCACAACATCGACTGGGCGCGGACTGGCCATATGGCGGTGCGCGAGTCCGTGGTTCAAAGTGCGGCCTATACCTCGCTGCCGCATCGTGACGAATACACCGGCACGGCCGCAATCGCCAGGGACACGCCGCCAAGCGCGCGTTACGGCGCAATCCAGGATGTGCTGAACCGCGAGTTGCAGGCCATCTGGCTGACCGGAAAACCTGTCGAGGATGCCCTTGGCGATGCCGAAATGGAAGTCCAGGATCTGCTGGACCGCTAGGACATCCGACGCCTCGCCGGCCTTTGGCGGGGCGTCTCTGCTTCAAAGACACCGATCAGGAACGACAGCAATGGACCGTTGGACCGAAAACGAGGCCAAGGACTGGTGGCAATCGAAGTCTTGGGTCTGTGGTTTCAACTACCTGCCGTCCTCGGCCGTGAATTTCATCGAGATGTGGCACGGTCAGACCTTTGACATGCCCACGATCGAACGCGAGTTGCGATGGGCCTCGGACATCGGCTTTAACGCGATCCGCGTGAACCTGCCCTTTCTGGGCTGGCAGCATGACCGGGACGGTCTGCTGGACAGGTTCGACCGGCTGATGGGCGCCGCATCCCGCCATGGGATCAGCACGGTTCCCTGCCTCTTCGACGATTGCGGCTTTAGCGGCGAGGAACCGGTCTGGGGACCACAACCGGACCCGCTGCCGGGCATCCACAACAGCCGCGCGGTTGCCTCGCCCGGGCGGTCGGCGGTGCTCGACAAGGACCTCAGGCCGTCACTGGAGGCCTATGTCCACGATATCATCGCTGCATTTCGCGCCGATCCCCGTGTGCTTTTCTGGGATCTCTACAACGAGCCGGGCAACCGGATGGATTTCGACAAGACCGAGTATTCCCAGTTCAACGCGGAACTGGCGCATCACGCCCTTGCGCTGATGCAAGCCAGCTTTGCCGTGGCACGCGAGATCGGCCCCGACGCCCCGCTTACGGTTGCAGCATGGACAACGCCGCTGCCCGACAGCGACGCGCACCCCTACCAGACCGAGATCGACCGGAGCGCCCTGCTGCATTCGGACATCATCACCTTTCACGCCTACTGGAACCGCAAGCGGGTGGCGCAGTTTGTCGACTACCTCGAAGTGCTCGACCGGCCTGTCATCTGCACCGAATGGATGGCGCGCCAGATCGACAGCCGGATCTCGGACCAGTTGGCCCTCTTTCATGAACGCAACGTCGGTTGCTTCCAATGGGGTCTGGTCAAAGGGCGCACGCAAACATGGCTGCCTTGGCCTGACGATCTGGTGCTGGCGCACGGGGGGCAGATCGACCGCTCTATCTGGTTCCACGATCTGTTGAAGGAAGATGGCCGGCCCTATGACCCGAAAGAAATCCAGATGATCCGGTCGCTGACAGGAACCGCACAACAGGACCGGTCGCGGGGGCTTGGCTGATTTCCGGCGCCATGCGCTGATACATCCATGGGTCCAAAACCGCTGCCGCCGCCCGGAACGGCAAGGGCATGGCGTCAGCCTATCCCGCACCCCTGACGCGGTAAATGGCCCGGACAGGGGATGGAAAGCGAAAGTTTCGTCTGGTTCCGTAGCTCAACGACCCACGTGCCGGGATGTTTCAGACGCCCAGACAGCAGCATAGTCTTGCATCAGTGTCCGCCGCTCGTCGCTGGGTGGCGGCCATGCGTCATACCCTGATTTTGGCCCACTTTGGCCCTTGATCAGCTGGGCGGCGCCTTGGCTTGTCCCTGTCGCGCTGCCCATGGGCACAATTGGTGACGATGTCGCGACACCAAGCATCGACAGAAAGGTCCTGTTTTGCGCAAAAGGGCCTTCAATGATGATGGGGCCCTGATGTCCGACAAGTGCGAGACATCGCGCAGTCACAAGTGCAAGGTAAAGGCCCATTGCAGCAGTTCTGCGACCGGTGCCCAACGGCGGTTCACCCCCGATCCAGCGACTTTGCGCACCCGCAAAAGGCCCGCTGTCTGATGCCAAAGCGGGCAAGAGCATGACGCGCGCGTGCAGGATATGCGCTATATCCGCATCGCTGGCCGCCACGATGGACTCGCCGAGCGCCAGATCGTGCTCTCGTCCCCCCATGAACCGGGCCGAAGGCACGGGATCACCGAAGGCATTGACGTTCACAAGCGTATCCAACGCCGGATCGAGCGTGACCGGCTTGCCGCCGACAGCCATCGCAATGACCCAGGTGCCGGTAGAGACCACGCTGAAGGGCGGCTCTTGCGCAGTCAGATGGGGCAGAAGCGACGCGTTTGAATCGTGGATGCCGCAATAGACCGGCGTTGCCGCTGGCAGGCCGGTGCGCAGCGCGATCTCGGCCGTGATGGGGCCCAGCAGGTCGCCCGGTTTGCGGGCGGGCGCAGTCTTGTCGGCGAGGCCCAGCGTCTCTGGCAGGGACGAAAACTGCCCTTTGTAGGGGTTCCACAGATCGGTGTGGCAGCCAAGCGATGTCACATCCGTCGCAAGGACCCCTGTCAGACGGTATCCCCAGAACTGCGGATATGTGACGATGGCAGCGACGCGGTCTTTCAGGGAAGGGTCCGTCGCGAATTGGAAGTGAAGCTGTGCGCCAAGATTGAGACCCATTGAAAGCCGGGGCGAACCTGTCTCGGAGAAGGGTGGCCGGAGTGTGTTGTAGTCCGCAGCGAGTGTATCGGGCCCTGTATATTCATAGTCGAGAACCGGCGCCGCCAGTGTGCCACTTCCGTCGAGAAGCGCGCCCGCCGCCCCGTGTGTCGTCACTGTGATCGCCGCGATGCCATATTCCGCCTGAAAACGCGACAGGCCGATCAGGATGAACTCCCAATGACCTTCGATGTCGAAATGCGGATATGGTGGACCTGCATGCACCGTGTTCGGTCGGGTGGGCTCTGTTGCACAAATCGTGTGCTGAGCGGACTTCCCCTTTCCCCGGACGGAC
>NZ_DAIPIW010000014.1:0-40873 GCF_036770585.1 Yoonia sp. | reverse complement strand
CGGGCGGGGCCATCGTCGGGTCGATCTGCGAGGGGATCAGCATGTCGACATAAGGGGCGGCGGACCAGCGCCCCTCTTTCCAGTCGTCATAGGCGCGTTCCAGCGCAAAGAGGCTTTCTGAACAATGCATGTCGCCGCGCAGGAAACTGGCGTGTGGCGGGGCGGCGGGGAAATCCGGCATCGCATCCAGCGCGATGTTCAGCTTGGCCGAAGAGCCGCGGATCTTGAAACGCTCCACATCCGCGACGAATTCGGATGGCAGGGCGGCGCGGTCCACGTGGCGCAGGAAGGTGCGTTTGACGTCCATGTTCGAGGCGACGATGGGCGCGCGGAATTCCTTGCCGTCCGTCAGCGCTACGCCCGTGACCTTGCCGTTGCTGATCAGGAAGCTGTCGACACCCGCGCCGGTCTGGATCGTGCCGCCATGGGCGGTGAAGTCCGCCGCAATGGCGTTCGATATCGCCCCCATCCCGCCGCGCGCGAACCCCCAAGCGCCGATGCCGCCGTCGATATCGCCCATGTAGTGATGCAGCAGGACATAGGCCGTGCCGGGCGAATAGACGCCCAGTCCGGTGCCGATGATGCCGGACCCTGCCAGATGCGCCTTGATCAGATCGTTCTCGAAATAGCTGTCGAGAAAATCCCCGATGGACATGGTCCAGAACCGCAAGGTCTCGTTCAATTCGCGCTGGCCGAGGCCATGGGCCTTTTTCACCAGATAGGCGAGTTCGCCGATATCGCGCGGACGCAGGCGGGCGGGGTCGGGGGCGTCGCGCAGCAGGAAGGGCCGGATAAAGCGGCACTGGCGCATCACCGCCTGCGCATAGCGGGCATACATATCCGCATCGCGCGGGCTGTGGCGGGCCATTTCGCGGCGCAGGGCGGAATGGTCGGAATAATAGGCGAAGTAGTCCCCTTCGCGGGTGAAGCTTGCCCCGCCTTCGTAGGGAATGACCTGCAACCCGTATTTGGGCAGTTCGAGGTCGCGGGCGATCTCGCGCCTCAGCAGCGAGCAGACATAGGAACAGTTCGAATAGGTCCAGCCGTCATGCAGCGACCGGCTGACCGCGGCCCCGCCGATCCAGTCGTTCTTTTCCACGACCAGCACCTTCAGACCGGCGCGCGCCAGATAGGCCGCTGTGGTCAGACCGTTGTGACCCGCGCCCGCGATGATCGCGTCATATGATGACCTGAGGCTCAAATCTCGAGGTTGATCCAGATGGTTTTCAATTCGGTATATTGCTCGTGGGCGTGGATGCCGTTGTCGCGCCCGCCAAAGCCCGAGGCCTTGAAGCCGCCGAAGGGGGTGGAAATCTCGCCCTCGGAATAGGCGTTCACGCCGACCGTCCCCGCCTTCAGCTTGCGCGCATAGCGGTGCGCCTTGGCAAGGTCGGCGGTGTAAAGCGTCGCGGCCAGCCCGTAGGCTGTGGCATTGGCCAGCGCGATGGCCTCGTCGTCGGATGCGACCTTGGTGATGCCGACCACGGGGCCGAAGATTTCCTGCTGGAAGATATCCATGTCTTTGGTGATCTCGGCAAAGACCGTGGGCTGGAACATCAGCCCGCCGGCACCGCTGCCGCCGCAGACGACCCGCCCGCCCTGGGCCTTGCCGGTTTCGACAAGACCCGAGACCTTGGCATAATGTTCCTCGCTGACCAGCGGCCCGTTCTGGGTGGCGGGGTCCATCTGGTCGCCGACCTGCCATGCGGCGGCCTGTGCGGCCATGGCGGCGACAAGCGCGTCATAGTGCTTTTCGTGGCAGATGATCCGGCTGTTGGCCGTGCAGTTCTCGCCCATGTTCCAGAAAATCGCATTCGCCTGAATCTCGGCGATCTTGTCGATGTCCTTGGCGTCTTCCAGCACCACAGCGGCGGATTTGCCGCCCATCTCAAGGCAGACCTCTTTGAGGTTCGATTGCGCGGCGTATTCAAGAAACTTGCGCCCCACCTCGGTCGAGCCGGTGAAGGTGATCGCGTCCACATCCATGTGCCGCCCCAAGGGTTCGCCGCAGTCCGGCCCCATGCCGGTGATCACGTTCAGCACGCCCGGCGGCACACCGGCCTCCAGCGCCAGTTCGGCCAGCCGCAGCGCGGTCAGCGAGGTTTGCTCGGCCGGTTTGACGATGACCGAACAGCCGACGGCCAGCGCGGGGCCGATCTTCCATGCCATCATCATCAGCGGGAAGTTCCACGGCAGCACGGCACCCACGACGCCGATGGGTTCGCGCACGATCAGCCCCAGACCCGTGGGGGCCGAAGGAGCGATCTGGTCGTAAAGCTTGTCCTGCGCCTCGGCGTGCCAGCGGATGCAGTTGGCGGTCTCGGGCACGTCGATGCCCAGACAGTCCGAGATCGGCTTGCCCGCGTCGATCGCCTCCATCACCGCCAGTTCGACAAGGTTTTCCGCGATCAGGTCGGCGAGTTTGCACAAGATCGCCTTGCGGGCGGAGGGGTGGACTTCGGACCAGACCCCGCTTTCAAAGGCCGCGCGGGCCGACGCGACGGCGGCATCCACATCCTCGGCTTGGCAGGCGGGCAGGGTGGCCAGAACGGTTCCGTCGGCGGGATTGCACGTCTCGAAAGTCGCGCCGCTTTTTGCGGCGACCCATGCGCCATTGATCAGCGCCTTGGAAGGATAGGTCAGGTCGCGTGCAATTGCCGCATAATCGGTCTTGGTCAACATCAGCATCTCCTTTCAATATGCGGGCCTCACAGCCCAAGTCTGTCAAGCAGCCGAGCGCGAAGGATTTCCGCCTCGACAAGGGGTTGGCGGGCGAAGGCGAAGGGCAGGGGGGTCACTTCGGTGACCGGCAGCACCAGATCAGAGGCCGGTGCACCTGTCGCCCATGCCGCGATCTCGCGTCCCATGGCCGTTGCCATCGCCACACCGCGTCCGTTGTAGCCGAGTGCTGCCATCATCCCCGGTTTGATTTCGTGAAGATGCGGGTAGCGGTCCGCCGTGATCGCCACCGATCCGCCCCATGCGTGGTCCCACCCCACCCCTTCAAGCTGCGGGAAGAGATTGACGCTCAGCTTGCGCAGCCATGCGATCTGCCGCGCGGTGGATGTGTCGCGGTAGGTTCCGCGCCCGCCCATGATAAAGCGGCCATCGGGGGAGCGGCGGAAATAAAGCACAAGGCGGCGCGTGTCCGACAGCGCCTGCCCGCCCGGCAGGATCGAGTTCAGGACATTCGACGACAGCGGCTTGGTCGCCACCTGCACCGAACGGACCGGCAGGACCGATTTCGCAAGGCGCGGGTTGAAACCGTCGGTATAGGCATTGGTGCAGATCAGGACACGGTCGGCGGTGACGGTCCCGCCGTGTGTGACGACTTGGTGCTTGGCGCCATTTTGGCGAATGGCCGTGACAGGGGACAGGCCGAACATGCGCGCGCCATGGCGGTCTGCGGCCTCGGCCAGTCCCAGCGCGAAGTTCAGCGGATGCAGCGATCCACCGCGCGGATCGACAACGCCGCCACGGTAGCTGTCGGTGCCCGAAAGCTGGGCGATGGCGTCACGATCCAGCACCGCGAAGGGGACACCGCGGTCCTGCCAGTCTTGCGCCAGTGCATGCAAATCGCGCAGACCTTTCTCGCTATGGGCCGCGCGGATCCAGCCCGGGCGGACCGCGTCGCAGGCGATGCCGTGCCGCGCGCAAAGGTCGAACACCAGATCGGCGGCACCGCCTGCAAAGGCGATCATCCGCGCGCCCCGCGCGGCACCGTATGTCTTCAGGATGCCCGTGGGCCCGTCCTTGAAGCCCGGATTGATCTGCCCGCCGTTGCGCCCCGAAGCCCCCCAGCCGGGTTGTTGCGCGTCCAGAACCACGACATCGACGCCCTGTTCCGCAAGATGCAGGGCCGCCGACAACCCCGTGAAGCCCGCGCCGATCACCGCGACATCCGCTGTCAGATCGCCTTGCACCGCGGGGTAATCGGGGACGCGACAGGCCGTCGCGCTCCACAGGCTGTTGGCGATCACCGGGCGTTCATTGGGGATCATGGGGTGCGCATTCTTAAGGTAGAACCTTGTTGATAGCCTTGGCGGTCTTCTTGCCGCTTTGGTAGGCCCCGTTCACCAGCGCCGAGACCGACCCGCCCATCGCCTCGCCCGCGAAGAACACGCGGTCGCCCAGCGGTGCGGCCAGCACATCACGCGCGCCGATCCGCCCCGGACGCGGCGCACCATAAGCCCCGCGCGTCAGCGGATTTTCGGCCCAGTCGGTGCGCAGCCCCTTGATGAAATGCCGCCGCGCATCGCTGCCGACAAGGCGGACCAGCTCGCCCATGGCATAGTCCACCACGGCGGCGTCACCTTCTGCCGACAGCTCCCAGCCGAACCGGCCACCGATATTGCCGAAGAGATAGTCATGCCCCGTGGGCCAGGCGACGAAAAAGCAGGCCTCGCCCGCCTTGTCCTCGGGGACGCGGTAGGTGATCCAGTTGTTCTCGCCCAAGCCCAGACGCGCCCCGTCGAACAGCAGCGGGACCTTCATCAAAAGGCCCATCGGGATGTCATCGATCGCCTCTTGCTTGGCGACGGGCAGGGGGGGCGTAAAGCGGATCGTGCCCGCCGCCAGCACGCCCACGGAAACGGTGACAAGACAGGCCTTGGCGCGGATCGTGCCTTGCGCGGTCTCGACGGCGACCCCTTCACCGGACCAGTCGATCGCGGTGACCGGAGTGTTGAGGACGATGGGCTGGCCTTCGGCAAGCGTCGCGACCACGGCGCCCAATCCTTCGTGCACGAAGAAACTGGGCTGGTCTTCGGCGGAATCCCAGTAGTCGGCGGTGGACACATCCTCGAAATCGACACCATAGTCCATCGCGCCCATCCAGGATTGAACCGTGGCGGAATAGGGCATCTCTGGTATCACCGAAGCCGCCGAGACGTCCCTGCCGGCTGCCCCCGCGCGGTCGAGCGCGCGGCCGATCGCCCCCCACGCCCTGCCATAGGCGGCCCATTCCTCGTCGCTGGCGGGCTGGCCGTCGAGGTCCCATAGCTGCGAATCCGCGTTCGTGTGATCGACAAGCGTGAAACCGCCCGCCCTGCTGATCTGCGTAAAGGGATTGTGGATCGCGCCCGAGATCCATGAACAGCCGTGATCGACCGGCGCGCCGAAGCTGTCGCTTTCGGTATGGGCGCGGCCGCCGACGCGCGCGGCAGCCTCGACGATGACATAGGAAATCCCCTGCTTGGCCAGTTGCTTGCCTGCGGACAGCCCGGCAGCACCAGCGCCGATGATGACCACATCGAGGTTGGTCGGAATCGATTGCGCGAACACGGGGGCGGCTCCTATCGCTGTGAGACCTGCAAGGACGGTGCGGCGATTGACGCTCATGATGCGGCCCCCGGGCGGATATCCGGGTTCAATGCGGCATAGAATTTGCGCAGGTAGCGGGGGACAGTCCACTTGCAAACCTTCCCCGCGGGGATGAAAAAGCAATCCCCCGCGACAAAGCGGTGATCGGTCCCGCTGGCGTCGGTGATGATGCATTCGCCCTCGAGGACCTGTCCGAACTCATGCCATGGAAACGGGCTGAGTGCTTCGTCCGCAAAACCTTGGGTGTCCCAGAGGCCGACTTCGAAATTGCCGTGATCGTTTTCGAAGAACACCCGCTCGCGCTGCGGCACGGTGGTGCCGTCCAGCAGATCGTCGTCGGTCAGCGTCAGGGTCGGGTCAAGCGCCTGTATGCCGCCCGCAGCCGTCAGGCCCGTGGGCATTTCGGCGCGCGGATCGCTGTAGGTCATGTAGAACTTGCGCAGCGTGTCGTGCTGTTTCCAGCTGACCGGCACGCCGTTGCGGAAGATCACCGACTGCCCGGCCTTGCAGGCGACGCCGCTGGACAAATCCGTCCCGTCGTTGTCGAGCATCGTGAAATTGCCCTTCAGGACATAGATGAATTCGTCCCCGGGGTAGGGGCCGAAGGGTTCGCGCATCGGGGTGGTTTCCCAGACGCCAACCGCCAGCCCAAGGGCTTCGTCCTCGAAATAGACGTGCAGCAACTGCTGGTCGGGACGCTCGGCAAAGTCGTAAGGCGTCAGGTCCATGGGCTTCAGCCCGTCCGGTCCGTCAGCCTCGAATCGGATGATTCCGTCTTGGGCATTGCTGTCCTTCATGTCCTGTCCTCCGGTTGGTCCCGTCCGCGGGTCATGGTGTCTATTGCTTACATTTTGCGCGTTCAGGCCTTTTTTCGGCTGGGTCCTTTCAAAGTTCTTGACTCAGCGCCGATCGACGCAAAATGATTGAACGATCATTCAATGGTGAGGATGCCCAGCCGAACGGGAAAGTCAATCACCAAGATGGGCCGCGGACGTTTCGCGCCGCGGCAATGATCAAAACTCAGGCAGACGCCGTGATGGCAAGCCTGCCGCAACAGGGGAGATTACGCACCATGGACATTCTCGACCAGATAGGCGCCGTGCGCGAAGGCAAGCTCAGTCGCCGGCGGTTCACCAAGGGACTTCTCGCGGCGGGTGTCGCGATGACGACGGTGCCGATGGCCTCGCGGCGGGCCATGGCGCAAAGCGGGCAGGCGACTTTCTTCACATGGGGCGGATATGACATCCCCGAACTCTTCGGCCCCTACGAGGCCCAGAACGGCGCCTTGCCCGATTTCGCGGTCTTCGGCGGCACCGAGGAGGCGCTGACCAAGATGCGCGGGGGCTTCGTCGTCGATGTCGCGCATCCCTGTAATTCCGGCATGCCGCGCTGGGTGCAGACCGGACTGTTCCAGCCGATCGACGGATCGCGTCTGGCCAATTATCCCGACCTGATCCCCGACCTGATCGACCTGCCGGGCAATCAGGCCGAAGGCGGTCAGATCTGGATGGCGCCCTTCGACTGGGGACAGACCTCGATCACCTACCGCACCGACCTTTACGAGCTTGAAGGCGAGGAAAGCTGGGACATGCTCTGGGACAGCCGCTATGGCGGGCGTCTGGGCTCGCTGGCCTCGGGTGGTGATGCCTGGTGGTGTGGTGCCATCAAGGCCGGTGTCGCGATGGAGGATATCGCAACCGAAGCGGCCTTCGAAACGATCTCGGCTGTCATGCGCGAACAGCGTCCGCTGATCCGCGTCTATACCGACGACACGACAACGCTGGAACAGGCCCTGTCCTCGGGCGAGATGGCGGCCGCGATGACCTGGAATTCCTCTGCGGTCCTGCTGCAATCGGAAGGCATCCCCGTCAAGTTCGCCCGTCCGAAAGAAGGCGCGCTGACATGGGTCTGCGGTGTGATGATCCATAGGGACGCACCGAACCTCGACCGCGCCTATGATGTGATCGACAGCCTGCTCAGCGTGGAAACGGGCGAGTTCATGATCAACGACTATGGCTACGGCCACTCGAACGCCAGATCCTTCGATGCCTTCGACGACGAGACGCTGGTTGGACTTGGCCTGAGCAAGAACCCTGTGGACATCCTGCAGGCGGGCCACTTCCAGATCCCGCAAAGTCAGGACTGGGAAACCCGGATGAACGAAACCTTCGAGCTGATCAAAGCCGGTTTCTGATCGCCCATGCCCGCCGCCGGCCCGCGGCGGGCTTTTCTGTCTCCCTTGCCCTGAAGGAACAAGATGGCTGACACATCCCTTTCCACGACAGCACGCACCGCCAGCACCGGCCGTGCCCGACGAGGGTCCGGCATCAAGGCCTACCTCAACCGGAGCGAGGCCGCGCGCGGCTATCTTCTGATGTCGCCCACGCTGCTGATCCTGACGATCGGCATCATCATCCCCAGCATGATCCTCTTCGTGATGAGCCTCTGGCAGCGCGACGGCTTCGGGTTCGACATGACGCCGACGTTGACGAATTATTTCCGTGTGTGGAACGAACCGGTTTTCGGCACGCTGCTGCAAAGGTCGTTCTGGATTTCCGGCGTGGCGACGGTCGTCACGGTTCTGCTGTGCTATCCGATGGCCTACTACGTCGCGTTTCACGTCCATCGCAACAAGATGATGTGGATCATCCTGATGACGCTGCCGTTCTGGACCAGCTATCTGCTGCGGGTCTTCGCGTGGAAGGTCATTCTGGGCTACGAGGGCGTGATCAACTCGGGCCTGATGAGCGTGGGACTGATCGAGGCGCCGCTGGAATTCCTGCTTTATTCGCAGACGGCCGTGGTGATCACCCTGGCCCATGCCTGGGCCGCCTTCGCGATCCTGCCGCTTTATGTGAGCCTTGAAAAGATCGACAAGTCGCTGTTGGAGGCGGCCACCGATCTGGGGGACGGGCCGGTCGCGCGGTTCTTCCGGATCACCCTGCCGCTGTCTATGCCCGGTGTCATTGCGGCGACTTTCCTGATCTTCATCCCCACCACAGGCGACTACATCACGCCGGCACTTCTGGGCGGGCCGGATGGTGCGATGATCGGCAACTTTGTCCAGCTTCAGTTCGGCGCGGTCAACAACTGGCCGATGGGGGCGACGCTGGCCATCGTGCTGATGTTCTGGATCGCGCTGATCGCGCTGGTTTTCCTCTTCGTGATCCGTCAGGCCGAAAAGAGGATCGCATGAGCACTGCCACCAAGGATACCGGAACCTACATCAAGCGTCCCAACCGCGCGCTGCAATTCTATGCCTGCGTCTTTCTTGTCGTGCTCTATGTGCCGATCCTCTTTCTGCCGCTCTTCAGCTTCAACGACTCGATCTATGTCCGCTTTCCGCTACAGGGGTTCACATTCAACTGGTATGCCGAGCTGTGGAACCGCGGACCGGTCTGGGCGGCGATGTGGAATTCCATCAAGGTTGGGGCCGTCGTCTCGGTCATCTGCACGATCCTTGGGGTGGTGGCGGCCCGCGCCATCACCCGCTACCGGATCCCCGGCAAAAGCGCGCTGCTGACCTTCATCATGATGCCGCTGGTCATTCCGGGCATCATCTTCGGGGTTGCCCTGCTGGTCCTGATGAGCCGGATGGGCGTGCCGCTGTCGCTTTATACCGTCGGGCTGGGGCATCTGATCGTCTGCCTGCCCTTCGCGGTCGCAGCGCTCTTGCCGCGGTTCGAGGGCTTCGATCCCGCGATGGAAGAGGCAAGCGCCGATCTGGGCGAAAACGGCTGGTGGACCTTCTGGCGCGTGACCTTTCCGATGGTCTTTCCCGGTATCGTCGCAAGCCTTCTTCTGACCTTCACCATCAGCTTCGACGAATTCATCATGGCGTTCTTCCTGTCAGGCACGGACCCGACCCTGCCGATGTATATCTGGGGTCAGTTGCGGTTTCCCCAGAACTTTCCTTCGGTGCTGGCCATGTCGTCACTGATCCTTTTCATCTCGTTCATCCTTGTCTTCGTCGCCCAGCGGATCGGTCGCATCGGGCTGGACGATCCCATTTCAAAGGACTGATCCATGACAGCGCAAAGCGGTTTCATCTCGATCCAGAACGTCGTCAAGTTTTTCGGGCGGTTTCAGGCGATCACCGATGTCTCGATGGAGATCGGCAAGGGCGAGTTCTTCTCGCTTCTGGGCGCCTCGGGCTGTGGCAAGACCACGCTTCTGCGGATGCTGGCGGGCTTCGAGGGCACCACGACCGGCGAGATCTACATCGACGGCCAGCCGATGAGTGCGGTGCCCCCGCATGAACGCCCCGTCAACATGGTGTTCCAAAGCTACGCCATCTTTCCGCATCTCAATGTGCGCGACAATATCGGCTACGGGCTGCGCAAGCTGAAGCTGCCCAAGGACCAGCGGCAGGCGATGATCGAGGAAATGCTCGCGCTGATCAAACTGCCCGGCTACGGCGACCGCAAGGCCAACGAGCTTTCCGGCGGGCAGCGTCAGCGGATCGCGCTTGCGCGGGCGCTGATCCTCAAGCCCAAGGTGCTGTTGCTGGATGAACCGCTGGGCGCGCTGGACAAGCAGTTGCGCGAACAGATGCAACTGGAACTGCGCGCGCTGCAACGCAAGATCGGGATCACCTTCGTTTTCGTCACCCACGATCAGGAAGAGGCGCTGACGCTTTCCGACCGGATCGCGGTGATGTCGGCGGGCAAGGTGCTGCAGGTGGATACTCCGGCAGGCTTGTACGAAAGGCCCAAGTCCCGCGAGGTCGCAAGCTTTATCGGCAACATGAACTTCTTCAACGGCACCGTCCGGCGCAATGGTGCCGCGACGGGTGCGATCGAGACCGAAGGTCTGGGAACCATACCGGTGCCCGTGGACATGCTGACCAAGCCTGACGGGGCCGCCGTGCAGGTCGCCCTCAGACCCGAGAAATTCGTCATGTCCGACAACCAGCCGACGCAAGGACAGCTTGCCATTCCCGGGACGCTGAACACCTCGGCCTATCTGGGCGAGCGCAGCCACCACTACATCAAGATCGCCGGCAAGGATGACCCTGTCGCCGTCTCGACCCCGAATGCGGCCAGCAGCATCGGCCGACAGGCGGGCAACGGGCAAATCTGGCTGTCGTTCAACCCTGCGTCGATCGTCATACTTGACCCTGACTGAACAATCATTCAAGACCCTGCGTTCAGCAAACTTTTCGAGATCCGACACACCATGAACAAGACCATCAGAGATCAGGCGGCCCCCAGAAAAAAGGCCGCGCGGCGCACCGAACCGCCCGAGGTGCGGCGCTCGCAGCTGATCGACGCCACGATTGAAAGCATCGCCGCCTATGGTATCGGCGGCACCACGATGTCGACGGTGACCGAGATCGCGGGCCTGTCGGTCGGGCTGGTGAACTTTCACTTCGAGAACAAGCAGAACCTGCTGGAAGAAACGCTGGTCTTTCTTGCGCGCGAACATCACGAGCATTGGAAACAGGCCTATATGGACGCGGGCCTGTCCGCCCAGGAAAAGCTGCTGGCGATCGTCGATGCGCATTTCCATCCGCGCATCTGCACCCGCAAGAAACTGGCCGTCTGGTATGCCTTCTTCGGCGAGGCGGGCCGCCGCAAGGTCTATCGCAAGCTGATCGACGGGATCGACGACGAACGGTTCGATCTGTCCATCGGCCTGTGCGAAGAGATCATCCGCGACGGCGGCTATGATGTCCCGCCAGCCTCTGTCATCGCGCGGATGCTCGAAGGGCTCTATGACGGGCTGCAACTGAACATCCTGATGTATCCCGGGCATATCACCCGCAAGCAGGCCAACAACCAGATCCGCGCCTATCTGGCCTCTGTCTTTCCGCAACACATCGCAGCGCCAGCCTTCTAGCCACACATCCAGGAGCCCCGCATGAGCAGAGACCCCCGCTATGACGTCCTATTCGAGCCGGTGAAGATCGGCCCTGTCACGGCGCCCAACCGGTTCTATCAGGTGCCGCATTGCACGGGGATGGGGTATCTGCGACCGCGCACGCTGGCCGCCATGCGCGGGGTCAAGGCGCAGGGCGGCTGGGGTGTGGTCTGCACGGAATACAATTCGATCCACCCCACATCCGATGACCTGCCGCATCCTTCGGCCTCGCTCTGGGATGACAGCGACGTGCGCGCCCACAGTCTGATGACCGATGCGGTGCACGAACACGGCGCCCTTGCCGGGGCCGAGCTGTGGTATGGCGGGGCGCGCACCTCGAACCTGATGACGCGGCTGCCGTCGATGGATGTCAAATCCATGCCGAACCTTGCAGGGCACCCCTACCAGACCCGCGCGATGGACAAGACCGACATCAAGACCTTCCGCCACTGGCACAAGCGCGCCGCCCTGCGCGCCCGCGATGCCGGTTTCGATGTGGTCTATGTCTATGCCACCCATGGCTATCTGATCTCGAACTTCCTCAACCCGCGCATCAATGACCGGTCCGATGAATACGGCGGCAGTCTGGAAAACCGGGTGCGGCTGGTCCGGGAACTGATCGCCGACACCAAGGATGCGGTGGGCGACCGCTGCGGCGTCGCGATCCGCTTTTCCGCAGACGAGGAAATCGGCGAGGACGGGCAGCCGATCTACGGCGAACGCCGCGAGATGCTGGAAATGCTCGCCGATCTGCCGGATCTGTGGGACATCAACATCGCCGATTACTCGCTGGAAATGGGCGTGTCGCGTTTCGTCAAGGAAGGCGCGTTGGAACCCTATATGCAATGGGTCAAATCGGTGACCGACAAGCCGGTCGTCACCGTGGGCCGGTTCACCTCGCCCGATACGATGGTCAGTCAGGTCAAGCGCGGCATCACGGATTTCATCGGGGCGGCGCGGCCTTCGATTGCCGATCCGTTCCTGCCCAACAAGATCCGCGAGGGACGCCTTTCCGCGATCCGCGAATGTATCGGCTGCAACATCTGCTACTCGGGCGACAGCCTCGGCGTGCCGATCCGCTGCACCCAGAACCCCACGATGGGCGAAGAATGGCGGCGCGGCTGGCATCCCGAGATCATCACCGAAAAGGCCTCGTCCGGCAAAGTCCTGATCGTCGGGGCAGGGCCGACAGGGCTGGAGGCCGCCCGCGCGCTGGGCAATCGCGGCTACGAGGTGATGCTGGCCGAAGCCACCCGCGAGATCGGCGGACGCGTGGCGCGCGAGGCCGCCCTGCCGGGGATGAGCGAATACATCCGTGTGCGGGACTACCGCCAGCAGCAGTTGATCGAGATGACCAACGTCGAGATTTTCCGCGAAAGCCTGCTGTCGGCTGATGACGTCTTCGCGGTCGAGGCCGATCACGTCGCCATAGCCACAGGCGCGAAATGGCGGCCCGAGCGGTTCAATGAGGAAACCTATCTGCCCGTCTGGACGCCCGAGGCGCGCCCTCGCGTCTTCACGCCCGACGATATCATGGACGGCAGGCTGCCCGATGGCCCGACAGTCGTCTTCGATGGCGAGGGCTATTACATGGCGGGGGTTCTGGCCGAACGGATCCGGCAGGAAGGCCATGCCGTCACCTATGTCACTTCCGACGATTCCGTCTCGCGCTGGGCGGGCAATACCTCGGAACGCTGGCGGGTGCGGACGCATCTTCTGGCGCTTGGCGTGACAATCGAAACCGCGCAGACTTTGACGGGCTTTGACGGCAGCGAAGTGATCCTCGAATGTGCCTATTCCGGCGCGGAAAAGACCCTTGCGGCGACCAACATCGTGATGGTCACCGCGCGCACACCGAACGACGCACTCTATCACGCGCTGCTGGATGCGGGCGGCGGCGGCGCGCTGCCCTTCAGCCTGACCCGCATCGGCGATTGCGAGGCGCCGGGGATCATTGCCGCCGCGGTCTATGCAGGCCACCGCTATGCGCAGGAACTCGAAGCGGGTGTCGATATCGACCTGCCCCTGCGGCACGACCGCGTCGATGTGGGGCTTGATGCGCGCGCATCGGGCCCCGCGCAAAAGGTGGCTGCCGAATGACCGCCTATCTGGAAAAGCTGCAACTCTATTACGAGGAAGAGATCGAGGGCGAGGCCTATTTCGCAAGGCTCGCCGCGCGCTTTGCCGACCCTGACTGCCGCAGGAAACTGCACCTTCTGGCAGAGGTCGAACGCCACGCGGCGGCGGGCGTGGCCCCCCTGATCGCCCGCCACGGGCTTTCGCCGCGCGCCCGCGCCGCGCTGACCGCCAGCGGCCATGCCGAGGCCGATGCCACCGCGCTGGACTGGTCCGCCCTGATGGCAGGGATGCGGCAAAGCTATCCGGGATATCTGGCGGCCTTTGCCGCCTTGGAAGCGCTTGGTCCGCCCGAGGACCGCGACCTTCTGTCCTTTCTGACCGAACATGAGGTCGCCGCGATCCGCTTTCTTGAACAAGAGGCCTTGGACCCCACCCGCAGCACCGCACCGCTTGAAACCTACCTTGCCACAGCGCCCGAAACATGGCGCGCGGCGGCGGCATAACGCGATGCGGCCCGCCCCTCTTGCAGTGCTTCTCGCAGCCCTTCTCGGCGGCGGCATCTGGTTCCTTCTGCCCGCGACACCCGATGCCCCGGTGGGGGCCGAGGCCGAGGCGGCGGCAAGCTGCACCACCTGCGATGCCCGCAAGGCCGGCCTGCAACGCCTGAGCGACGCGCGCGCGGCGACGGCGGAAGATGCAGGGGAAGCGGCTGATCAATAGGTGTCAGCGGCTAGCCACGCGCCAACAGGGGCCGCAATCTGGCAAGATAGGGCAGCAGCAGCGCCAGCGTGTAACCTGTCACGGTGCCCCAGATTGCCCCCGCAGGCCCGATCTGCGGCAACAAAAGCAGCGTCAGGGGCAGGTTGATCGCCGCCATCAGAACCATCGAGCGCAGCAGGAATGCGGTCTCGTTGCGCGCACGCAAGACGCTGTCGCAGGTATTGACCAGCGTGGCCACAAGCACCCAGGCCACCATGCCATAAAGGATCGCGGCATCGGTCGGCACT
Organism: Yoonia sp.; assembly: GCF_036770585.1. Lineage (GTDB taxonomy): Bacteria > Pseudomonadota > Alphaproteobacteria > Rhodobacterales > Rhodobacteraceae > Yoonia. The sequence goes on along the minus strand of NZ_DAIPIW010000014.1, from coordinate 26,603 downwards.
TCGCGCCCGAGCCACAGGTCAATCAGGAATTCATAGGCCAGCGCGAGACTGACGGCCATGCCAAAAGCGAGCGATGAGCCTGCAAGCAGTGTCCAGCGGAATACCTTCCCGACGCTCTGGCGGTCTCCGGCCGCATCCGCCTTCGCGAGTGCCGGCCATTGCGCGTAATTGATCGTCTCGCCAAAGATGACCGGCAGCGAGAAGATCCGTCTGGCCAGACCATAGGCCGCACTGGCGGGTGTGCCCAAAATCATCCCGATCAGAAACAGGTCCGAGTGGGCAGAGACCGCATAGGCGCTTTGATATCCCGCCATCCTCAGGCTGTCGCGCCAAAGCTGCCGCAAAACGTCCGGTTTGAGATTGCACAGGGCGAAAAGCGTGATCCGAGCGCGGCGGAGGTAGATCATCCCCCCAAGCAGGACCAGCAGGAACGACGGGCCAGTAAAGGCGACGCCCATAACCCAGAGCGGCGCCGAGGCGGAAACCCCCGCCACCAGCCCGATGGCACCTAGCAAGGCCCCGACAAAATCAAGCAGATGCACGAGGTATCCATGCAGGCGCCCGACCATGATCTGGCGCGGGACGACCGCGATCAGTCCGAAGGCCAACAAGACCGCCAGTGCGACCATCAAGGCGCCTGCGGCCTCGGCCTGCGCGGGGTCAGTCAATCCCAGCAGCCAGCCCCAATCTGTCAGCCACGCAAGCGGCAACACCGTCACCAGCACGACTGCACACCAGAAAAACGCGATGACAATCGCGGCTGACGCCACCTCTGCGATGCTGGGCCCTCCGTGATCTTCGCCCGCGCGTCCGACCGCCGTGATGACACTCGCCGACAGGCCTATGCCCATGACGTTTACCGAACTCATCAGAGACAGAGCGATCATCCAGATGCCCAAGCCGTCCAGCCCCTGACTGGCCAGCAGGATCGGCAAGGTCACAAGCGAGATCACCGGCCGCCCGACCTGCACAAGGATCCCGCTCGCGGCCGTCAAGACAACACGATCGCCCGAGAGAAGCTTGCGCAGGTTGATCACGGAATTCACGCGCCCTCACGGATAGGAATAGTTGCCAGATTCAGCGACACTACTCCGATGGTCGGCATGTTCTCCAGCACGTCAACCGGACCTTCGCCAAAACCTGCGCCACGCAAAGGGAAAGAAGGCGTACAGGATCGCCAAACCCAGTTTGAGCCTTTGCACCGTAGACCGGCCACGGAATACGAACATAAAGTCCTCGGACGTCAACCCGTTTCGGGATTTATCCGCCAGTCCTTGCCAATAGCCAATACACCGCCCCTGCAACAAATGCCGCCCGACGCGGGTCGAGACAGGCTTTGCATCGTGGTGCACGATGCCGACATCCGCCATGTACCGATGCAGGGCCTTGGGATGAGCCTGTCCGATATTGCGCAAAAGCCACTGTTCTTCAAGGTCATCAACAACGCTGATGCAATCGGCCACATCGAACCCGCGCACAGCGAACCCGCCATAGAGGTTGAGGAACCTGTCCTCTCTGAGGATGGGCCTGACGATGCTTTCGTGACTGCTCTGCGGGTTGCGGTCGATCCGGTCACACAGCGCCACCTCTGGCCCGCCCGTCGGCAAACCGTGCAGAAAATCGGCGAAGGCGGGCAGCACTTCCATGTCCGAATCAAGAAAGATCGACCAGTCGTGCCGTCCCCGGGTGACGGCCTTCGCGCCGGCAAGCCTGTTTGCGGCCGCCGAGCGCTGGTCGCCTGGCCCGTTGAGGCGCATCACGGGGGCGGGGAAATCGGTAAGCGGTGACCACGGCATATCGCCGTTCTGGACCAGAATGACACGGACCTCACCAAAGACCTTGGCCAGCACGGCCCGGTTCTGGCGCGCCATTGTGAATTCGGCCTCGGTGAACCTGCGACTGATCTCGATCAGCGTAACCGCCATGCAAATGTCCCTCTCTCGCGCTAGCTTGACAGTCGGTCGATGGACCGGGATTTCACCACGCGCAGACAGAGCACGGCAATGGTAAAGGCCGTTGCTGCAAGCCTGTTCTTGCGATGCTTAATGGCCATCTTGCGCGCTTCCCAGATCTGTTTGTGCGTGGTGCTGACACCCCCGGGCGCACAGGTCGCGGCGGGCATATCGATGTAGGCGTTCCGCAGTCCGAGCTTCAACAGCCGGTTGAGGTAGTCGAGATCCCCCCCGATCGCGCGTGCGGTCTCATAGCCCCCCAGCTTGCGCGCATGGACTTGGGTGCGAATGATCAGGCTGACATGCGGAAATGGCATGGTCTGCCAGACCTCATGCCGCTGCCTCAGCAAGCGGGGGCGGACCAAAGTCGCGCCGTATAGGATATTGCCGAAGACAAAGTCGATCTCTGGCGCTTGCGCGAGGACCCTGACCGCTTCGGCCGCATAGGCGGGTGATGCAAGATCATCGGAATTCATGAACCACAAAAGGGGTCCCTTGGCCTTGGCAATCGCCTTGTTCGCCGCATCGTAGATTCCGCTGTCACGTCGCGACACGATGGTGACGCGCGGATCATCCAGCGCTTCGATCGCCGCGACCGTGCCATCCGTCGACCCGCCGTCCGCGACAAGCACCTCGCAGACCTCGGGACAGTCCAGCAACTGGCCGATGCAGGCTGTGATCGATCCGATCCGGTTGAAGACTGGCAGGACGACGGAAATCATGCGGGTGTTGTTCCATGGCCGCCTTCAAGGCGCGACGGGTTGTCTTGCGGTTGTCCCCGACCTTGGACTGCCGGGCGTCACGCTGCAAGCATCGTCTTTGCCGCGCCGCGATCAGAGCGCCGGCCGGACGTCGGCAATCTCGACAAGGCCAAAGATCCGACCAGTGGGGGCGCCGGTCGGTGACCCGCCGGGCGGTTCCTCGCTGACACCCAAGGTCAGCGCGCCTTCGACGGCGGCGATGGTCGGGGGCAGGGCCAGACGCACGGTTTCCCCCTCGGGCCAGAGACCGACGGACATGACCGGTTCCCCCGGGCCCGACGCCCAGACCTGCAGGATGCGGCCTTCGGGCGCGGCACCGGCGGTGCGGGTCAAAACCACCTCGTTCGTGGTCTTGTCGACGACCGCCAGAACCCTGAAGTCGCCCTCGGCCGAGACGAGTTCCGCCGTGTAAAGCGGCCCCTGCTGCGGCGGCACGACAGGATCGCGCAGCATGACGACCGCCAGAAGGACCAGCGCCGCGACCGTCGCCGCCTGCCAGAGCCATAGCCGCTGCCAGAGGCCGGTTTTCTGCGCGGGCGGGAAGAGACGCGCCATCAGCGCGGCCTTGACAGCGGGGCGCGGGGCGACGGGCGCAAGCGCGTCGGTCATGCCTGCAAACTGCGCGTCCCAACGGGCGACGGCAGCGGCGAAATCCGGATCGGTCGCAGATCGGCGCTGCGCATCCCGCAAGGCGTCGCCGGTCAACAGGCCGAGTGCGAATTCACCGGCAAGCAGATCTTCTTCGGGCAGGTCGTCTTCGGGCTGGGTCATCGGGTCATACACTCCCGCAGGGCGGCCAGACTGCGCCGCAGCCATGTCCGCATCGTATTGAGCGGCACCGCGAACTGATCGGCGAGTTCCTGATAGCTCTTGCCATCCAGATAGGCCCCCGCGACCGCCGCGCGGCGGTCCGCCTCAAGCTGGTCCAGACAGGCCACGATGCGACGGCTTTCCGAGGCCACGATCGCCGATTGCTCGGGCGAGGCGCCGGGCGCGGCGATGCGGTCCGCGTAATCGGCGATATCGCTTTCATTGCGCTGCTTGCGGCGCCGGTCGATCGCGGTATTGCGGGCGATGGTGATCAGCCATGTCATCGGGGAATGACCTGTCACCTGATACCTGCTGGCGGAATTCCAGACTTTGACGAAAGCTTCCTGCATCGTGTCCTCGGCGGCCGAGCGCTCTTGCAAGACACGCAGACAGACCGCGAAGAGTTTCCCGCTGGTCAGATCATAAAGCCGGGAAAAGGCGGCTTGATCGCCCATGCCGACCCGCAGGATCAGCCCCTCGACCTCTGTTTGACCTTCTGACGACATATTTCTCAGGCGAACCCTTGCAACCACGGCCCCCCTGACCGGGGTTTGCCGCATTACCCCATGATGTGGGCCAGCGGCACCCGACGACAAGGTTTTTCTTGGGCTGACACCCAAGTCTGTCCGGTTTTGCGGCATGGTTGCGGCGCGCGGGCCGAGATCGTTTGCACGCCCCTGAAAGCCGAAGATGCCCGACCGGTCAGAGCCTGCCCGCCCGGTCCAGTATATCGACGCCTTGCGACTTCCAGAAATGCAACAGGTCGATGAAGACCCAGTTTTCGGCCAGCTTGTCGCCCTTGCGCCGGTAGATGTCGATGATGCGGAATTCGCCGGCCGGACCGCTGGCAGGCATCCCCATGAAGCCGCCGATATGCCGCGCGGTGAAGTTGGGCCAGCCGAAGAACCCGCCATAATGCCCCTCGGCAAGGCGGCAAATGTGCCGCGTCTGCGACCGCTCGGCAAAGGCGGCGCGGAAGGGGCCCGCGTGCTGCTTGGCATAGCGCGCGATCGTATAGGTCGCGCCGATCCCGTGCGGCCCCCACCAAATCATGTCGTCAGCCCATGTCCGCGCCAGTTCATCCTCGAGCGTCAAGCCCGATTTCCACTGCCCGAGATCGGTGATCATCGCGTTGATCACGGCCAGCGTCCTGCGTCCCGTCTCGGGGTCCTGCGGATCATGAAGCAGCGCATCATGCGGACGGGGGCCGGGCTGGACCAGAAAAGCCCCGGTCTGTAGCGGGAAGGGGTCCTGACCCGCCTGCGCCATCAGATGGGGGATGTCGAAATACATCGCGGTTTCCGCGATCTTGCCGCCCGCGATCCGGTGGAATTCGCAATAGCGCAGCATCGCCAGCTTGCCGGTTGGCCGGATGCCCAGCCATGGCGCATCGAAAAGCCCCAGCAAATGCCCCATCGAGACCACCCAGACCGAGGCATGGCCATCCATTTCATTGCTGCCTGCAAAGAAGATATCCTCGCGCCGTTGCAGGTGGCGCAGCGCGTCCTTCAGGGGCTGCCAAAAGGTCCGGGCCACGGCGTCCGCGCCCGCTAGTTCGCCGAACGGATGGTAGCCGCGCCAGCGGTAATCGCCCGTGGTATGTGCCGCCAGAACCGCGCCCAGCGATTCGCCGGTCGCCGCTTCCAGCGCCGCCTGACAGGCGCGGACCGCCGCTTTTTCGGTCTGGAAATCTGCCATCTCACCCTGCCTCGACGTGTTTTTGCATACGTCTGCAAAAAGTCCTTGAAGAAAGTCACCATCAGAGTCTACGCTATTTGCAAACGTATGCAACGCAGATTGCATGTTCAAACCGGGGGGTGCGGGATGGCCGAAATCCAGTTGCGCGGCGTGACCAAACGCTGGGGATCGTTTGTCGGCGTCGACAACTTCGACCTGACCATTGCTGATCGCGAATTTCTGGTGCTGCTGGGGCCCTCGGGCTGCGGCAAGACGACCACGATGCGGATGATCGCGGGGCTGGAGGATCCGACCTCGGGCGAAATCACCATCGACGGCAAGGTGGTCAACAATCTCGAGCCCAAGGACCGCGATGTGGCCATGGTGTTCCAAAGCTACGCGCTTTATCCCAACATGAACGTCTATGAAAACATCCGCTTCCCGCTGCGGGTGCGCGACGGCGGCAAGAAGGCCGACCACAACGAAAAGGTCATGCGGGCCAGCGCCATGGTCGAGCTTGACGACTTCCTGCACCGCAAGCCTGCGGAACTCTCGGGCGGCCAGCGCCAGCGTGTGGCCCTTGCCCGTGCCATCGTGCGCGAACCCAACGCCTTCCTGATGGATGAACCGCTGTCGAACCTCGACGCCAAGCTGCGCGTTTCGACACGCGCGCAGATCAAGAACCTCAGCCATGAATTGTCAGTCACGACGATCTACGTGACCCACGACCAGATCGAGGCGATGACGCTCGCCGACCGTGTCGTCGTGATGGAAAAAGGGATCGTCCAGCAGGTCGGCAGCCCGACCGAGATCTACGACAAGCCCGCCAACCGCTTTGTGGCCAGTTTCATCGGATCGCCCGCGATGAACCTGATCGACGGCGAGATCAGGGACGGCGCCTTCATCGCGGCAGGCACCCGCATCGGCGGGCTTGCCGCGCCGGACGGGCCTGTCACGCTTGGCTTTCGGGCCGAGGATGCCGTGGTGCCCGCGCCCGAAGGGCAGATCACGGCGCCGATCTACACGATGGAGCTGTTGGGCGATGCCACCATGGTCAGTGTCCGCATCGGCGGCGCATTGGTCAGCGCCAAGGCCGACAAGACGTTCCGCGCCGAAATCGGCGAACGGATCACGATTCAGGTTCCGGCAGAGCACTGCCACCTTTTTGATGCCAAATCAGGTGAACGTATCGGGGACTGATCCCCGCCTGACCCCGGACACAGACACGCCGGGACAACAAGGGGTGCACGATTGCAAGGTGCATCCAGACATAAGGAAACAGGGAGAGAACAATGTTTCTAAGATCAATCACGGCAGCCGGCACGCTGGCACTTTTGTCGACGACATCCGCTTTCGCCTGCGAAATCAACGCAAGGGTCAGCATCGTGGGCAACGAATTTCCCGCAATCCAGACCCTCGGGGCCGAGGCGCGGGCCTGCACCGGTGCGCCGGTCAGCACAAACCTGACCGCTGACCACCAGCAGATCAATCTGGCGGGCATGTCGGGCAATCCGGCCGAATACACATCCGCCGTCATCGCGAACTCTTCGATCGTGGCACTGATGAACGAAGACGTGATCCGCCCGCTTGATGATCTTGTCGCAAAATACGGGCAGGGGCTTCAGCCGACGCAGTTGATCACGATCAACGGCCAGACGATGGCCGTGGCCTTCATGGCGAATGCGCAGCACCTCGTCTACCGCGCCGACGTGCTCGAACAGATCGGCGTCGAACCGCCCCAGACCTACGAAGAGATGCTGGAAGCCGCCCGGATGATCCGCGAGCAGGGCATCATGCAGAACCCCGTCGGTGGTGCCTATGCCGCTGGCTGGAACCTCGCGCAGGAATTCGTCAACATGCATCTGGGCTACGGCGGCACCTTCTTTGCGCCGGGGTCGGCAGAACCGACCGTGAACTCCGAAGCCGGTGTCAATGCGCTGAACATGATGAAGGCGCTGTCGGAATACATGAACCCCGATTTTCTGACCCACGATTCGAACGCCACCAACGCCGAATACCGCGCGGGCAACGTGGCGCTGATGAACATGTGGGGCAGCCGTGCCGCGACCATGACCGAGGCCGAGGGCGTGCCGCAAGAGGTGATCGACGGCTTTGCGATTGCCGGTCCGATGACCGTCGGCGGCGGCGACATTCCGGCCTCGACCCTGTGGTGGGACGGCTGGACCGTGGCCAAGAACATCAGCGACGCCGAAGCCGAGGCGACATTCATCGCCATGATGAACGGCATCCGCCCCGAACTGATGAGCAACGAAGAGGTCGCCGTGCAGGCCGTCTGGCTGATCGACGGGTATGAACCCACATCCGCCGCCGTGGGTGTCTTCGAAGCCGCAGGTGCGGGGACGATCCCCTATCCGATGCTGCCCTACATGGGCCTGATGCACACAGCACTGGGCACCGAGCTTTCGGACTTCATGCAGGGCAACGAAAGCGCCGAGCAGGCGCTGGCCGATGTCGAAGCCGCCTACCGCGCGGCGGCACGCGAAGCGGGCTTCCTCAACTAAGCCCAAGTCTCGGGAAGGGCGGCTGCGTCCTTCCCGTCCTGCGCAATCCAAGCGAAGGGGCGGCCGATGAAACATCGCACGTTCTTCTGGTTTTTTCTGCCGACCGGTCTGGCAATGCTCTTGTTCATTGCGCTGCCGATCGTCTCGATCGTGACGCAATCGGTCTTTGCCCCGCACGAGGCGGTGCTGATCACGACCGAGAACTGTGGTCCTTTCGGATGCCAGACGGAAACCGCCATCGACCAGCAAGCCACCGCCGCCATCCGCGAGGCGCAGCCGCTGGGCCGGTTCGTGGGCTTGGACATCTACAAGGACCGCGGCCATCTGGCCTTTGCCGAGGTGGCCGAGGCCTGGCGCACATCCGACACCTATGGGCAGTTCTTTTCGCGGCTGAACAACCTGCCGTTCTACCGCGCGATGGGGTTCACGCTGACCTATACTTTCGTCGTGACGCCCTTCGTGATCCTGCTGGGGCTGATCATCGCGCTGGCCGTCAACACGCTGACACAGCGCCTGAAGGGGCTGGTGATCTTCTTCTCGCTGCTGCCCTTCACGGTGACGCCGCTGATCGGCTCGCTGGTGCTTTTCTGGATGATCGACGCGCGCGGGATACTGGGAACCTTCATCGCCTGGCTGGCGCAGGACCCTGACCTGTCGATCAAGGCCTCGACCCCGATGATGTGGATCGCGATCATCGTCTGGGGCATCTGGCATTCGGCGCCCTTCGCCTTCGTCGTCTTCTATGCGGGGCTGCAAACCCTGCCCAAGGACCAGCTTGAGGCGTCGCAGATCGACGGGGCCTCGCGGATGCAGCAACTGCGCTTCGTGATCGTGCCGCATCTGATGCCGCTGGTGACCTTCGTGGCGCTGATCCAGTTGATGGACAACTTCCGCGTCTTCGAACCGATCGTCGGCTTCAACGCCGCCGCCCATGCCACCACACTCAGCTGGATCATCTTCAACGACCTCGGCGGCGAGACGCGCCAGTTGTCGGCGGCCTCGGCCACCTCGGTGTTGACGATCATCGGCGTGGCGATCCTGCTGTCGCCGGTGCTGGTGCGCACCTGGCGCGACTTCAAGGGAAAGACGTAATGGCCAGCAAAGCACAACGCATGCCAAGGGGCCTGAAGGTCGCGACCAATGCCTTCCTGATCATCTGGCTGATGGCCGCCGCCTTCCCGTTCCTGTGGACCGCCTGGGGCAGCTTCAAGGTCGAGCTGGATTTCTTCTCGATCAACAACTGGACCGACGCGCTGACCGGGCCAAGGACGCAGGCCAACTACGGCTCGCCCTTCACTCTGGCGGGCTACGAGGGCGCATGGATCCAGCAGGAATTCTGGCGCGCGGTGATCAATACCTTCATCGTGTGTTTCTTCGTGGTCTGCACCTCGCTGACCATCGGCACGCTGGGCGGCTATGCGCTGTCGCGGTCGGGCTACCGCTATACCTTCTGGCTTTTGATCATCGCGCTGATCTTCCGCGCGCTGCCGCAGGTGACGCTGGTGGCGGGCTATCTGCTGCCCGCCTTCGAATACAACGTCTGGGGCATCCTGCCGACCGCCATCATCGCGCTGGTGGCGATGAACCAGCCCTTCACGCTGTGGATGCTGCACTCGTTCTTCCAGAACATCCCCAAGGAACTGGACGAGAGCGCCAAGGTCGACGGGTGCACCCAGTTTCAGGCCTTCCGGCATGTGATCGTGCCGGTCATGTGGCCGGGCGTGATCACCACGGGGCTGTTCAGCTTCCTTTTGGCCTATAACGACTTCGTCGTCACCGCGATGCTCTTGTCGGAAAGCAACCGCACGATGGTGCCCGCCATCGCGGCCTTCCTGGGGTCCACCTATACCGAAGGGCAGGTGATGTTCGCGGTCGCCGCCGTGGTCTCGGCCACCGTTCCGCTTTTCATTCTGGTGATGATTTTCCAGCGGCAGATCGTCAGCGGCCTGACGGCGGGCGCGGTGAAAGGATAAGGCAGCGGTCGGCGCGCCCGTCGCGCCGGTCCGTGCAAAGCAAGGACAGACAGACATGGCAATCACATACCTCAAGACAAGCAAACCCGAGGCGGAAAAGGCCGCAGATGATGCCAAGGTGCGCGCGGTGGTGGAAACCACGCTGCGCGATATCGAGGCCCGCGGCGATGCCGCCGTGCGCGAGTTGTCGGTGAAGTTCGACGGCTATGACCGCCCCAGCTACCGGCTGAGCGCGGACGAGGTTCAGGCGCTGATCGCCAAGGTCTCGGACCGCGACATGCAAGACATCAAGTTCGCGCAAGCCCAGGTCCGCAACTTCGCGCAGGCCCAGCGCGACAGCATGCGCGACATCGAGCTGGAGACCATGCCGGGCGTGATCCTCGGGCACAAGAATATCCCCGTGCAATCGGTGGGCTGCTATGTGCCCGGCGGCAAGTTCCCGATGGTCGCCTCGGCGCATATGTCGGTCGCCACGGCTTCGGTCGCAGGGGTGCCGCGCATCATCGCCTGCACCCCGCCCTTCAAGGGCGAGCCGAACCCTGCCGTGATCGCCGCCATGCACCTTGGCGGCGCGCATGAGATCTATGTGATGGGCGGTATTCAGGCCGTGGGCGCCATGGCCATCGGCACACAGACGATCGCGCCGGTCCATATGCTTGTCGGCCCCGGTAACGCCTTTGTGGCCGAGGCCAAACGCCAGCTTTTCGGCCGCGTCGGGATCGACCTCTTTGCGGGCCCCACCGAAACCATGGTCATTGCCGATGAAACCGCCGCCGACGGCGAACTTTGCGCGACCGACCTTCTGGGGCAGGCCGAACACGGCTATAATTCGCCCGCCGTGCTGCTGACCAATTCCCGCAAGCTGGCGTCAGAGACGATGGCCGAGATCGACCGCCTACTGAAGATTATCCCGACCGCCGACACGGCCGGCAAAAGCTGGGAAGACTACGGCGAGGTGATCCTCTGCGATACCTATGATGAAATGTTGCAGGTGGCCGACGATATCGCCTCGGAACATGTGCAGGTGATGACCGACCGCGACGACTGGTTTCTGGAAAAGATGACCTGTTACGGCGCGCTCTTTCTTGGGCCGCGCACCAATGTGGCCAATGGCGACAAGGTCATCGGCACCAATCACACGCTGCCGACCAAGAAGGCGGGCCGCTATACCGGCGGGCTGTGGGTGGGCAAGTTCCTCAAGACCCATTCCTACCAGAAGATCGTCACGGACGAGGCCGCAGCCCTTGTCGGCGCCTACGGCAGCCGCCTTTGCATGCTGGAAGGCTTTGTCGGCCATGCCGAACAATGCAACATCCGCGTGCGCCGCTATGGTGGCCGCAATGTTCCTTACGGCGAAAGCGCGACCTCACTGGAGACCGTCGCGTGACCGCAACCGCCAAATCGATCCTTGCGCCCTTTCAAAGGGCGCTCGCTGCGGCATCCGGCGATGCGCGGGCGGTGTTTGAAGACACGTTTTCGCCCGACGCGACCATCCATATGTGCGCGCCTGTCGGCACGGTGACCGGCGCCGCCTTCTGGGATGCTTCCTTTGCCCCCCTGCTGGACGCCATGCCCGACCTTGAACGCCGCGACATGATCGTCCTCTCAGGCACCACGCCCGAAGGGCAGGACTGGATCGGCTGCATGGGCAACTACATGGGCACGATGCTGCGCCCTTGGCTCGATATTCCGCCGACCGGCCATCTGACCCATATGCGCTATCACGAGTTCTACCGCGTCGCGGACGGCAAGGTGACCGAGGCCCAGATCATCTGGGATATCCCCGAAGTGATGATGCAGGCGGACGCCTGGCCGATGGCCCCGCAGCTTGGCAAGTTCATCGCGACACCGGCCCCGATGACACAGGACGGGCTGACCGCGCAGGGCGACGGACAGGCGGTGATGGACCATGTCATCGCGATGCTGACGGAGCTCTGCAAACACCCCGCCGATCCCGACCCTGCGGTGATGCAGCTTGAAAAATACTGGCACCCGCGCCTGAACTGGTATGGTCCCGCGGGGATCGGCACCGGACGCGGGATCGCGGGCTTCCGCAACTGGCACCAGATCCCGTTTCTCAAGGCCATGCCGGACCGCAAACTCGACGCCATGGGGGACCTCGCCTCGCATTGGTTCGCGCAGGGCAATTATGTCTGCGAAACCGGCTGGCCGAACATGCGCCTGACGGTCAGCCACGGCGACTGGATGGGCATCGCCCCCTCGGGGCGCGAGATCCTGATGCGCTCGCTCGATTTCTGGCGGATGGAGGACGGGCTGATCCGCGAGAACTGGGTCCTGATTGACCTTCTCGACATCTACCGCCAGCTTGGGGTCGATGTGCTGGGCCGGATGCGCAGCTTCAACAAGGCCCGCAACCTCGGCCCGATCACCCTGCCGGAAGGCCAGTTTGCATGACCCTGCCGCAAACACCCTCGTTCCGGCTTGATGGTCGCCGCGCGCTCGTCGCGGGCGGATCGTCCGGCATCGGGCTCGCCTGCGCCGTGGCACTCGCCGATGCGGGGGCCGAAGTAACGCTGGCGGCGCGCAGCGGCGACAAGCTTGCCGCCATCGTGTCGGACATGACCGCAGCGGGCCTCAAGGCCAAGGCCCTCGCGCTTGACGTGACGGATGTGGCGGGGACCGAGGCCGCAATCGCCGCCAACGGCCCCTATGATGTGCTGGTTAATTCGGCAGGGCTGGCCATTCACACCGCAGCACTTGACACGACCGAGGCCGACTTCGACGCGGTCAGCACCCTCAACCTCAAAGGCGCCTACTTCCTGACCCGCGCTGTCGCCAAGGGCCTGATCGCCGCAGGCAAACCCGGCAGCCTGATCAACATCACCAGCCAGATGGCGCTGGTCGGCGGCATCGACCGCGCGGTCTATTGCGCGACAAAACATGGCGTCGAGGGCTTTACCAAAGCCATGGCCATCGAATGGGGCCAGCACGGCATCCGCGTGAACACCATCGGGCCGACCTTCATCCGCACGCCGCTGACCGAACCGACCTTCGCCAACCCCGACCGCGTCGCCTGGATCATGGGGAAGATCAAACTGGGCCGTCTGGGCGAGGTGACCGATATCATGGGCCCCGTGGTCTATCTGGCCTCGGATGCCTCTGGCCTTATGACCGGCGCGCATCTGTCGCTGGACGGAGGCTGGACGGCAGACTGATGGAACGCGCCAAGGTCACATCGGCAGAGGTCGCAGCGCTGGCAGGTGTCAGCCAGTCGGCGGTCAGCCGCGTTTTCACGCCCGGGGCCTCGGCCTCGGCGCGGACGGTGGAAAAGGTGCGCAAGGCGGCGGACAAACTGGGCTACCGGCCCAATGTGCTGGCCCGCGCGATGGTCTCGGGGCGCAGCCGGATCATCGGGCTGGTGGTCGCCTATCTCGACAACCAGTTCTATCCCGTGGCGCTGGAACGGCTGTCCAACGCGCTGCAGGCCGAGGGCTACCATATCCTGATCTTCACGGCGCCCAACTCGACCGATGGGGTGGGAAAGGTGATGCAGGACCTGATGGCCTATCAGGTGGACGGGATCATCCTTGCCTCGGTCTCGATCAGTTCCGACCTGACGGCGCGCGCCAAGGCCGCAGGCATCCCCGTGGTCCTGTTCAACCGCGGGCAGGACGACAGGCGGCTCAGCGCGGTGACCTCGGCCAACCGGCAGGGCGGGCGGCTTGCGGCCGAGTTTCTCTTGGCGGGCGGTCACGAACGGATCGCGCATATCGCGGGCTGGCAAGGCGCATCGACCGGCCGCGACCGCCAGTCGGGCTTTCTCGAAGGTCTGGCCGCCGCCGGTCGGGCACCGATGGCGGTCATCGACGGGATGTATAACCGCGACATCGCCTCGGCCTGCACGCAAAAGCTGCTGGCGGGCGGGCAACCCCCCGACGCGATCTTCGTCGGCAACGACCACATGGCCTTTGCCGTGCTCGACAGGCTGCGGGCAGAGGGGCTGATCCCCGGACAAGATGTGTCGGTCGTGGGCTATGACGACGTGCCGCTGGCCGCCTGGGGGGCCTATGACCTGACCACGATCCGCCAGCCGGTCAACCGGATGGTGGACACCGCCGTCAGCACCATGCTGGCCCAGATCGAAGCGCCCGAGACCCCGCCCCGCCAGATCGAGATCGCAGGACAACTGATCGTGCGCAATTCCGCACGTATCCCCCAAGGATGGACCCCATGAAGGGCTTTGACCCCAAATTCACCGATTTCCCCGACTATATCATCGGCATCACGAAGGAGATCTGGGAAGACCGCGGCATCGCCACGCTGCACAAATACTATGCGCCGGACATCATCGTGCGCTCGCCCGCTTCGGTCGTGACCGGCAATCAGGGGGTGATCGCCGCGACCATGGCGACGCTGGCCGAATTCCCCGACCGGCAGCTTCTGGGCGAGGACGTGATCTGGTCCGGCACGCCCGAAGACGGGATGCTGTCGTCGCACCGGATCATCTCGACCGCGACCCATGCCCGCGACGGGGTCTATGGCGCGGCATCGGGCAAGAAACTGCGCTATCGCATCCTTGCCGACTGCCACGCCAAGGACAACGCCATCGACGACGAATGGCTGATCCGCGACCAGACCGCCATCGTGCGCCAGATCGGCTGGGACCCGCAGGACTATGCCCGCGACCTGATCGCCCGCGAGGGTGGGGCGGCGCATTGCGTAAAACCGCTGACCCCCGCCACCGACAAACCCGGCCCCTACAAAGGCCATGGCAACGACAACCCATGGGGGGCACGCCACGCCGACCTGCTGCACCGTCTGATGAACGCCGACATGGCCGCAATCGAGACCGACTACGACCGCGCGGCGCAACTCGAATACCCCGGCGGTCAGACCGGCCACGGCTGGGCAGCGGCGGACGGGTTCTGGATGGGTCTGCGCGCGGCCTTCCCCGATGCCACCTTCACGGTTCACCACCAGATCGGCCGCGACGACCCCAACATGCCACCCCGGTCCGCGCTGCGCTGGTCGCTGCATGGCAAACACGCGGGCTGGGGTGCCTTCGGCAGGCCCACCGGCGCCGAGGTCTACCTGCTTGGCATCAGCCACGCCGAATGGGGCGCGCTGATCGGCGGCCAGATCAAACTGCGCCGCGAATGGACGCTCTTTGATGAAACCGCCGTCTGGAAACAGATCCTGCTGCAGACCGGTGATCTCTGATGGGCCAGAGCGAGGCCACCAAGCGGCACCACGCAAGGCTTCAGGCCTGCCGCGCCAAACGGCTGAACCCGCATCCGCCGGGCCGGTTCTTCTGATCACCCCAATCAGAAGACAACCCAAGGACCAAGACAGATGACACATCACGACATGGAAACCCGCATCGTCCGCTACGGCGACCTGCAACCCTGCAAGACCGCCTTCATCGACGCGCATACGCCGGGATCGGACCAGAAGGAAAACTTCACCATCATCGGCGGCGGCGTGTCCGAAAGCCCCGACCAGCACGTCCACATCGCCATCCCGCATGGCTTCAACATCGGCGCGGCAGGCCAGCCGCCGAAATGCCGCAACAGCTTGCACGACCACCACACCGCCGAGGCGTTCTTTGTCCTCAAGGGCCGCTGGCGGTTCTTCTGGGGGCGCTGGGGCACGGCGGGCGAGGTGGTGCTGGAAGAGGGCGATATCTTCAACATCCCCACCGGCATCTTTCGCGGGTTCGAGAACATCGGCACCGATTACGGAATGATCATGGCGATCCTTGGCGGCGACGACGCAGGCGGCGGTGTCATGTGGGCGCCGCAGGTGATCGAGGATGCCGCCGGACACGGGTTGATCCTTGGCGAGAACGGCAAGCTTTACGACAGCAAGAAAGGCCAGAGCTTGCCCGAAGGCGTGAAACCCATGCCGCTGATGACGGACGAAGAACTCGCCAAACGGCCCGAGCCTTCGACCCGCGATGTGCTGCCCAACCATGTGGCCCGCTATTGGGATATGATGGCCATGGCCGACAAGGCGCCTGTGCAGGTGATCGGCGAAAACGGCTTGCTGAAAGACAAGCCGGGTTTCGAGGTGGGCTTCATGACGCGCGGCTCTGCCAGCCCCGAGATGCACATGCATCCTTATCCGTCGGTCCTGATGCCGATGCGCGGCCACTGGCGGGTGACATGGGAAGCAGGCAACGGCTACGCGGCGGGCAGCGCGACGCTTGCCCCCGGCGATACGATGTCCGTGCCCGAGGATTTGCCGCACAACGCCCTGCCGTCGATGACGGGCGAGGCGAGCCTCTATCACGTCGTGGCGACGGGCGATCCCGCCGGTCCGACGTGGAAAGGTTAACGCGCACAAGGGATGACAGGTGTATGCACGGGCTGTGTACACCCTGTGCACAGGCGGTGACCGCGATGTGTACGCAAAACTCAGACCCAAGGGAGGGGTAAATGACGAAAATCCTAACAACCCATGTGGGGTCCTTGCCGCGCACACAAGAGGTCGTTGATTTCATCTTCGCCCGCGAAAGGGGCGAGGCTTACGACCCCACAGCCTTTGACGCGGCGATGACCGCTGCGGTGTCGGAAACCGTGCAAAAACAGGTAGATGCGGGGATCGACATCGTCAGCGACGGCGAGACGTCCAAGATTTCCTATGCCACCTACGTCAAGGACCGCTACACCGGCTTCGACGGCGACAGCCCCCGCAACGCGCCGGCCGACCTGAAACTTTTTCCCAGCTTTCTCAAGCGGTTGGCCGATGATGGCGGCACCCCCAAATACGCCCGCCCGATGTGCGTCGGCGCGGTGAAATCGAAAGGGCAGGGCGAGCTTGAGAAGGACATCGCCAACCTCAAGGCCGCGATGGCCGAACACGGGGCAGAGCGCGGCTTCATGAACGCCGCCTCGCCGGGGGTTATCTCGTTGTTTTTGCAGAACGATTTCTACAAGACCCGCGACGCCTACCTCGCAGCGCTGGCCGACGCGATGAAGGCGGAATACGAAACCATCGTCGCCTCGGGCCTTGATCTGCAACTCGACTGCCCCGACCTCGCGCTGTCAAGGCATATGCTTTTCAATGACTTAAGCGACGAGGACTTCCTCAAGATCGCGGCATCCCATGTCGAGGCGCTCAACCACGCGCTGTCGGACGTGCCCGCCGAGAAGGTCCGCGTGCACATCTGCTGGGGCAACTACGAAGGCCCCCACGTCTGCGACATCCCCATGTCCAAGATGTTCGACACCCTGATGTCCACCAAATCGCGCTACGTCCTCTTCGAAACCTCGAACCCCCGCCATGGCCACGAATGGTCTGTCTTCCGCGACCGCAAGGCCGACATCCCCGACGACAAGCTGCTGGTGCCCGGGGTCGTGGACACGACGACGAACTTTGTCGAGCATCCCGATCTTGTCGCGCAACGTATTGAAAAGTTTACCGATATCGTCGGGGCTGATCGCGTGATCGCAGGCTCGGACTGCGGTTTCGGAACCTTCGCGGGCTTCGGCGCGGTCGATCCCGACATTGCCTATGCCAAGCTCAGGACCCTCGCCGAAGGGGCAGGGCGCGTCGCGTGACACTGCCGCTGATCCTGCTGCCCGGGATGATGTGCGATGATCGGCTCTTCGCGCCGCAAACGGCCGCGCTGGGTGCGACCGTCCTGTCGGTGACTAAAGCAGACACCATGGAAGCCCTCGCCGCCGCCGTCCTGCGCGATGCACCTGACCGCTTCGCCCTCGGCGGTCTTTCCATGGGCGGGATCGTCGCGATGGAGGTCGCGCGCCAAGCCCCCGACCGCGTCGCGGGCCTTGCCCTGATGGACACCAACCCCTTGGCCGAAAGCCCACACATGCAGGCCCGCCGCACCCCGCAGATGGACAAGGCCGCGGCGGGCGGGCTGGCCAGCGTCATGCGCGACGAGATGAAGCCCAATTACCTCTCCGACGGACCGGACCGCGCGGCGATCCTCGATCTCTGCATGGAGATGGCGCTGGGCCTCGGGCCGGATGTCTTCATCCGCCAGTCGCTTGCCCTGCGCGACAGGCCGGACCAAACCGAAACACTGCGCCATTATCAGGGGCCGTCCCTGGTGCTTTGCGGGCGCGACGACCGGCTGTGTCCGGTGGCGCGTCACGAACTGATGCACGACCTGCTGCCCGATGCGACGCTGCGGATCATCGCGGGCGCGGGCCACCTTCCAACACTGGAACGTCCCGATCAGACAACGGACGCCCTGCGTAACTGGCTTGAGGAGATTTGAGCAATGGACGACACCCTTCTGGCCCTTCTGCGGCGGGTCGACACGCCGACTGTCTGCAACGCCATCGAGATGGTCGAGGGCAAGCGCGGCTTCGATCGTTTCACCCGCGGGACCATGCTGTGCAGCGATCCTGCGGGTGGTGCGCTGGTCGGCTATGCGCGCACGGCGAAAATCGCGGCGGTTGCGCCCCCGACAGAGCCGCCCGCGGTGATCAAGCAAAGGCGCATGGCCTATTACCGCCACATGGCGTCAGGGCCACGCCCCGCGATTGCTGTGATCGAGGATCTGGACGGTGAAAATGCCGTCGGCGCTTTCTGGGGCGAGATCAACACCACGGTCCACAAGGGGCTGGGTCTGTCCGGCGCGCTGACGAATGGCGTGATGCGCGACCTTGGTGATCTGCCCGACGGCTTTCCCGTCGTCGCGGGCTCTGTCGGTCCCAGCCATGCCTTTGTCCATGTCCGCGAGATCGGCACGCAGGTCGCGGTCCATGGGCTTGCCCTCGCGGATGGGGAACTGGTGCATGCCGACCGGCACGGCGCGCTGGTGATACCCTCTGCCTGCATTCCCGAACTGGGCGCTGCCATCGCGAAACTGCTGGAGGTCGAAGGTCTGATCCTTGGCCCCGCGCGCGAAGTGGGCTTCGATATCGACAAGCTCGAGACCGCATGGGCCGCTTTCGAACAAGCCCGGACCTGAGGCGCGGGCGGCACGGCTGACGAACGGTCGCGGCGGCAGTTTTTTTGCAAACCGCAGCGAACTGGTTATGAGACGTCAGGACAAGGCCGCCCACCATCTGACTGACGCAAATGATCGGAAACCTGCATGACGTTTAAGCCTGTCTTCCGACTGATCGGACATTTCTCTGTCCCCTCCTTTCTGTTGGGATTGCTCTTCTTCGCGGCTTCGTTGACCCCGTCGCTGATCCCGCGCGGCCCCGAGGTTCAGGGCGTTCTTGGCGGGCTGGTGACGGCGCTGGGATACCTTGCCGGGCAGATCATCGCCCTGATCTGGCGGGCGGCGGATATGCCCAGACTGTCCGGCAGGCCGGCTGTGGCGGTAACATGGGTCATCACGGTCGTTGTTCTGGCAATTTTCGCCGTGATCCTCGGGTCGAGCCTGACGTGGCAGAACGAATTGCGGGCCAAGATGGGCATCCCGCCCGAAGATGCCCTGCAATTCACCACGATCCTGCTGATCGCCATCGTGACCTTTGCCCTTGCCTTTGGACTTGGCCGGATTGTCGCCTGGCTCTTTCGCGTGGTCAGGGCGCGTTTCTATCGCATCATGCCGCCGCGACGGGCGAATGTGCTTGGTCTGGTCACCGTTGCGCTGATCCTGCTGGTCCTGACCCGCGACGGTCTTCTGGACCGCGTCGTCATCGTGCTGGACGAAAGCTATGAGGCAGCGCAGGCCCTGTTCGATCTGGCCCCACCCGCGCCGTCCGATCCGATGAAGGTCGGCAGTGCGGCCTCGGCCATCGCATGGTCAGCCATCGGCACGCCCGGGCGCGACTTCATCACCTCTGGCCCGGACGCCGCGGCCATTGCCGCCTTTACCGGGCGCCCGGCGCTGGATCCGATCCGCGTCTATGTCGGGCGCGCCAATGCCGAGACACCCCGCGAACGCGCGGAGCTTGCCCTTGCCGAATTGCTGCGCTTGGGGGCCTTCGAACGAGAGGTCATGATCATCGCAAGCCCGACGGGCACGGGGTGGATGGATCCCGGTTCACATGACCCGGTCGAATACATGCACAATGGTGACATCGCGACGGTCGCGGCCCAGTATTCCTACCTGCAATCGCCGCTGGCGCTAATTCTTGAGACCAATACCGGCCTTGAACAGGCGGTCGCGCTGCAGGACGTGGTGCATGGCTACTGGAAGACCCTGCCGCCTGAGGATCGGCCGCGGCTCTATGTGCATGGCCTCAGCCTTGGGGCCTGGTCCTCGATGTATGCCACCAATCTGTTCCGCCTGATCGATGAGCCCATCGACGGCGCCTTCTGGGTCGGGCCGCCCTTTCCGTCGGCGCTTTGGAACTATGTGCAGAACCAACGCAATCCAGGCAGCCCTTGGGTCCTGCCGCAAATCGGCGACGGATCGCTTGTGCGCTATGCATCACATACGCAGGACGCGTCCCAAGCGGCGGCTGACTGGGGGCGGATGCGGATCGTGTTTTTGCAGTATTCCAGCGATCCCATCGTCTTTTATGATCCCTATTCGCTCTGGCGTGCCCCGCCGTGGATGCGCGACCCCGCCGCCGAGGATATGTCGGATCATTTTTTCTTCATGCCGATCGTGACGCAATTCCAGCTGGCGCTGGATATGGCGCTGTCGTTCGGTGCGCCGCCGGGACATGGCCATGCCTATTTCGCGCAGGATTATATCGGGCCATGGGTGCAGGTGACCGATCCCGCCGGTTGGACCCTGGCCGATACCGCGCGGTTGCAGGCGCATTGCGACAACGGCTTTCAGGGCGGATGCAGCAACACCCGGCCATGACCACGCTTACGTGAAGACTGCAGGGCAGGGGCGTCAGGGCAGATAGACCGCCTCGAGCGTGGCAAGCACGCTTCCGTTTTCGCCGACAAGGTGAAGCGTCCGCCCGCCGATCAGGTGACCAGAGGTGGCCTCCAGCGCCGCGATCAGCCGCGCCTCGCTTGCGGCCAGATCATCGGGGCAGGCCATCATCGTGCTTGCAGGCTGCCCGAATGAGACCGTGCCTTCCCCAGCCGTGTAGCTGCCCAGAATGGTGTTGCAGCCGACCGAGGCGTTGAAGCGGGCCTCTTCTGCGTCGAGCACTACATAGGGTTCCCGCGCGGGCGGTGTCCATGCCAGCGGGTCCGATCCCAGCGAGCGGATCTGCCAGACGGTGCCCGCCAAGGTCGGCGCGGCGGCGGCGCGGGCGCAATCCTCGCCGGCCCAGGTGGCGGTGAAGGCGTCGACGATCACGGTCGGCCTGTCGGGCCCTTCCATCTGGGGCCGGACAGCGATGGTCGCATCAAGCGTCACGAAAAGCGGCTCGGCCGGTCCGGTCTGATCGGCAAGATAGGCCCTTTCGGTTGCAAGGTAATCGGCCTCTTGCGCGACCGGATACATGCGTCCGGTGGCGCAATGCACAAAGATGGCGGCGTCCGCAAAATAGGTGAACATGCCCGACACCGGCAGCGAAAGCTCGGCCGGATCGAGACCGTCTTGCCCGACAAGGTCCGCGCTGGCATCATCCGGTGCCCCATCAGGGCGCAAGCGGCCCGCATTGCGCACCTGCAGTGTCACCACATCGTCACCCGTCTGCAGATGGATGTTGCGCCCGTCGGCGTGCCAACGGCCTGCTGACACCACGGGCTGGCCGCCACCGACAGGTGTTCTGACGAGGTGAAAGGCTTGGTCCGGCCAAAGGTCCAGATGCCATGACTGGTCATCGACCGCGCCCAGATATGTGTCCGGCGTCGATGCGCCATGCGCGCCGACATAGGCGTCATCCTGTTGGGCAAAGATCGCCGTCGCACCGAAAACCGTGGCTGCGATCGTGGACATGAAACGTTTCATGGAAAACTCCTTTGGAATGGCTTGCGCTTGACCTGACGCGCAAGGCCCAAGGCCCTGCCCCGCTTGCCCGCTTAGTCGGAGGGCTGGAAGGCAAAGGGCGTGGCAGGGACGAAATCGCCCGAGGTTTCCCCGGCAAGAACGCGCTCGATATCGACCCCGAGATCGAGCTTCATTACCTGCGCCCCTTCCGACAGGTCAAGACTGTCGAGATCCACCCAAAAGATGCTGGGCGAGATAATGGATTCCACATAATAGCGGCGATCCTGCTGGTCCGCGACAATGCGCCAGCGGGTGGTCGAGAGGTTGGGCTGGTCGGCGATGCTGATCCCCCATGGCACCGAGGCCTGCCTGATTACGCTGAACACCGCAGCCGCGGCACGGCGCGCATCGGCGGTCTGCTCGACCGCGTTGATGTAGAAGCTGGCGCGCACGAAGCGGTCGGTCGCCTTGACGGTTCCCGGCATGAACTCGCGCGGGTTCACCCCCTCCCAGTACTCCAGAATAGCCAACTGACGATCGAAGGGGGGTTCGTTCGTCATGATCTGATAGCTGCGGTCATGCCAGACGACCATTTCGCCATCGACGAACTCGATGATCGCACTGTCGCCCGTGGCGTCCGACATCGACACATGCACGGTCGCCGCACGTCCCGGAGGCCCGATCGGCACTTCGCCGCCCTGCACCAGCACAGGGTTGTCACGCAGGTCGGCGACGGCTTCGGCGACAGTCGCGTAACGATCAAGCAGGTATTGCGGGAAGACCGAAAGCGAGATCTTCGGCGTCACCCCGTCATCCTCGGGGTAGGCGGCCTCGACCTCCCACAGCAGGTTCACGTTCAGGCCAGCCTCATTCATGCCATCCGCCGTGGCAATGTCGTAGCCCGTCAGTGCGAGACTGCCATAGCGCGAGGTCCATGTGACGGACCGTTCACCGGCCGCGCCGTCCCGCGCCATGCCGCGCGGGAAAGCCCAGAGGTTGCTTGTCATGGGCAATTTCCAGTCCATGCTGCGACCGGTCAGGACACGGTCCTCGGGCCCCAGATAGACCGCGCGGGTGCAGGCCTCGGCGACCGGGGCCGCGACCAGAACGAAACTTGCCAACACAGCTGTGAAAAGGCGATCAAATCTGAACATTTCCAACTCCCTATTGTGATACGTCATCCAAAAGATAGGTTGTCTTGGGGTGCGCGGGCCTAAGTCAGAACCGCAAGGTGGCGCCGATCACCGGCCCTGTCATGGCCCCTTCGAATGCCGTGCCGCCCTCTGCATAATCAACATAGAGATGGCGCCATCCGGCAGAAATATAGACGCTGTCCGTGGCCTGATAATTCGCGGTCACGGTGCCCAGCCATGTGAACTCTGACCCGACACCGAACCCGCCGACATCCAGATAGGCCAAGACGGACACCCGATCCGAGACAGGTGTAAGACTGCGCAGCGCGACAATCGGATCGACGAAGCTTTGCTCTGGGGCCAGATTGGCGACCGGCGATGTGACGGACCCCTCAAGGCCCCAGGCGCGCAAGCCCGCCAGCACATCCAGCGTGCCGCCGCCGCCCACATCGATGCGCCGCCCACCCGCAAGGGTCAGCGACTGGATCGTCAGCTCGCCAGCGGCCGGAATTGCGCCCCCGACCACACCCGAGCGTGACGACGCCGAATAGGTGTAATCCCCAAAGAGCACCAGATCCCCACGCCGGGCCAGACCCGTGACGAAGAAGGCGCCGTCCAGATCTTCCAGCACCTCGGAAAGCGATTTGTCGAACGAGAGTGTCGGCGCGCCTGAGAACGGGGTAAAGTCGCCGGTGACACCCGCGCCCCAGCCGTAAAGCGTGACCTGACCGGACCAATCCTCGGCCATCGACGGGGTGGCCATGACTGCCGCAGACCCTGCCAAGACAGCGCCCATGGCAAGGCCACGCAGCTTCGTTCCGATCCTTGTCGCGATCATGCCAGTTGCTCCTTGAAGACGCGCCCGCCCTTCATCACGAGGCGGAGTGTGTTGGTCGGGTCATCGAGAAAGCCGAGATCCGTTTCCGGATCACCGTCCCAGACCAGAATATCGGCCAACGCCCCTTCGGCGATGACGCCAAGACGCCCGGGGTAGGGCGCGCGGGGGCCCGAGAGGGCAAGAAGGTCGCCCGCATTGCCGGTCGCCAGTTTCAGCACCTCGAGCGGGGACATGAAGCGGGTCAGCTTGGCCAACTGCCGCCCTTGGCTGCGCGAGCCGCCGGGGTTCATCAGGATATCGGTGCCGAAGGCCATGTTGACACCTTCGGCGCGGCCCTCTTCGAAGGCACGCACGGTGCCTTCGGCGACTTCCAACTGCTTGGCGCGCTGAATCGGGTCGGTGCGGGGGTTCGCGTCGTCGTCGGCGAGGAAAGGCTGGATCGACCACCAAGCGCCTTCTTCGCGCATCATGCGGATGGTCTCGGTATCGGCCAGTTGCCCGTGCTCGATCGATTTCACGCCAGCGCGCAGCGCCCGCTGGATGCCTTCGGATGTGTAGACATGCGCGCAGACATAGGTGCCCCAGTCAGCGGCGGCCTGCACCGCAGCCTCCATTTCCTCGAGGAAATATTGTGCGGTGTCCAGCGGGTCATAGAGCGAGGAAACACCGCCGCCCGCCATGATCTTGATCTGGCTTGCGCCCTTCATCAGCTGTTCGCGCGTGCGGCGGATCACCTCGTCACGACCGTCGGCAATGGCCGCAACGCCCGTGCGCTCGGTGTAATCGAGATCGCCATCGGTCCGCGGCAGCGCGCTCAGCAGCCGGAAATCGCCGTGGCCAGAGGTCTGCGACAGCATCGCGCCGGACGGATATATGCGCGGTCCGGTCACGACGCCGCGGTCGATCGCCATCTTCAGACCGAAGGCGGGTCCGCCGGTATCGCGCACCGTGGTGAAGCCGCGCATCAGGGTCGCCCCCGCCTCTTGTCCCGCGACAAGGTGGATGAAGGCGATATCCTGTGTCAGTGCCGCGATCTGGCTGACGCTGACCAGCGTTGCATGCCAATGGCAGTCGATCAGGCCCGGCGTGACTGCACGGCCACCGCAATCGATGACATCCGCGTCCTCAGGTCCCGTGCCTGCGGCGGGCAGGGCGACAATCTGCCCGTCCGCGACCAGAATATCGCGACCGGTCTGCATGGCGAGGGTGGTGCCGTCGAAAAACCGCAGGTTTGTCAGCAGCGTCGGACGTCCCGGCGTCTGCGCGCGCACCTCATGCGGGGCCAAACCGAAGCCTGCGAACATGCCGATGACAGCCGCTGATCCACCCAGAAACTGCCGCCGGGAAATATCAGCCTCGATCCGGGCCATCGCCATCTGCGTTTCAGGGGCACCACAAAGGCAGGGATTGATATGGGCCGCGCCACTCTCGATGGCCTCGCAGCAAGTGATCCACATTGCAGATTCCTTCCGCGTCAAAATACTCTGAATCTATGTTTATGGTGGACCCACACCCAAGGTAGAGCATAGGCCTGCGCGTCGAGGCAAACTCTCTTTCCGGTCGTTTGGCTGCCAAAGTGTCTCATCTATAAAGTGTGCAATCGCATACTGCCCCAGAGGGCACCGCTGCGATCATACGCCCTGCCAAATGGCGGACGTGACCCGCAAGGAAGCAGGCGCACCGTGGTGCTAAGGTCCAGTTCGTGGGCTTGTTAAGTGGTGCCCGGGGGCGGAATCGAACCACCGACACGAGGATTTTCAAGAACGGATTTACCGTAATCTATCGCATCGTTCTGGCCCGCGTGATGGCGCTGGAATCCTCGGCTGAACCCGAGGACGGGACGGGGGTCACAGTGGACCCCGTCCAGCCTGAACCCGGTACGGGGTCCACCGTGGACGGGGTACGGGGTCCACGGTGGACCCCAAACCACCCTAAAACCATCCATAAACCACCTACGCGCGAGCGCGCGAAGGCGGCGGAGGATGAAAGATTTGAAAGGATCTGGGCGACCTACCCGAAGGACCGGCAGCGCGGCAAAGCGGCGTGCCTCGCCCGGATCGCCGAGGCAGTGAAGGAGGGCGTTGACCCCGACGACCTGCTGCGCGCCGTGCAAGCCTATGCGACTGAAAGCTCGGGCTTCACCCGGTCCAAGGTCTGTTTCTCGGACAACTGGTTCGCAACCCGCCGCTGGCAGCGCTTCCTCGAAGCGATGGCCGAGGAACGGCAGGCGCAGAAGGCACTGGCCGCCGATAACCACGCCCGGCTGGCTGCTTGGGTGCGCGACCGCGGCCCGATGTGCAAACACATCACCGCCCCGCAGGTGACGGCGCTGGTGGCTGCGGGGCTGGTGACCGATGGCCAGCTTCGCGCGGCGGGTTTGGCGGGATGAGCGGCGCGTCCTCTGCAGAATGCGCCGCGTTTCACGCACCCTGCAGCGCGCATCGCGTTGCCCGCATCGCGTCCCCTGCGCCCCGTCCAACCAAGCAAACCCATAGGAACGGACTCCAAGCCCCTGACCCGCCTCCGCTGTCGCTGGGAGGCGGGGGGCTTGGAGGAAGTTGGCAAGAAATAGGAACGTAAACTTCACATGCGCCACCATCGCAAACTGACCGACGACGAACGTCGCCAGATCATCGAAGCCCGCGCCGGGGGCACCCATGCTTCCGTGCTGGCCCATCGCTTTGGCGTCTCGACCCGGACGATCTACAACACGCTGAGCCGCACCAAAGGCGAGCGGCCTGTTCTTACCAGAACAATCAGCACCCGCCTGAGCGCGCGCCAGCTGGCGGGGTTTCAGGCCGCGCTTATGCGTCGCGGCATCACCGACCAACCCGCCGCCCTGCGCCGTCTGATGGGGGCGGCCGACATCCTGCTGCGCCCGGTGGATCCGGTCGTGCTCGACCACCTGCAAGCCTGGGGCGCGCAGGTCGCCACCGAAGGCGCTGCCGTCAACCAGATCGCCCGCAAGCTGAACGAGGCCAAACTGCACGGCCGCCCGATCCCGATTACCGACGATGACATGACCACGATCCGCACCTTCGCCGGGGGCTTGGTCGAGTTCGCCGAGGCGTTTCGCAGTCTGTGGGAGGCACAGCTGGCCGCGAAGACGCGCGAGGTCGACAAGGTGTTGGAGGGGTTGGGGGCAAAGGCACCGGAGCCCTAAAGCAGGTCCCGCATCTGCGCCGCCCGCTGTGTCGCATCGC
>NZ_DAIPIW010000130.1:0-2226 GCF_036770585.1 Yoonia sp. | reverse complement strand
AGCGGATGGGCCTGCCGACCGTCGATACCTTCCGCCAGGGGGCGGGACGTCTGGTCGATGCGCTCGTTGCGCTGTAAGTGTCGGAGTTGGGTATCTTTGGCAGAGTGAAGGGCGGGCCATGAAGATCAGCGTGACGCGGGATGTGTTCAAACTGGCGCAGGTCTTTACCATCAGCCGTGGCAGCCGGACCGAGGCGCAGGTGCTGACCGTCAGGGCCGAGCACAAGGGCTTTCATGGTTGGGGCGAATGTGTGCCTTACGCGCGGTATGGTGAAACGCTGGAGAGTGTGACCGCACAGATCACAGGTTTCTCGGGCCGCTGGTGCGATCTGGACGGGGAACTGCCTGCAGGGGCTGCGCGCAACGCGCTGGATTGTGCGCTTTGGGATCATGCCGCCAAGATGGCGGGCAAACGGGTCTGGGAGGTGCTGGACCTGCCCGCACCCGGGCCGCAGATCACCGCCTATACGCTGTCGCTCGATACGCCCGAGGCGATGGAGGCGCAGGCGGCGGCCAACGCGCATCGCCCCTTGCTGAAGATCAAGCTGGGCACCCCCGACGACATGCCCCGGCTCGAGGCCGTGCGGCGCGGTGCGCCGGATGTGCCGATCATCATCGACGCCAACGAAGGCTGGACCGCCGAAGTTTATGCCGACCTTGCCCCGCATCTGATCAGGCTGGGCGTGCGGATGGTGGAACAGCCGCTGCCTGCCGGCGATGACGACATGCTGGCGGAAATCGCGCGGCCCCTGCCTGTCTGCGCTGACGAAAGCTGCCATGACCGCGCCAGCCTGCCTGCTCTGAGGGGCAAATATGACATGGTCAATATCAAGCTTGACAAGACGGGCGGCCTGACCGAGGCGCTGGAACTGAAGAAACAGGCGCAGGCCGAGGGCTATGGCATCATGGTCGGCTGCATGGTCGGATCGTCGCTGGCGATGGCCCCCGCGACGATCCTTGCGCAGGGCGCGGCCTTCACCGACCTTGACGGGCCGCTGCTATTGGCCGAAGACCGTGCCGAGCCTTTGCAATTCGATCAGGACGGGGTGCATCCGCCGTCCTCCAAACTCTGGGGATGACCATGCGCACAGTCTACGTCAACGGCGAATACCTGCCCGAGAATGAAGCCAGGATCTCGATCTTCGATCGTGGGTTCCTGATGGCGGATGGCGTCTATGAAGTGACCAGCGTGCTGGACGGCAAGCTGATCGACTTCGACGGCCATGCAAGACGTCTGGAACGCTCGCTGAACGAATTGGACATGCCGCACCCTGCGGTCCTGCCCGATCTGCTGGAGGTGCACCGCGAGCTTGTCCGCCGGAACGGCATCAACGAGGGCATGATCTACCTGCAAATCACGCGCGGCGCACCGGGCGACCGGGATTTCGCCTTTCCTGATCCCGAAACCACTGCTCCGACCGTGGTGCTTTTCACGCAAGATAAGCCCGGACTGGCCGACAGCCCTGCCGCCAGGAAGGGGATCAAGGTCATTTCCATCGAAGACCAGCGCTGGGCGCGGCGGGACATCAAGACGGTGCAACTACTTTACCCCTCGATGGGCAAGATGATGGCCAAGGCCGCCGGCGTCGATGATGCCTGGATGGTCGAGGACGGCTTCGTGACCGAGGGCACCTCCAACAACGCCTATATCGTCAAGGGCGACACGATCATCACGCGTCATCTGGGCAATGAGATCCTGCACGGGATCACCCGCGCCGCCGTGCTGCGCTTTGCCCGCGAGGCGCAGATGAAGGTCGAGGAACGCAGTTTCTCGATCGATGAGGCGAAAGCGGCGGACGAGGCCTTTATCACCTCGGCCAGCACCTTCGTGATGCCTGTGGTCGAGATCGACGGGGCGCAGATCGGCGCCGGTGTGCCGGGGGCGGTTGCGATGCGCCTGCGTGAAATCTACCTCGATGAAAGCCGCAAGGTGGCTGTGTGATGACGGGCAGTTTCCTGCGCGTCGATACATCGGGCGCGGCTGAAACCGATGGACCGGCAGCGGACCGTCTGATCGCGGGCAACCCCGTTTTCACCACATGGAACGTGGAAGAGCGCGACGGGCTTTACTGCGGCACATGGCGCTCGAGCCCTGGCAAGTGGATCATCCGCTACGACGAATGGGAATATTGCCGCATCCTGAGCGGTCATTCGATCATCACCGAAGACGGTGGCGCGGCCTTCGCGGTGCGGGCGGGCGACAGTTTCGTGATCCGTCCGGGGTTTG
>NZ_DAIPIW010000084.1:1426-10076 GCF_036770585.1 Yoonia sp. | reverse complement strand
CCTATCGCCTTCTCATCGGCCAAAAGAGCTATTCAAGCTGGTCGCTGCGCGGCTGGCTTTGCTTTGCGCCCTTCGACATTCCGGTCAGCGTGACCACGACGTTGATCTATTCCGACAGTTTCAAGGCCGATGTGGCGGCTTTCGGCGGCACGGGAACCGTGCCTGCGGTCGTGACACCGCAAGGCGGGCTGCTGACCGACTCGCTTGCCATCGCGTGGCATCTGGCCGAGGCTTTTCCCGACAAGCGGCTCTTGCCGGACGCGCCGAAAGACAGGGCCGAGGCGCAAAGCATCATCGCCGAGATGCACGCAGGTTTCACGGCCTTGCGCAGCGCCTGCCCAATGAACCTGCGGCATGGCTGGGCTGGGTTCGTGCCATCCGACGCGGTCATGGCTGACCTTGCGCGCATCGAAGCGATCTGGGGGCGGGCGCTGGCGCGTTCGGCTGGGCCCTTCCTCTATGGCGATTTCACCCTTGCCGACAGCTTTTACGCGCCTGTCGCCACGCGCCTTCTGACCTACGGTTTGCCGATGTCCGCGCCCGTCGCGGCCTATGCGGCGGCCATCGCGGCGCAGCCCGATTTCGCCGGCTGGCGACAGGACGCGCTGACCGAAGACGCCGAGCTGGCCGTCTATGACAAGCCGCTTGCGCGGACGCCCTGGCCTGCGCCAAGAAATTAACCATTCGTCAACCACCACCGCGTAAGCGTTAACCATTATTGGAGACGTCGCGGTGGTTGCTCGGTCCTACACGGTCGCATTCGAAGGGGTGGATGCCCGGCTGGTCGAGGTGCAATGCGCGATCTCGGCGGGAATTCCCGCCTTCGCCATCGTCGGGCTACCGGACAAGGCGGTGTCGGAAGCGCGCGAAAGGGTGCGCTCTGCCTTGGGCAATATGGCGATTGCGCTGCCGTCCAAAAGGATCACGGTGAACCTGTCACCTGCCGACCTGCCGAAAGAGGGGTCGCATTTCGATCTGCCGATCGCGCTGGCGTTGCTTGCGGCACTTGACGTGGTGCCGCGCGAGATGGCGGAACAGACCGTTGCCCTGGGCGAGCTGTCGCTGGACGGCAGCCTTGTCCCCGTGATCGGCGCGCTGCCTGCCGCCATGGCCGCCGCCGAAGACGACCGGACGCTGCTCTGCCCCGCCGGCTGCGGCGCCGAGGCCGCATGGGTCGACGCGGTGCGGGTGATCGCCCCAAGAACCCTGGGCGAGGTGGTGCAGCACTACACCGGCAGGGCGGTCCTTGCACCGGCAACCCCGGGCGAGGCCAAGATGGCGGGGCGCATCGCCAATCTGTCGGATGTCAAAGGGCAGGAACGGGCCAAGCGCGCCTTGCAGATCGCGGCGGCGGGGCGGCATCACCTGCTGATGGTCGGGTCTCCGGGGTCGGGCAAGTCCATGCTGGCGGCGCGATTGCCCGGCATCCTGCCGCCCCTCAGCCCGCGCGAGGCGCTGGAAACCTCGATGATCCATTCGTTGGCGGGGCTCTTGGCTGAAGGCGGCATCAACCGCGCGCGGCCATTCCGCGAACCGCATCACACGGCCTCCATGGCCGCGATCGTCGGCGGCGGGCGCGGCGCGAAGCCGGGCGAGATCAGCCTGGCGCACAACGGGGTCCTGTTCATGGACGAATTCCCCGAGTTCGGACGCACGGTGCTGGAAACGCTCCGGCAACCGATCGAGACCGGCGAAGTCGTGGTCGCCCGGGCCAATGCCCATGTGCGCTATCCCTGCAAGTTCATGCTGGTCGCGGCGGCCAACCCGTGCAAATGCGGCTATCTCGCCGATCCCGCCCGCGCCTGCGCCCGCGCGCCGCAATGTGGCGCGGATTACATGGGGCGCATTTCAGGCCCTCTGATGGACCGGTTCGATCTGCGGGTCGAGGTGCCGCCGGTCGCCTATACCGACCTCGATATGGCCGAGGGGGGCGCGTCTTCGGCAGAGATCGCCGCATCGGTCCTTGCGGCACGACAGGTCCAGCGCAGCCGGTTCGGCGAAAGCAGTGGCCTGCGCGCGAATGCCGATCTGTCCGGAGAGGCGCTGGACCGTTTCGCGCGACCGGACGCGGACGGAAGGGCCCTGCTGGTGCGTGTCGCCGAAAGGTTCGGGCTGTCGGCGCGGGGGTATCACCGGGTTCTGCGGGTGGCGCGCACGATTGCGGACCTTGAAGGGGCCACAGAGGTCGGCAAGCCGCATGTGGCCGAGGCTGTCAGCTTCCGCATCGCCTTCACGTCCGAGGTCTAGCGCCGCGTCTCGATCGCCTGCCAGATTTTCTCGGCGATGTTGATACCGTCGAAGCGTTCGAGTTCCTGAATGCCGGTGGGCGAGGTCACGTTGATCTCGGTCAGCCAGTCGCCGATGACGTCGATGCCGACGAAAATCTGGCCCTTCTCGCGCAGAAGCGGCCCGATGCGGGCGCAGATCTCGCGGTCGCGGTCGGTCAGGGCGACTTTCTCGGGGCGGCCGCCGACATGCATGTTCGAACGGGTCTCACCGGCGGCAGGGACGCGGTTGATCGCGCCGACCGGTTCGCCATCGACAAGGATCACCCGTTTGTCGCCTTTCGACACCGCCGGCAGGAATTGTTGCATGATCAACGGCTCGCGGTTGATGCCGGCGAAAAGTTCATGCAGCGAGGCAAGGTTGCTGTCGTCCGCCCGCAGCTTGAAGACGCCTGCACCGCCGTTGCCGTAAAGCGGCTTGAGAATGACGTCGCCATGGTCCGCCCGAAACGCCCGCAGCGCCGCGAGATCCCGCGCGATCATCGTCGGCGGTGTCAGATCGGGGAAGGCGAGGACCAGCAGCTTTTCGGGATAATTGCGCACCCAGAAGGGATCGTTCACCACCAGCGTATCAGGGTGGATCATGTCCAGAAGATGGGTGGTGGTGATATAGCCCATATCGAAAGGCGGATCCTGCCGCAGCCAGACCACATCGAAATCCGCCAGATCGACGGTGACCTGATTACCCAGCGCGAAATGGTCACCCTTCACCCGCCGCACCTCCAGCGGCCAACCCGTCGCCATGACCCTGCCGCGGTCATAGGCAAGCCGGTCAGGGGTGTAATAGAACAGGTCATGTCCACGCGCCTGCGCCTCTTCGGCGATCCGGAAGGTGCTATCGGCATCAATGTTGATCGGACCGATCGGGTCCATCTGGAAGGCGATCTTCAGTGCCATGCGCTTACCCCTTGCAGCGTTCTGCCCCTCTTGATGGCGCAGACCCGTGCGAAGCGCAATGTGGTCACGCCTCCATAAAGGCGTTTTCGATCACCTGTATGGCACCCATGGCGTTGACCATAGCAAGATCAAAGCGCACGTCCGTCAATTGACCTTTCGGTTCGCCCGCCAGAAATTCGGTGGCGCTGGCGCAGATACGATCCATCTGGCGGCGTCCCAGACGAAGAGCCGCCGTGGCGAAATCCCGGCTTTTCTTCACTTCGATGAAGACAACCGTTTCGCCTTCGCGCGCGACCAGATCGATTTCGCCGGATTTGCCGCGCCAGCGGCGTGCCGCAATCCGGTGGTTTCGCCGCGCGTAATCCAGTGCGACGCAATCCTCTGCCGCCAATCCTGCGTGATATCCCGTTGATCCGGTCATGTCTTGTCCCCCAGCCCAAGTGCAATCTGGTAGACCTGCCTGCGCGGCAGACCCATCGCCCCCGCCACCGTCGTCGCGGCATCCTTGACACGCATCGTCTTCATCGCCTCTTGCAAAGCGGCCGCGATATCGTCTTGTCCGACGGTCGTAGCGCCGGCACGTCCGACAAGAACCACGATTTCGCCCTTGGTCGCAGTCCCTGTGTAATGGTCAGCAAGCCAAGCAAGATCACCGCGTGTCACCTCTTCGAATTTCTTTGTCAGTTCCCGACAGACCACCGCCTGTCTTTCCCCGCCCAACGTATCCCGCAAATCAATTAACATTTCCCCAACGCGTTTCGGACTTTCATAGAACACAAGCGTCATCGGCAGATCCCGCAAGGCCGCGATCTCTGCCCCACGCTGGGCACGGCTGGCAGGCAGGAAGCCGATGAAGGCAAAACGGTCTGTCGGCAATCCTGCGACGGTCAGTGCCGTGATCGCCGCAGAGGGGCCCGGTGCGGTTGTCACGGTCAGACCGGAGGCGATTGCGGCCGTCGCAAGCTCGTACCCGGGGTCGGCGACAAGGGGGGTTCCCGCCTCGGACACATAGGCCACCGACTGCCCTGCCTGCATTGCCGCGATCAGTCGTGCGACCGTCTGCGCGCCACTGTGATCATGAAAGGCGATCACCTGCCGCCCGGCCAGAGGCACCCCGTGAATATCCATCAGCTTGCGCGCCGTCCGCGTGTCTTCCGCCGCGATCACATCGGCCGAGGCCAGCACGTCCAGCGCCCGAAGCGTGATGTCGCGCGCCGAACCGATCGGGGTCGCGACGAGGTAGAGACCGGCAGAGAGTGGCTTGCGTTCGAAATTCATGTCTGGACCCAGCAGGCCCCTCCTCTATGATACCGACGCAAGCGCCCGGCTTCCGACCGGCAGGGCCGCCCGCGGATGAAGGAGAGACCGTCCATATGTTTGCCCTTTTGACCAGCGCCCGCAAGCGCCTTGCCCGTATTTTTGCCCTGTCTGGTCTTGTCTGGCTCGCGGCTTGCGATGTTCCGCTTGATCCGGAGGCCAATACGGGGCGGCAGATCGACGTGTCCGAGCCGATCGAGGTAGCGCTTCTGGTGCCCGGCGGCTCGTCGCAGGTGGCCGACAACCAGCTGGCCCGCAATTTCGAGAACGCAGCCCGTCTTGCCGCCGCCGATCTGGAGGGGGTCGAGATCGACCTGCGGATTTACAATACCGCCGGCGGTAGCCCGCAACAGGCGGCCGCCGCCGCGACACAGGCGGTCAATGAAGGCGCCAAGATCATCATCGGGCCTCTCTTCGGCGAGGCGGCGAATGCGGCTGGCGTCGCCGTTGCATCGCGCAACGTCAATGTGCTGACCTTCTCCAACAATACCGCCATCGCGGGCGGCAACGTCTTTCTTCTGGGGTCCACCTTCGACACGACCGCAGCACGGCTGGTCCGCTATGCGGGCTCGCGCGGGATTGCGCGCTACATGATCGTGCATGGCGATGACCTGTCCGGACGGGTCGGGCGCGACGCGATCGCATCAGCGGTCACGGCGAATGGCGGCGAGATTGTCGGCGTCGCAAGCTATCCTCTGTCCCAGCAGGGGATCTTCTCGGCGACGCGCAACATCGTGAACAACGTCCGGCGTTCGGGCGCGCAGGCGGTCTTTACCACCGCAGGCGCCAGCGCCGACCTGCCGATCATCGCCACCGCCCTGCCGGATGCGGGCATGGATATCACGCGCTCGCCTTTCATCGGCCTGACACGCTGGGACACCCTGCCTCAACTGCGTGATCTGCCCGGCCTGCAGGGAGGCCTTTTCGCGGTCCCCGACCCCGGCACATCGACGCTGTTCGAGGGGCGCTATACCGCGACCTATGGCGAGGCGCCGCACCCGCTGGCAGGGCTGGCCTATGACGGGATCGCGGCCATCGGCGCGCTTGCCGCCGCGGGCAACACGGGTGCCCTGACCAAAGAGGCGCTGACCCAGCCGCAGGGGTTCCGCGGGACATCGGGTGTCTTCCGCTTCCTGCCCAATGGCCTGAACGAGCGCGGGCTCGCTGTTGCCACGATCCAAGACAATCAGGTGGTGATCCTTGACCCAGCTCCAAGAAGTTTCGGCGTCCCCGGTCTCTGACCCGATCCAGCAGATCTACGGGCCCTCGCCCGACAATCTGATCTGCCCGGCCGAGACCGTTTTCGACCGCGCGGCGGTTCTGGCAGAGATCGGTGCCGCGTCACAGGCGGGCATGGCGGAACGCGACATCCGCGCAACGGTCGTGACGGTCCTGCGCAAGGCCCGCGCCGAGGGCATGGCGGCCATCGCCACCGCCTTTCGCGAGGCACCGTTCAATGCACGCCCGACGACGCGCGCCTATTCGTGGCTGACCGATCAGGTGGTCAAGACCGTCCTGCATGTCGCAACGACCCACCTGCACCACGCCGCCAACCCGACCGAGGGTGAAAGGCTCGCCCTGCTGGCGGTCGGCGGCTACGGCCGGGGCGAGATGGCCCCGCAGTCGGACGTCGATCTGCTGTTCCTGACCCCCTACAAGATCACGCCCTGGGCCGAGAGCGTGATCGAATCGATGCTCTACATGATGTGGGACCTCAAGCTGAAGGTCGGCCACGCCAGCCGCACCGTGAAAGAATGTGTCAGGCTTGCCCGCGACGACTATACGATCCGCACCTCGCTGGTCGAATATCGCCATCTTGCCGGCGATCCGGATCTTGCCAAAGAGTTGGGCAGGAAGCTTTGGAACGACCTCTTCAAGTCGACCGCCAGCGATTACATCGAAGCGAAACTGGCCGAGCGGGCCGAGAGGCACCGCAAGCAGGGCGGCCAGCGCTATGTCGTCGAACCGAACGTGAAAGAGGGGAAAGGCGGGTTGCGCGACCTGCAATCGCTGTTCTGGATCGCGAAATACGTCAACGGCGTGAAAGACGCAGCCGAGCTTGTCGATCTGAAGGTCTTCAGCCGTGACGAGTTCAAGACCTTCGTCAATGCCGAGGATTTTCTCTGGGCGGTGCGCTGCCATCTGCATCTGATCGCTGGCCGCCCCACGGACCAGTTGACCTTCGATCTGCAGGTCGAGGTGGCCACGGCCATGGGCTACACCGACCACGGCGGCAGGCGCGGGGTCGAGCATTTCATGCAGCACTACTTTCGCCACGCCACCCACGTGGGCGAGCTGACGCGGATCTTCCTGACGGCGCTGGAAGCCAATCACACCAAATCCGAACCCATGCTTGTCAGGCTGCTGAGCCGCAAAAAGAAAGCCAAGCCGCCCTATGCGATCAAGCAGAACCGGTTGACGGTCGAGAACCAGAAGGCGTTTTTCTCTGACAAGATCAACATGCTGCGCATCTTCGAAGAGGCGCTGCGCACCGGCACCCTGCTGCATCCTGACGCGATGCGGCTGATTGCGGCCAACCTCGCACTGATCGACGAGGACATGCGCAACGACAAGGAAGCCCAGCGCCTTTTCGTCGGTCTGCTGCTGAAACACGGCAACCCCGAACGCGCCCTGCGGCGGATGAACGAGCTTGGCGTGCTGGCGGCCTTCATCCCCGAATTCGCACCGATCGTCGCGATGATGCAGTTCAACATGTATCACCACTATACCGTGGACGAGCATACCATTCAGGTGATCAGCAACCTTGCCCAGATCGAACGCAAAGAGCTGAAGGAAAGCCTGCCCGTGGTGTCGGGCATCCTCGAACGCGGGGTCAACCGCAAGGTGCTCTATGTGGCGCTTTTGCTGCATGACATCGGCAAGGGCCGGGACGAGGATCACTCGGTCCTTGGCGCACAGATCGCGCGCAAGGTCGCGCCGCGTCTGGGGCTGAGCAAGAAGGAATGCGAAACGGTCGAATGGCTGATCCGCTATCATCTGCTGATGTCGGACGTGGCCCAGAAACGCGATATCGCGGAACCGCGCACGGTGCGGGGGTTTGCCAATGCGGTGAAATCGGTGGAACGGCTGGACCTTCTGACCGTGCTGACGGTCTGCGATATTCGCGGGGTCGGGCCGAACACGTGGAACAACTGGAAGGCGGTTCTGATCCGCAACCTCTACAGGGCCACGAAATCGGCGCTGGATACCGGGCTGGAAGACCTGAACCGCGAAACACAGGAAACCGAAGCCAAGCGGGCGCTGCGGGCGGCGCTGGTGGACTGGCGCGCCAAGGACATCAAGACGGAAATCGCGCGCCACTATGGCCCCTATTGGCAGGGGCTGCCTTTGTCGGCGCAGACGATTTTCGCCAAGCTGCTGCACGACATCAAGGACGACGAGATCAAGATCGACCTGATGCCCGACGAAGACCGCGACGCCACCCGCGCCTGCTTTGCCATGGTCGATCATCCCGGCCTCTTCAGCCGGATGACGGGGGCGTTGGCCCTTGTCGGGGCCAATGTGGTCGACGCGCGGACCTATACCTCGAAGGACGGCTATGCCACCGCCGTGTTCTGGGTGCAGGACGACGACGGCAACCCCTACGAGGCCGCGCGCCTGCCGCGCCTGCGCCAGATGATCGTCCGCACGCTGCGCGGCGAGGTCGTGGCGCGCGAGGCACTCAAGGACAAGGACAAGATCAAGAAGCGCGAACGCGCCTTCCGCGTGCCCACCAATATCAGTTTCGACAACGAGGGGTCGGAGATCTACACGATCATCGAGGTCGATACCCGCGACCGGCCGGGGTTGCTTTATGATCTGACGCGGACGCTGGCGAATAATTCCGTCTATATCGCCTCGGCGGTGATCGCGACCTATGGTGAACAGGTGGTCGATACCTTCTACGTCAAGGATATCGTCGGGCTGAAGTTCTACTCCGAGGCCAAACGCGCCTCGCTGGAACGCAAGCTGCGCGAGGCGATTGCCCAAGGCGCCGAACGCGCCGTGGCCGAATAGCGTGGAAGGTCAGCGCAAATGATCAAGCCGATCCGCCTTGCGGCCGGTTTTCTGACCGTCGGCCTGTGGACGTTGCTCAGCCGCGTGGCGGGGTTCGTCCGCGACATCATCATCGCCGCCTACCTTGGCACCGG
>NZ_DAIPIW010000084.1:0-1326 GCF_036770585.1 Yoonia sp. | reverse complement strand
GCGGTTCGATCTTGCCGTCTACTACGGGCGGATCGCCTTTCCCTATATCCTGTTCATTTCGCTCTCGGCACTGCTGTCGGGGGTCCTGAACGCGACGGGGCGTTTCACGGCAGCCGCCGCTGCGCCTGTCTTGCTGAACGTGATCTTCATTCTGGCCCTGCTCGGGGCGGCGCATTACTTCGATTTTGCACCCCAAGAGGGGCAAGAGACCCTCGGCACCGTCCTTGCCTATGCGGTGCCCATTGCAGGCATTGCGCAACTGCTGACCGTCTGGCTGGCTGCCAGACGCGCGGGTTTCGGGCTGCGCTTTGGCTGGCCAAAGCTGACGCCAGAGCTGCGCAGGCTTGCGGTCATCGCAGCCCCCGCTGCTCTTGCGGGCGGTGTGGTGCAGATCAACCTGCTGGTCGGGCGGCAGGTCGCCAGTTTCTTTGATGGCGCTGTCGCATGGCTGTCCTATGCGGACCGGCTCTACCAGCTTCCGCTTGGCGTTGTCGGGATCGCCATCGGCATCGTGCTTCTGCCGGAACTTTCGCGGCGTCTGCAGGCAGGTGACGCTCTGGGCGGCAGACAGGCCTTCAACCGCGCCTCCGAGATCAGCCTTGCCCTGACCATCCCTGCCGCCGTTGCGCTGGCGGTGATCCCGCTGCCACTGGTCCGTGTGTTGTTCGAGCGCGGGGCCTTCACCGGCGAAGACACGGCGGCGACGGCGCTGGCGGTCGGGATCTACGGCCTTGGCCTGCCGGCCTTCGTGCTGCAAAAGACGCTGCAACCGCTGTTCTTCGCGCGCGAGGACACCAAGCGGCCTTTCTATTACGCGGTGGCCGCGATGGTGCTGAATGCGGCGCTGGCCGTCGGGCTGTCGCCGCTGATCGGATTTTCGGCGGCGGCGATCGGGACGACCCTGACCGGCTGGGCCATGGTTGTGCTGTTGATGCGGGGGGCACGCCGCATGGGCGATGCCGCCGCCTTCGACACCCGCTTCAAGGACCGTCTGTGGCGCATTGTCGTTGCGGCCCTTGCCATGGGGGCGGTGCTCTGGGGCGCGGCGACCGTGATGGACCCGCTCTTCGCGGCAGGTGCGGCGCGCTATCTCGCGCTTGTCGCGCTCGTGCTGATCGGGATGGTCAGCTACTTCGGCATCGGCCAGATGATCGGCGCGTTCCGGCTATCGGAATTTCGGCGAAGCCTGCGGCGCTAGGATCGTTCCCGCAAACGCGCAACCAGCGTCTTCCACCCGCCCGGGACAAGGACCGTGGCCAGCAGGAACCCCGCGGCAAAGCCCGCGATCTCGGCGACCCAAAGCCGGTCGCTGCCGAAAAGCAGGCC
>NZ_DAIPIW010000083.1:0-10162 GCF_036770585.1 Yoonia sp. | reverse complement strand
CGAGAGTTTCAACCGCGCCCTTTCCATTCTTTCAGGGGACTGACCCATGCTCCGTTTGCTTGCTCTCGCTTGCCCATTGCTGGCCCCCGCAATCGCCATGGCCTGCAACCCGCCGACCATTCTGATCGAGACCAATGGCGATGCGACCTATATGTCGCCTGAAACCGACACGCGCCCCGCGCTCGAAGACATCTTCGGGCCCGCGCCGCGCCCCGACATGATCCTTGTCGTGGACAGC
This sequence comes from Yoonia sp., assembly GCF_036770585.1. Classification (GTDB taxonomy): domain Bacteria; phylum Pseudomonadota; class Alphaproteobacteria; order Rhodobacterales; family Rhodobacteraceae; genus Yoonia. The sequence continues at coordinate 9,924 of NZ_DAIPIW010000083.1, read as the reverse complement.
CGGACACGCGGCGGCACATGGATCGAACCTGATGTGCTAGGCGGGTTCGGTGCCATCATGAACGCCTCGGAACTCTATCCTGTCTACAGCGGTCCTGACGCATGTCGTCCGCCGGAATTGCCCATCGCGCTGCCCGAAGGCGCGCCGCTGGAGGCGCCGATCGACCTTTTCCCCGATGAGCCGACCGAGACAGGCCCCCGCAGCGGGCTTTGGCAGGCCAAGGTCGGACCGACCGCGATGGAAGGCTGTCCTGCCACGATGGCCAGCGCCTTCCCCGCTTCGGGCGGCGCGCTTGCGGGTATGACAGGCGAACCCCGGCGGATGGTGTTCAGCAGCCCGTTTCATCCCGACACGCTGGAGTTGTCGCAGACGACAGGGGTGCGCTGGCAGGCGGCTGGCGAAAACCGATGGGTCACCACGGATATGGGCGCACAGGCCTTTGCCCAGATCCCGCAAGGTCAGGGCGGCGGTTCCCGGATCGTCTGGACGCTGACCGTCGTGTCGCCTGCCGAGATATCTTTCCGGCGCGCCATCGAGATCGTCTTTCCCGCCGAGGCCGCCGCGCTGATGGGGGCCTCGCCCGATGGATGCCGCGTCACGGGCACAGACCGCTGGGTCAGGATCGGCGACTAGGGTGCGGCCCTGCGGCTGATGCCCTGCCAAGCTCTGTTGCCCTGAACCTTGCGGTTGCCGCCTTAAGCTGCGAGGCTTGCAGCATGGCGCACGTCATCCAGTCGCGCCTGTCAGCTTTTATCGGCAAGAGCCCACCATGGTCCTGATCGACTGCCTGCAATATGCCAACTGGTCTGAAAAGATCTTTCGCCAGATGCGCGCGGGCGGCGTCGATGCGGTGCATGTGACCATCGCCTATCACGAGACATTCCGCGAAACCGTTCTGAACATCGAAACGTGGAACCGCTGGTTTGCACAATTCCCCGACCTGATTTTCCACGGCGCATGGGCCAGCGATGTCGCATTGGCGCGCGAAACGGGGCGGACGGCGATCTTCTTCGGCTTCCAGAACCCCAGCCCGATCGAGGATGACATCGGGCTGGTCGAGGTGCTGCACAAGCTGGGCGCGCGGTTCATGCAGCTGAGCTACAACAACCAGTCGCTGCTGGCGACCGGCTGCTACGAGGCCGAGGACCCCGGACTGACCCGCATGGGCCGACAGGTGATCAAAGAGATGAACCGCGTCGGCATGGTCGTGGACATGAGCCATTCTGCGGACCGGTCCACGATGGAAGCCGCCGACCTCTCTGAACGGCCCATCGCCATCACCCACGCCAATCCGTACGACTGGCACCCGGCCTTGCGCAACAAGCGCGCAGAGGTGATCCGTGCGGTGGTGCAGAATGGCGGGATGATGGGCTTTTCGCTTTATCCGCATCACTTGAAGGACGGGTCGGCCTGCCGCTTGGCAGACTTCTGCGCAATGGTGGCGCGGATGGCCGAAACCCATGGGGTGGATCATTTCGGGATCGGCTCGGACCTCTGTCAGGACCAGCCGGACAGCGTGGTGCACTGGATGCGCACAGGGCGCTGGACCAAAGAGACCGACTTTGGCGAAGGCTCAGCCGACACCCCCGGGTTTCCGCCCATGCCCGCGTGGTTTCAGGACAACCGCGATTTCGGCACGATCGCGGGTGACCTGAAAGAGGTCGGCTTTTCCGCAAACGAGGTCGCCAAACTGATGGGCGGCAACTGGCTGCGGTTCTTCGAGCAAGGCTTCGTCCCGCAGAGCTGACGCCGCCTCATCGTTTCCGACAGGAAATTGGTCGCATTGTGCGACACATCCCGCCGCCAGATCACCCTAAACCGGACCATGCAAGGCGATTGACCGCCTTGTGCGGTCGACCGGCATGGCGCAGGTCTTGGACGGCAAGGCCGCGCGCGGCTGATGGGAGAGGGCGGACCTTCATGGTCGATCTGTGGGAGGGGTTGTTTCAGGCGCTTTGGCTTATTCTGGCGCTGGATGCCGAATTGGCGGACATCGCCTTGCGGTCGCTCTATGTGACGCTGAGCGCGCTGGTGATCGCCTGTGCCATCGGCTTTCCCCTTGCCGCCCTGCTTGCGGTGCGGCGCTTTCGCTTCCGGCGCACGGTGATCGCGGTTCTCAACGCGCTGATGGGTCTGCCGCCGGTGGTTGTCGGGCTGCTGGTCTATATCCTGTTGTCGCGGTCCGGCCCCCTTGGCGTGCTTGGCCTGCTCTTTACGCCCACGGCGATGATCATCGCGCAGGTCGTGATCATGGTGCCATTGATCGCCAGCATCGCGCATCAGTCGCTGAGGGATCTCTGGCAGGAATACCATGACCTGCTGATCTCGATGAATGTCACGCAAGGCCAGAAACTGCGGACATTGCTTTGGGATGCCCGCCGCGCCCTGCTGACGGCGGCGCTTGCAGGCTTTGGCCGTGGCATCGGCGAGGTCGGGGCCATCATGATCGTCGGCGGCAATATCGACAACGTCACCCGCGTGCTGACAACGGCCATCGCGCTGGAGACCGGCAAGGGCGAATTCGCGCTGGCGCTTGCGCTGGGCTTTGTCCTGATCGGGCTGACGATCACCGTCAACCTGTTGATCCACGGGCTAAGCCGGACCGAGCGGGATGGCCGCTGGTGAGCGGGATGTTCCCATTGGTCGTGCAGGGCGCCGAGGCCCGCCGAAAGGGCGCGCGCCTGATCGGTCCGGTCGATCTGACGCTGGGCGGGCAGGGGGTGACGGTGGTCATCGGTCCCAACGGGGCCGGCAAGACGACGCTTCTGGGGCTGTTGCACGGCATCGTCCGGCTGGCAGAGGGGCAGATCACATGGCAGGTCCCCACCGAAGCCGCGCGCCGCGCGCAAAGCTTTGTCTTTCAGCGTCCCGTGATGCTGCGGCGGTCGGTTCTCGACAATCTGGCCTATCCGCTGCGGATCAGGGGCCTTCGTCGGGCATCGGCGCAAGAGACAGCGGTCGCCTGGGCGGCACGGATCGGGTTGGCAGGGGCCGAGGATCGCCCCGCAACCAGCCTGTCGGGCGGAGAGCAGCAGAAACTGGCGCTGGCCCGTGCCCTGATCACGGCCCCCGAACTTGTCTTTCTCGATGAACCCACCGCCTCGCTCGACGGTCGTTCCACCCGCGAGATCGAGTCGCTGTTGCAGGAACAGCGCGCGGCGGGCACCCGCATCATCATGTCGACACATCACATGGGGCAGGCGCGCCGGCTTGCCGATGATGTCATCTTTCTGTGCGGCGGCAAGATCGTCGAAACCGGCCCCGCAACGGACTTCTTTGAAACCCCCCAAAGCGCGTTGGCGCGCGCCTTTCTGAACGGAGACATACTGGAATGAAAAAACTTGTCGCAATCCTCGCAATCCTCTGGTCGTCGCAACTTGCGGCGCAGGAGGTCATGAAGATGGCCGTCACGACCTCGTTCCACAACTCGGGACTTGCCGAGATCCTGTTGCCGGAAATCCGCAACGATCTGGATCTGGAGGTGCAGCTTCTGGTCGTGGGCACAGGGCAGGCGCTGCAACTGGGGCGGGCGGGTGATGTGGACGCGGTCCTCGTCCATTCCCGCACCGCGGAAGAGGCCTTCGTGGCCGAAGGCTATGGCACCCACCGGCGCGAGATCATGTATAACGATTTCGTCGTGATCGGACCCGGCGATGATCCCGCAGAGATCGCGGCGGCAGAGGGTATCGCCGATGCGATGACCCGTGTCGCCATGACCGAGGCGCCCTTCGTCAGTCGCGGCGATGACAGCGGCACGCACCTGCGCGAACTGTCGCTTTGGCAAGTCGCCGACCGCGACCCCGCGACTTTCGGCCCCTGGTATCGCGCTGTTGGCGCAGGCATGGGTGCGGCCCTGAATACGGCGGCCGACATGAACGCCTATATTCTTGCGGATCGCGCAAGCTGGCTCAACTTCGGGAACAAACGCGACCTTGCGCTGCTGTTTGAGGGCGATGCGGCGCTGTTCAACCAATATGGCTACCTGCCCGTCAATCCGGCGCTGCATGCCCATGTGGCTGCGGATCAGGCGGCCGCGCTTGAAGACTGGCTGACCAGCCCGCGCGCCGCGGCCCTGATCAACGGCTATCAGATCGGTGGCGAGCAACTCTTCGTCTTCAATGCCCAACCGAAAGAGTGATCTTGGGGGCTGGACCTGTGCCGCCGCAGACTATCTGATCTGGTCTCGGCCCTGCTTGGCATATGAAGGTTCCTTGATTTGCGCCTGATCGTCTCTACCCTGCTGATCGTCATTTCGGTCTTCGTGCTGGAAAGCGCGCGCAGCGGGGTGGAGGTGACGCATGTCCGCCTCGGAGAAACACCTGTCACCGCCTATGCCCGTGCGGGGGCGGATGGGCCTGTCATCGTCATCGCCCATGGCTTTGCCGGGTCGTCCCAGATGATGCAGGGCTATGCGCTGCCGCTGGCACAGGCCGGATACCGTGTCTTCGCGTTCGACTTTCTGGGCCACGGGCGGCACAGGGTGCCGATGTCCGGCGACGTGAACGCGATCGAGGGGACGACACGGTTGCTGGTCGCGCAGACCCTCGCCGTGATCGAGGCTGTGGCAGAGGAAGGCACCCCCGTTGGTCTGCTTGGTCATTCCATGGCGACCGATATCCTTGTGCGGGTGGCAGACGAGATCGACACCCCGGGTCCGCTGGTGCTGCTGTCGGCCTTTTCGCAAGAGATCACGGGCGCGCATCCCGACAACCTGTTGCTGCTGGTCGGCGCATGGGAGCCGGGCTTGCGCGCATTCGCCCTGCAGGCGCTGGGGATGGTCGACCCCGAAGCCGTCGCAGGGCAGACCCTTGCCGGGGGCGACGTGACTCGCCGAGCGGTGGTCCTGCCGATGATCGAACATGTCTCGATCCTGCAAAGCCGTGCGGGGCAGCGCGAGGCCCTTGCATGGTTCAATGCCGGGTTTGAAGAGCAAGGGACCGCGCGCATCTGGCCGATGGGGCCTGCCATCGTGGGGCTGCTGATCGGGCTTGTTGTGCTCTTTGTGGGTCTGTCCCGCAGGTTGCCACGCTTGCGGATGCCGGAACTGGACTTGTCGGTCAGACAGCGTGCGCTGGTGGTCCTGCTGCCGATGGTCGCGACGCCACCGCTTGGCATGATCCTGAACCCCGGTCTGATGCCCGTGCTGGTGGCGGATTATCTGGCGGTGCATCTTCTGGTTTACGGGCTGATCCAACTGGGGCTGCTGGTCTTTTGGCGGGCGCGCTTCGGGGCGGTCTCGGCGCTTGGGTTCGTCTGGCTGATCGCGGGCTGCGCCGTCTTTGCGGTGGCGCTTGACCGCTATGCCGCGAACTTCTGGCCGACGGGCGAGCGGCTGTGGATCATCGCCGCCATCGCCCTTGGGGCGATTGCCTATTTTGTCGCCGATGCGCGGCTTTGCCACCGCGCCTCACGCGGGTTTCGCTGGTTGTCGCGTCTGGCATTTCTCGCCTCGCTGATCATTGCCGTCATGATCGATTTTGCGGGGCTGTTCTTTCTGTTGATGATCGCGCCGGTGATCGTGCTTTTCTATCTGGTATTCGGCACCATGGGCCGCGCGGTCAGTCACCGGACAGGGCCGCTGGCCACGGGGCTGGCGCTGGGGCTGATGCTGGCATGGTCGCTGGGCGTGTCGTTTCCGCTGTTTCAGGGCTGACGGACTTTCGCTTGCGGGTTTTCCCCGCTATCAGTGGGGCCCGGCACAAGGGAAGAAGGCCAGTGACAAAGATTGATCTGAACGCGGACCTTGGCGAGGGCTATGGCCCGTGGTCCATGGGGGACGACGGTGCGATGATGCAGATCGTGACCTCTGCCAATATCGCCTGCGGCGGCCATGCGGGCGATCCCGCGACCATGGCGGCGACCTTGCAGATGGCCAAGGAGAGCGGTGTCAGCGTCGGCGCGCATCCGGGCTATGCCGACCGATTGGGTTTCGGCCGCAGGGTGATTCCCATGACACCGGATGAGATCGGCCTGCTCTGTGCGGCACAGATCGGGGCGCTGATGGGGGTTGCCGCACAGGTCGGTGTGACGGTCGCCTATGTCAAACCGCATGGCGCGCTGGCCAATCTTGCGGCCCGCGACCGCAGTGTCGCCGACGCCATCGTGCAGGTCGTCAAACGGATCGACCCCGCGATGGCTTATCTGGCGATCTCGGGCACCGAAAGCGAGGCCGCGGCGCGTGACGCAGGGTTGCGCGTCTTTTCGGAAATCTTCGCCGACCGCGGCTATCTTGCCAGCGGGCAACTGGTTCCGCGCGGACAAGAGGGGGCGATGATCCACGATCCGGAAGAGGCCGCCGCGCGGTTGTTGCAGGTCCTGCGCACCGGTCTGATGCCCGTCATCGACGGTGATCCGATCCCGCTTGCCGCGCACTCGATCTGTGTGCATGGCGACAGCGCCGGGGCCGTCACCATGGCCCGCCATATCCGCGCGCGACTGGCGGCGGAAGGTGTGACGCTGCAAAACTTCGTCGCCGGCGCGGGATGACGGTGCAGGCAACCTTCCGTCCCGTTGCCGAACATGCGCTGCTGGTATCCTTCGCAGCCGAGATCAGTGAAGCCGCCCATGCGCAGGTGCTGACGCTCGAGCAGGCGATCGCCACCGCCGCCCCGGCGGGCGTGGTCGAAACGGTGCCGGCGCTGGTCAATCTGCTGGTCTGTTTTGATGTCCTGACGACCGACCATGCGGCGGTCGAACTGGCCGTGCGCGCCCTTTTGCGCGAACCCCACAGTGAGGGCGTCAGTGGCAGGACCCATCGTGTCGCCGTCTGCTATGAACCACCCTTCGCCCCCGATCTCGACGCCGTTGCCAGCGCCACCGGTCTCGGCGCAGAGGCGGTGATCAATGCCCATCTTGCGGGTGACTACCATGTCCTGATGTATGGCTTCGCCCCGGGCTATGCCTATCTGGGAGGCCTGCCCGACAGTATCCGCGTGCCGCGCAAACCGGCCCCGGTCCGTGATGTCCCTGCGGGCAGTGTCATCATCGCGGGGTCGCAGTGCCTTGTCACGACACTTGTCATGCCGACGGGCTGGTCGATCATCGGACGCTCGCCCACGCCGATATTGACGGGACAGGCGGACCGCCCGTTCCTGTTCGACGTCGGGGACCGCGTGGTGTTCGACCGGATCGGTCTGGATGCATGCGAGCGCCTGATGTCCGGGCACACCCATGTCTGAGGCGCGCCTGTCCGTCGCCTTCGCCGGGCCCCTGGTCACGCTGCAGGATGGCGGGCGGCGGGGTCATCTGCGCTTTGGTGTGCCTGCCTCCGGTGCCATGGACCGCTTGGCCTTCGATGCGGCCAATGCGGCGCTGGGCAATCCGCCCGGGCAGACCGTGATCGAGGTCTCGCTGGGCGGTGTGATCCTGCAGTGCACATCGGGGGCTGTCTCGCTTGCGGTCACGGGCGGCGCATTCGTCGTCGAACACGGATCGCGCAAGCGGCGGTCGTGGACTGTGTTGACGCTGGACAGGAGCGACAGGCTGGCAGTGCGGGCGGGCGAAGGCGGGTCCTGGGCCTACATCGCTCTGGCCGGAAAGATCGCGGGCGCAACATGGCTTGGCAGCCAGGCGACCCATGCAAGCTCGGGTTTCGGTGGTGGTGCGTTGCGGTCGGGACAGGTCCTGGCCATCGAAGAGGCGCAGACCCGCGACGACCGGCTGGGTGATATCCCCCAACCGGCTTTCATCGGCGCAGGCCCCATCCGCACCGTCATCGGGCCGCAAGACCACCATTTCGCCAAAGAGGCCGTGGCGCAATTCCTTCAAACACCTTTCACCGTGACCGATGCCTATGACCGCATGGGGATGCGCCTGAAAGGGGCCGCGCTGCACCCGCAAGGGGCGCTGTCGATTCCGTCCGAGCCCGTGATGCGCGGTGCCGTGCAGGTATCGGGCGACGGTGTGCCGACGGTTCTTCTGGCGGACCATCAGACAACCGGCGGCTATCCGAAGATCGCGACGGTCCTGTCCTGCGAGACCGACCGGCTGGTGCAGCGCAGGTCGGGTCAGGATGTCAGGTTCGCACAGGTTTCCGCAGAGCAGGCCGTGGCCCAGGCGCGGGCTTATGCGCAGGCACGGGAAGACTACCTTGCCGAGATCGCCGTGCCGCGCGGCACGCTTGAGCAGCGACTGATGCGCGAAAACCTGATTTCGGGTTGGGGCGGCGTCTAGACGCTCAGGGCGCCAGCATCCGTTGGGCGATTTCGTCGAGCATCAGGTCAAGATCGGCACCGCCGCCCATGTCGGCAAGATGCGGATCGGCCAGCAGAAAGCTGAGGCCGTGGACAAAGCCCCACAGGGCGAAGCCGCGCCGCCGCACCTCGGGGGTGATGGTTGTCTCGCCGATGCATTGCGCAACCTCGCGCAGGACGATCTCGAATGTCGCCTCGCCCACGGCCTGCATGCGCGGGTCGTCACAGCCGTCCGTAAATCCGCCGAACTTGAGCCGGAAAAGACCGGGTTCGGTGAGGGCGAACATCACGTATTCCCGCCCAAGCGCCTTGATCCGTTCCGGACTGCCGGGCGGGATCCCCTCAAGCGCGGCAACCATGTTGTCGCGATGCCGGACCATCCCTTCCATCACCATCTCGGTGATCATTTCGGCCTTGTCCTTGAAGTGCTTATAGGGTGCCGCCGTTGACACCCCCGCAAGGCGACAGGCATCGCTGACCGAGAAACCGTCCGGCCCCTTTTCCTCGACCAGCTGGCGCGTGGCCTCGATCAACCCCGAGCGTAGATCGCCGTGGTGATAGCCGGATTTGCGCAGTGCTGCGGGCTTTATGGTCTCACTATGCTTCATGGGCCTTGTTGTCTCAAAAATATTTGGACTTGTCAAAGTTAGAACGTCTAACTTATGAAGTTAGTGACACTAACATAAACGATTCGCAAGTGATCGGATGCTGGACGGGAAAGGTGAAGGAACATGCGGGCGACACTGAAACTGATTTGGCGACGCTTTCTGCGGGTCAGCTTGACCTTGATCGTTGCCGCCTTCGCCGCCTTCGCGGTCGTGATCGGCAGCCAGCAAATCTCGCGCCTTTCTGCCGCAGCGCCCGACCCCGTGGCTGCGCCGCTGACACCTGTCGCCACAACGCCCGTCGCCCTGTCGTCTTCATATACGGTCGAGCGGCGCTTCATCGGCCAGGTCGAGCCACGCCGGACCGTTCCTGTCTCATTCGAATTGGGCGGGCAACTCGCCGAGATCCTTGTCGGGGAAGGCGATGCCGTTATGGCAGGGCAGCCTTTGGCACGGCTTGATACGCGCCTTCTGCAAGCCGACGCCGAAAGGCTGGCCGCCAGCCGCGCCGCACTGGACGCGCAACTGACCTTCGCCCTGCAGACCATCGCGCGACAGGCTGACCTCAACGACCGCGGCTTTGCCAGCACGGCGGCCCTTGACGAGGCACGGGCGCGTGTCGATGAACTTCGCGCGCGCATTGCCGAAGTCGATGCAGGGTTGTTGTCCAACGCCATCCAGACCGAGAAATCGACAGTGCATGCGCCTTTCGACGGCCGTGTCGCGGCGCGCTTTGTCGATGGGGGTGAAAGCGTCGCACCGGGTCAGACCATGGTCCAGATCGTCGAGCAGGGGATGCCCCTCGTCCGTGTGGGCCTGCCGCTGGACCTTGACGCCGCCGATCTTGCCGAAGTCGTAATCGACATCGACGGCCAGCTCTACCCTGCGACCCTCTCTGCGCTGCGTCCTGACGTCGATCCACAGACACGGACGCGCATGGCTCTTTTCGCCATCGACACCACGACGGACCTCGCCTTCGGGCAGACGGCGCGACTGATCCTGACCGAGACCCACACCGAAACCGGTCTTTGGGTCGCGGCAACCGCCCTGCAAGAAGGGCTGCGCGGGCAATGGACCCTGCTGGCCGTCGATGCGGACCACATCGTGCGCGCGGTCTCGGTGCAGGT
>NZ_DAIPIW010000082.1:6540-10206 GCF_036770585.1 Yoonia sp. | reverse complement strand
TCTCCGCCACCTTCGAGGCCAGCCTGCGCGACGCCGTGCGCGCCCGAAAGGCCGCCGCTTGGCTGGAGGAAAACCGCGCGGCCATCCAAAGCTCGAACGACTGGGTGGAACAGCACGGCCTGCCGCTAGAGAAATACCGGCAGTTCTGATGGCGCAATATGATCTGTTCCCCGACCCGTCAGGCAATGGCTATCTGCTGGATGTGCAAAGCGACCTGCTGGAAGGGCTGAACGTGCGCGCGGTGGTGCCGCTCTTGCCGCAAGGGCGCGCGCCCATCGCCGCCAGCCGATTGAACCCGGTGTTTGAGATCGAGGGTGCTGTGCATCTGATGATGACGCAATACATCGCCGCCGTCCCCGCCAGCATTCTGAAGGCTCCGGTCGGGGATTTGTCCGAAAGGTTCGACGCGATCACCGCCGCGCTCGACATGTTGTTTCACGGGTTTTGATCATGGCACAGGTCCCCTCCGTCTCCGTCAAATACGCCGCCAATGGCAGCTCGACCACGTCGAACGAGCTGGGCATGCGCGCAATGCAGGAGCGTGCTTATGAGAAGCGGGGTGAGCAATATCTGCTGATCAAGTCGCCTCCCGCCTCGGGCAAATCCCGCGCGCTGATGTTCATCGCTCTCGACAAGCTGCACAATCAGGGCCTGCGTCAGGCCATCGTCGTGGTGCCGGAAAAATCCATCGGGTCCAGCTTCAACGATGAGCCGCTGAGCAAATATGGGTTCTGGGCGGATTGGACCGTGCAGCCGCAATGGAACCTGTGCAACGCCCCCGGTGGCGACGATGGCAAGGTCGGGGCCGTCGGCAAGTTTCTGGCGAGCGCGGACCGGGTGCTGGTCTGCACCCACGCGACCTTTCGTTTCGCCGTCGACAAGTTCGGCATCGAGGCTTTTGATGATCGCCTGATCGCGGTGGACGAGTTCCACCACGTCTCGGCCAACCCCGACAACAAGCTGGGCGCGCATCTGGGCGCGCTGGTCGCACGCGACAAGGTGCATCTGGTGGCGATGACCGGATCGTACTTCCGCGGCGATGCCGAGGCCGTCCTGTCGCCCGAGGACGAGGCGCGGTTCGACACGGTCACCTACACCTATTACGAGCAGCTGAACGGCTACAAATACCTCAAGACGCTCGACATCGGGTATTTCTTCTATTCCGGGTCCTACGCGGATGACATCCTCAAGGTGCTGGACCCGACCGAGAAGACCATCCTGCACATCCCGAACGTGAATTCGCGCGAAAGCACGAAGGACAAGCACCGCGAGGTCGAGCACATCATTGATGCGCTTGGTGAATGGCAGGGCACCGACCCTGCCACCGGGTTTCAGTTGGTCAAGACGCCCGAGGGGCGTGTGCTGCGCATCGCCGATCTGGTGGATGATGACGGGCCCAAGCGCGACAAGGTTTCCGCCGCGCTGAAGGACCCCGCGCAGAAGAACAACCGCGACCATGTCGACATCATCATCGCTCTGGGCATGGCGAAGGAGGGGTTCGACTGGATCTGGTGCGAACACGCCCTGACGGTCGGCTATCGCGCCAGCCTGACCGAGATCGTGCAGATCATCGGCCGCGCCACCCGCGATGCCGAGGGCAAGACGCGCGCCCGGTTCACCAACCTGATCGCCGAGCCTGACGCCGCGGCCGAGGCCGTAACCGAGGCGGTCAACGATACGCTGAAAGCGATCGCCGCAAGCCTGCTGATGGAACAGGTGCTGGCCCCGCGTTTCAACTTCACGCCCAAGACTGTGAACAGCGGCCCTGTCGACGGGTTCGATTACGGCGAGGGCGGCTATGATCCCAAAAAGGAAAACGTTGGCTTCAACGAGGCCAGCGGGCAGTTCCAGATCGAGATCAAGGGCCTGGTCGAACCCAAGAGCAAGGAAGCCAAGCGCATCTGTCAGGAAGACCTCAACGAGGTGATCACCGCTTTCGTTCAGGACAAGACCACAATCGAGCGCGGGCTGTTTGACGAAGAACTGGTCCCCGAAGAACTGACCCAAGTGCGCATGGGCAAGATCGTCGCCGCGCGGTTTCCCGAACTGGATACCGAGGATCAGGAGGCCGTGCGCCAGCATGCGGTGGCCGCGCTGAACCTGACCCAGAAAGCAAAGCAGATCGCGCTGTCGAGCGGCGAAGATACGCAGACTACGGGAAACACCGCGCTGATCGACGGGGTGCGCAAATTCGCCATGGATGTGCGTGAGCTCGACATCGACCTGATCGACCGGATCAACCCCTTCGGCGAGGCCTATTCGATCTTGGCAAAGACCATGAGCGAGGAAAGCCTTCGGCAGGTTCAGGCCGTGATCTCGGCGAAAAAGGTGCAACTGTCACCGGATGAGGCGCGTGATCTGGCGAAGCGCGCTGTCAAATTCAAGCAAGAGCGGGGCCGTCTGCCTTCCATCACATCCCCTGATCCGTGGGAGAAGAAGATGGCCGAAGGCGTGGCCTATCTCGCGCGCATGAAGCAGGAGGCTGCCAATGGCTAAGGGGTTCACCGACGAAGATGATGCCCTGCTTGCCGAGCTTGGCGTCGAGGTCGAGGTCAAGAAGCAGTTCAGCCGCACACCACGCGAAGAACGCATCATCGCAGGCTTCGAAGAAATTCAGCGTTTTGTTGCGGAGCAGGGTCGCCGACCTCAGCATGGCGAGGATCGCGATATCTTCGAGCGCCTGTATGCAGTCCGCCTTGACCGGATTGCCGAGTTGCAGGAATGCCGCGACCTTATTGTGCCAATGGATCATCAGGGGCTGCTGCGTGGCACGCCACTTTCGCAGGTCAGCAATGCTGACCAGATGGATGACGACGCGCTTCTGGACGCCCTCGGGATCGAGGTGGACGCCCCGGCGATCACAGAACTGATGCATGTCCGCTCGACTGCTGAGAAAAAGGCCGCGGAAGAGATCGCGAGCCGTGATCGCTGTGAAGATTTCGCACGCTTCAAGCCGTTGTTCGAGCAGGTCCAAAGGGAGCTGGACACCGGCTTGCGCGAAACGCGCCCTTTTGAACGCAAATCCGAAATTGAAAAGGGCAAGTTTTTCATTCTCGGGGGCCAGAAGGTATATATTGCGTCAGTCGGTGACCTGTTCACGCAGGAATACGGAGATCGAGATGCCCGTCTGCGGGTCATTTTCGACAACGGCACCGAGAGCAATATGCTGATGCGTTCGCTCCAGCGCGCGTTGAACAAGGACGATGCGGGACGCCGGATCACTGACCCATCGGCAGGCCCACTATTTTCGGATCAGACCATCGATGGGGATGAAGCGAGCGGGATCATCTATGTGCTTCGGAGCAAGTCCGATGATCCACGCGTCGCAGAAAATAGGGAACTGGTTCACAAGATCGGTGTGACCAACATGAGCGTGGAAAAGCGGATCGCCCGCGCGCATTTGGAGCCGACGTTCCTGATGGCGAATGTCGAGGTGGTTGCGACTTACGAGCTTTACAACATCAATCGGTCCAAACTGGAAAACCTGATCCACCGTATTTTCGAACCTGCACGGCTTGAGATCGAGATCATGGATCGCTTTGGACGGCCTGTGGTCCCGAAAGAATGGTTCCTCGTACCCCTCTTTGTCATAAACGACGCTGTGGAAAAGATCAGGGAGGGCACAATAACCAGCTATCGCTATGATCCCCACGCTGCCGAACTCAA
>NZ_DAIPIW010000082.1:0-6440 GCF_036770585.1 Yoonia sp. | reverse complement strand
CGCGGCTGAGATGGGGGCGCAAGCCCACGGACCCTCGAAGCTGATCTGGATAATGCCAGCGTAGCGAGGAGGACAGAAATGTTTGCAGGCGCACAAGTCGCCCTTTACCCGATGACTGACGGTTTCGTTGACGTGATCATGTCATCGCTCGACGCCCTTGATCCGTGGCGTGACAGGCTGCGGATCGAAACCGACGACATCTCGACCCTGATCGTCGGCCCGCCCGAGGTACTTTTTCCCGCATTGCGCGATCTTTACGCGGCGGCGGCATCTTCCGGCCAGCATGTCGTTTTGCGCGCCACGCTGTCACGGGGGTGTCCGGGGGAACCGGATGATCCGATCTGCCGGACCGGGGCATTGGCCAATCCGTCAGAACCGCTGGCCCTGCGCCAGAAAAACGCGCTGGCGGCAATCGCTGAAACCCCGGTAAAGGGGCAACCGGCGGATGCGCAATTTTCGCTTTATGTGATGGGCGCGGGCGATCACATGGTCGAGATCATGGGCTGTATCGACGTCCTGCGTCAAAGCGGAACCTTTGACCGGCCCAAGAATTTCTGCACGCGCCTGACGGGCGATGCAGGACCGGTCTTTGCCACGATCCAGCAGGCATTTTGCCAGTTCGGGCCGCCGAATGGTCATGTCACGATTGATCTGACCGTTTCTGCCAATAGTCCCGGCAAGCGCTGATCCGATGCAGTCCGATGTGCCTCGCCGATCCGGCAGAGGCCTGACCCGCGGCATTCCTGCCGTCCTGAGCGTGGTCAGCGCCTTTTTGATCTGGGAAGTCTATGTTCGCCTGTCGGGAATTTCCCCGCTGATGCTGCCGACACCCTCGCGGGTGCTGAACCAAATCGTGCTGAACCGCGCTCTGCTGTGGGACAATACGGTGCCGACACTGACAGCCACCCTCGCAGGGTTTGCGGTATCGCTGACCGTGGCGTTCAGCTTTTCGGTGGCGCTGGATTTCATGCCCCGTGTCCGTCGCGCGCTGTTGCCGATCTTTGTGGTCAGCCAGACCTTGCCGCTTGTCGCCATCGCGCCCTTGGTCGTCCTGTGGTTCGGGTTCGATCTGACGCCCAAGGTTCTCTTGGTGGCGCTTGTGACTTTCTTTCCCATGCTGGTCGCCCTTATCGATGGTTACGCTGCAACAGACCCCGAAATCGAGGATCTGATGCGGTCGATGGGCGCCAGCCGCAGCCAGATATTTCGCGCCGCGCGGTTTCCGTCAGCGATGTCCCATTTCTTTGCCGGATTGCGCATTTCGATCACCTACGCGGTCGTGGCGGCCATTTTTGCCGAATACGTCGGCGCGCGTGCCGGTCTGGGCATCGTGATCCTGAATGCCAAGAACAGTTTCCGCCCCGATCTTGTGCTGGCGGCTGTGGTGATCAGCTCGACGCTGACTTTGGTGCTCTTTGCCGTCACCGCCCTGCTGCAGCGGGTCGTGCTGCGCTGGCGCGATGTGGGGGCCACCCCATGAGCGTCCTTGAAATGCAGAATGTCAGCGTCACCTTGGGCGGCACAGCGATTTTGAACGATATTTCATTGCATGTCGCCAAGGGCGAATTCGTTTCGATCCTTGGGCCATCTGGCGCTGGAAAATCGACCATATTCCGCCTGCTCACCGGCGCGGCGCAATATGACAGTGGCGCGATCACCTGCAACGGTCAGCCATTGGCAACCCACCAACATGGTTTCGGCTTTATGCCGCAGCGCGATGCTTTGATGCCGTGGCGGCGGATTATCGACAATCTGACCTTGGGGTTGGAGGTGCAGGGCATACACCGAAAGGATGCACGTGCGCGGGTCATGCCGCTTTTGGCAGATTTTGGTCTGGATGGGTTCACCGACCATTATCCCGCCCAACTTTCAGGCGGGATGCGCCAGCGTGCAGCACTCTTGCGGACTATCGTCCAGAACCGGTCTGTGCAGCTTCTGGATGAACCTTTCGGGGCCTTGGATGCGCTGACGCGGACCCGGATGCAGGCATGGTTCGAAGAGCGATGGCGCACGGCGCGCTGGACAACCCTGCTGGTGACGCATGACGTCCGCGAGGCCGTGGCGCTGTCTGATCGCATCTATGTCCTGTCGCGCCGACCGGCTCGCGTGATCGCACAAGTGCATGTTCCCGCCCCGCGCCCGCGGCTGGGACGCCCGATCAGCGCCGACGCCCATGAAATCGAGGCGCAATTGCTTGAAATTTTACTTAACCAAACTGGAGATTACCCATGAGACACTTGATAGCCGCTGCTTTGCTGGTGCTGGCCATGCCTGCCACTGCGCAGGAAAACCTCAGCGTCGCGCTGGACTGGACGCCCAACACAAACCACGTGGGTCTTTATGTGGCACAGTCACAAGGCTGGTTCGAGGACGCCGGGCTAGAGGTGGATATCCTGCCGTATACTGACACCTCGTCGGGCACATTGGTGGCGGCGGGTGTCGCCGAGTTCGGCATTCTGAGCGCGGTCGGGTTCTACAGCCAGCGCGCGACGGGGGCCGATTTGACAGCCGTCCTGGCGGTCGTGCAGCATGAAACCGGACGCGTGGTTTTCAACGGTGACCGGGATGATATCCAGCGCCCCGCCGATCTGGACGGCAAGATCTATGCAGGCTTTGGCAGTGCGTGGGAAAATGCGCTGATTTCAACGATCATCCGCAATGACGGCGGCGAGGGTGTTTTCGATACCGTCACGCTTGGCACCTCCGCCTATGAGGCGCTGGCCAACGGCAGTGTCGATTTCACGCTCGAGGTCAGCACCTGGGAGGGCGTGAACTCTGTTCTGTTGAACCGACCGCAACGTGCGTTCCGCTATGCCGATTACGGTGTGCCGGACCAGCATACGACGTTTTTGGGCGGCAATGGCACATGGCTTGCCCAAAACGCCGATACCGCGCGCGCCTTTGTCCAGGCCGCACAACGCGGGTATGATTTTGCGGCAAACAACCCCGAGGAAGCCGCAGAGATGCTGATCGCGGAAACTTCGGGAATGCTGACAAACCCCGATCTGGTACGTGCCTCGATGGCAGCCTTGGTGGATGGCGGTTATCTGCAAGATCCCGGCGAGCCTGTCGGCCTGATAGACGGGGCGATGTTCGCGAATATTACCCGCTTTCTTTTTGAGGCCGGTATCATGCGGGGCGAAGACGGCAGGCCGCTTGATGTGATGCCCGATGTGTCGAGCTGGTTTACAAATGAATATCTGTCGCAGGCGCATTGAGAATTGACGGCGCATGATGGGTGGCATTTGCGTGCCACCTATCATGTCTCTCTGGTCCGGCCGTTCGCGTTGCATAATGCTCCCTTCCATTCCAAAGAAAGGATCACACCATCAAACCGTGGGATCAAACACCTAGCGGCCGGTCATGTCTCGCGGCGCGCTGCAATGCGGCAGCGTTGAGCGCAAGTTTACGCCCGCAGATCTTGACCACTGCTGCGTTCATGATCTGCAGAAGAGACGTGGAAATTCTGCGGACTCTTGTCGAGATACTTTACGACATCACTGAACTGAACATCGCGACGGCCTGTTCACGGGTCGCCGCGCCCAGTTTTTGGCGCGCGTTGCGCAGGTAGAGCTCGACGGCGGAGGTGCTCAGGCCCAGTTCGCGCGCGATGTCCTTGGTCCGGCAACCTTGCGCAAGCAACCGCAGGCACTGGTTTTCGCGCGGTGACAGCAAGACAGAGAAAGCCGACATGGCCCGCGCGAGGGCCAGATGTGCATGATGCGCCGCCAGCCTCAGTTCCGCTTCGCGATCGGCGCGCAATGCGTCGACTTCCTTTCGCGACAGGGACGATCCTATGTTCCACCCGGCCAGCCCCTGCGCGTCCCGAAGCCGCATGGTCGAGGTGAACCCCGCATTCCAGCCAAAACCCGAGGCCTCGTCGATAACGTTCATCTGCGCGGCGGAAAGGCCCCGATGCTGATCCGCATAGGCTATACCCGTGCTGATGGGGCGAAACGTAATGCAGCAATGGCTCAGGAACGGATCGATCCCGGCATAGCCGAGCTCCTGATAACGGGCGATCCATGCATCGGGCATCGTCGTCTGCAACGAAAACTGTCCCCGGGCCACGTCCAGATGGATCAACTTGTCAAAGCCGTGTCCGGCGAAAAATGCCGCCGTGGTCGCCCAGACCTGATCTGCTGCATCAAGATTGCCTGTGGCGGGAACGGAGGAGAGTTCTTCAAGGAAGCGATCGAGCATACTTGGCAACCAATTGCAGACAACCCCTGCAGGGCATGAAGGGCGGCGCCCCCCTATAGGGAATTCCTTATATTGTCATGCTACTCGCTCTGCGTCTACGAAAGCTTCATATCGGGTCATGCTTCGGACGGGCCTCGGTTCCATCGAGGGGAATGGCGCCATCCATTGTGTTGGTTCCCTGGTCCGGATGCTGCGGACATCTTGGTAACCATTGGTCATTATGAGGCACCTAGCATGGTTTGCTATGCGCAGTTCGATTTTGGGCCTGTTTGTTCACTCCTGCTTCGGCCGTTGTCGGCATTCCGTTACATGAGAAACGCTCCGCAGGCCGATACCGGTCAGGCGCGTGGCGTCTCCAGTGTTTCCTTCGCCAACGTGCAGCAAGGGCGTTCCTTTCGCTTCGAACGTGCCACCATCGCCGCAGCGTCATTGCCCGTGGTCACCCGATGATCGGGTTCAGCCCCGTGCGCCTGCTGGGGCAGATCAGCCCCGGCAGCAAAGGCGTGCTGTTCGGCCCATCCGCCATGCCTCGCCCCGCGCCACCCGCCTTGTCGTCCGAAGATCACAGTGCCATCGCGGCCCGGCTGACGCCGGTCCTCGAGGGGCTGAACCGCGACAGGGCCACCCATGTCGAACGGGTCGACCGCACCCTCAAGCGCTTTGGCGGGGGTGCTGCGGTTGCGGCCCTTGTGATCGGCTGGGGGATCGGTGGCTCTTTCCTTGGCGGTCTGGCGCTGATGGCGATTGCCGTATTGAGCGTCGTCATCATTCTGATGGCCAAGGCAGAAGATGGCCCCCGCACCGAGACCCGCAGGCAGATCGTCGCAGCCGTTGCCGGGCGGTTGTCAGACCTGATCCCCGACCCGTCCCCGGACATCCCGCGCGACTGGTTCGCCGGGCTTGGGGTGGTGCAGAAGGTGCGCAAGGTGATCGTCGATCTGCGCCTGACCGGCCAGCGTGCGGGCCGCGTCGTGGGGGTGACGCGCGTCGGGCTGATGTTCGGCGAGGATCAGACCCGAAACGAGAAGCATGACAAGGGTCTGACCTTTGTCATGGTGCAGGTCGAATTGCCCGAAATGGCGGGCCGCGACGGCGTGACGGTCGTCATGCCCACGGATGCCAGCTGGAATGTCCGGCACGCGCCGAAGCTGTCCCATGGTCTGAAAGCTGTGCCGACCGGCGACAAGAGTTTCGACGCGCAATATACCGTTTACGGTGACCCGGCGCTTCTGACCCCTGCCTTGCGCGCAGGGTTCGCCGGGTTGGAACGCCAAGCGCGGTCAGCCAAGCACGGTCTAGCAGAGGTCGCGCCCGGTGAGGGCAAGCGCCCATGGGTTGCGATCCTGCCCGGACAGTTGGTGGTCCTGACGCCGCTTGCCATGTTCGACGGCGCGTTCGAGCCGCCGCCCTTCTGGGTGCCGCTCGATGCCGACGCTCTGATCCCTGCCTTTGCCGCCGATCTTGCCGTGCTGGATGGCTATCTGACCGCCGCCCTTTCCTTGCCCTTGGGAGAATTTGAATGACCCGCGTATTTCTGGCGCTTGCTGCCCTATTGCTCACGACCGCCCCCGCCATGGCCGAGCGTGTCTCGGTTCTGGTCTTCGACGCCTCGGGGTCGATGTGGAACCGGGTCGAGGGCGACCTGACCCGGATCGAGGTCGCGCGCGACGTGATGGGTGACTATTTCGCCAGCCGCGACGGCGCGGTGCCCTTGTCGGTCATTGCCTATGGCCACAACCGGCGCGGCGATTGCCGCGACATCGAGGTGATCGCGCCGATGGGCCAGACCGCCTCTGGCACGCTGGAGGCCCGCCTGCGCGGGCTGATGCCGCGGGGGATGACGCCGCTGACCGACAGCCTGGCGCTGGCGCGCGACCAGATCCCGCCTACCGCCGAGAGCGCCGACATAATCCTTGTCACCGATGGCCTTGAGACCTGCGAGGGCGATCCCTGCGCGCTGGCCGCAAGCCTTGCGGCCGAGGGCATCGACATCCGCGCCCATGTCGTGGGCTTCGGGCTGAGTGCGGCCGAGGTCGCAGCCCTTTCATGCATCACGGACCAGACGGGCGGCATGCTGTTCCAGACCAATTCGGGTGCGGAACTGGCGCAGGCCTTGCAGCAGGTCAGCGCGGTCGTGCCCGCGCCCGAGGCACCGCGAGAGCCCGCGGCGCCCACCGCCGCTTTCGACATCGGCGACCGGGCCGAGGCGGGGTTCACCTACACCATCACATGGAACG
>NZ_DAIPIW010000081.1:0-10376 GCF_036770585.1 Yoonia sp. | reverse complement strand
CATCCTTCGTTTGGGGATCATGGGGCCGAAACAGGATCGACGAACGTGTAAAGGGGTTTGCTTTGTCCCGGTGAGATACCACCGTTATCGGTTCACATAAGCTAGTTGCAAACGACAACAAAGCTCCAGTTGCCCTCGCTGCCTAAGCAGTGCGGAATACTGAAATCTAAGCCCTAGGGAATTGCTTCTCTAGGCGGGGTTCGCAGGTACCTGGCAACAGAAACCTGCACTTTCAACACCTTGCATTCCTGCGTTCATGTCATTGCCTTGCCCAAAGTTCAGGCTTGCCCCAGGATCGGGGCGTGCCACATTAGGTGGATGAAGTTCCTTGCCTCTTTGCTTTGCGGTGTCATCGCACTGGGCCCCACCGCGGTCCGGGCTTGCGAGACCGCGCTGGTTCTGACGATCGACGTCTCGAACTCGGTCGATGTGGCCGAATATCGCTTGCAGGTCGATGGCCTTGCCGACGCGCTGGAAGACCCCGAGATACGCGACGCGCTGGTGCAAACCGGCACAGCGATTGCCGTCGTGCAATGGTCGGGCGTCGACAAACAGGCGGTCTCGATCCCCTGGACGCAGGTCCGCACAGCGCTGGACGTCATGCGCCTCTCGGCCGAAGCCCGCGCGCTTGAGCGCGCCTTCGTGCTGTCCGACACCGCGCCTGCCGAAGCGATCCACTTTTCGCTCGACCTGCTGCGCAGCGCCCCGCCCTGCGCGCGGCAGGTCATCGACATATCGGGTGACGGCACGGCGAACGCCGGCACCGACGTCCGGCTGGCCCGCAATGCAGCCCAGCGGGCGGGCGTGACCATCAACGGGATCGCGATTGAATCGATGGGTCTGGCCATCACCAACTTCTACCGCGACTCGGTCATCACACGGGACGGTTTCGTGATGACCGCACGCCAGCACCGCGAATATCCGCAAACCCTGCGCGCCAAGATCCTGCGCGAGATCAGCCGCGTTCTGGGGTAACGCTGCCGATGCCCTGCACCAAGGGATTGCGCCAGTCTGGAAAGCTGTCTGGAAAGCTGTCACGGTCTTGTCGTGATCAGCCTGCAAAAGGCGGGCGAGATCGGGGCGCGACATGCAACCGGCTGCCGAAAGGGGACGCATGACAAACGAGTTGTTCCGCGTGTTCGGGCGCATCGGTCTTTTGTCCTTCGGCGGGCCTGCCGCCCAGATCGCCCTGATGCACAAGGAACTGGTCGAGGATCGCCACTGGCTGACCGAGGCGGAATTCCTCAAGGCGCTGTCGTTCTGCATGCTTTTGCCGGGACCCGAGGCGATGCAGCTTGCCACTTATGCGGGATGGAAGAAGCACGGGATCATCGGCGGGCTGATCGGCGGCGGTCTTTTCGTGCTGCCGGGCGCCGCTGTGATCGCGCTTCTCGCCATGCTTTACCTCAGCTTCGGCGCGCTGCCCTTCGTGCAGGCCCTGTTTACCGGTGTCAAAGCCGTGGTCGTGGTGATCGTCATCGCGGCCCTGCTCAAGATCGTGGGCCGGGCCCTCGGCTGTCAGACCCATCGGATCATCGCCCTTGTGACCTTCGTCGCACTGTTCTTTCTTGCCGTGCCCTTCCCGGTCGTGATCGCCCTTGCCGCGCTCGTGGGGGCCGTGCAAACGCCAGCCGCAGCCACGGCGCCTCTGCCGGTTCCGTCGCAATGGCGCAACAGCCTGATCATCGTTGTGGTCGGCGTCATGCTCTGGTCGCTGCCGATACTGGCCGCAGCCCTTGCGGGTCAGGACTTCCTTGTCGAACTGGGTCTGTTCTTTTCGCTTCTGGCCGTTGTCACGTTCGGCGGCGCCTATGCCGTCTTGGCTTACATGACCCAGGAAGTCGTCGTTTCCTATGGCTGGTTGACCACGGCACAGATGATCGACGCGCTGGGCCTTGCCGAGACGACACCGGGGCCGCTGATCCTTGTCACGCAATTCGTCGGGATGCTTGCAGGGGCAGCCGAAGGTGGGACCGCGCTGGCCTTGCTTGCAGGGGCGATGACGCTTTGGGTGACCTTCGTGCCCTGCTTTATCTGGATCTTTGCCGGCGCGCCGCTCATTGACTGGCTGGATGGAAAGCCGAGACTGCGCGCTGCCCTGCAAGCCGTCACAGCCGCCGTTGTGGGCGTCATCGCCAGCCTGTCGCTCTGGTTTGCCCTGCACGTCTTCTTTACAGAGGTCACGACGATCCGCGCGGGTCCTGTCACCACCATCTTGCCGCAGATCGAGACGCTGGATCTGACGGCCCTTGCCCTCGGGACCCTGGCGGCGGCCCTGATCCTGTGGCGCAAGTGGCCCTTCCCGCTTGTGCTGGGGGTCTGTGCCGCTATTGCGGGCGCTTTGTCATTGGTTTAGCGACCTGCGCGGAAGTCCCCTTTTCACCGCCTTCGATTTCCGTATGCTGACAGCATCAGAGGAGCATTGCACCCGTGGCGACAAAATCGATCGATTATGGAAACCTGATGCACCGCGCCATGCGTGGCCTGATCCAGACGGTTCTGGAAAGCGTGCAGCGGGATGGCCTGCCCGGGAGCCATCATTTCTTCATCACCTTCGACACCATGCATCCCGATGTCGAGATCGCCGACTGGCTGTCGGATCGCTATCCCGGCGAGATGACCATCGTGATCCAGCATTGGTTCGCCGACCTCGATGTCACCGATGAAGGCTTCGCGATCACGCTGAACTTCGGTGACAACCCCGAGCCGCTGTATATCCCCTACGACTCGATCAAGACCTTCGTCGACCCTTCGGTGGAATTCGGCCTGCGGTTCGAAACCCAAGGTGACGACGACAGCGACGAGGACGATGACGCCGAAGCGCCGATGGACGTGATGGTCGAACCTGACGACAAACCCTCGGATGCACCACGCGAAGCCGAGGTGGTCAGCCTCGACAAGTTCCGCAAATAGGCTTTCGCGCCGCGCAGCACGCCCGCCGCCTTGCTGGCTTATTGCCCTCGCACCTTGGCGTGCCTATAGGTCAGGGGAACCACAGCCAAGGGGAGCATCATGACCGCCACTCGTACCGAAACCGACAGCTTTGGCCCGCTTGAGGTGCCCGCAGACCGCTATTGGGGCGCACAGACCCAGCGGTCGATCATGAACTTTCCCATCGGCTGGGAAAAACAGCCCCTGGCCATCGTCCGTGCGCTTGGCGTGATCAAACAGGCCTGCGCGATTGCCAACAAAGAGCGCGGCAAACTGGATGCGACACGCGCCGATGCGATCATTCAGGCGGCATCCGAAGTTGTCGCAGGCCAGCTTGACGATCACTTCCCGCTGGTGGTCTGGCAGACGGGGTCCGGCACCCAGTCGAACATGAACGCCAACGAGGTGATCAGCAACCGCGCGATCGAAATTCTGGGCGGCGTCATCGGATCGAAGGACCCCGTGCATCCCAACGATCACTGCAACATGGGCCAGTCGTCGAACGACACCTTCCCCACCGCGATGCATATCGCCGTCGCCATGACCGCCCGCGACGTGCTGCTGCCGGGTCTGGAAAAGCTGCATAGCGCCCTTGCCGCCAAACAGGCCGCGTTCGACCACATCATCAAGATCGGCCGCACCCATACGATGGACGCGACACCGCTGACGCTGGGGCAGGAATTCTCGGGCTACGTGCATCAGGTCGCGATGGGCATCCGCCGCGTCAAGGCCGCCCTGCCCGCGATCTACGAGCTGGCGCAAGGCGGCACCGCAGTCGGCACCGGCCTGAACAGCCCCAAGGGCTGGGGCGAAACGGTGGCCGCGCATATGGCCGACATCACCGGCCTGCCCTTCGTGACCGCCCCGAACAAGTTCGAGGCCCTCGCCGCCCATGACGCGCTGGTCGAGATGTCCGGCGCGCTGAAAACCGTGGCCGCCAGCCTCTACAAGATCGCCTGCGATATCCGGATGCTGGGCTCGGGCCCGCGCTGCGGTCTGGGTGAACTGATGCTGCCCGAAAACGAACCCGGCTCCTCGATCATGCCCGGCAAGGTCAACCCGACCCAGGTCGAGGCGATCACGCAGGTCTGCGCCCATGTCATGGGCAATGATGCCGCCGTCGGCTTTGCCGGCAGCCAGGGTCATTTCGAACTGAACGTGATGAAGCCGATGATGGCCTATAACGTGCTGCAATCCATGCAGCTGATCGGAGACGCCTGCGGGGCCTTCACGGACAACTGTGTCGTCGGCATTCAGGCCGATGAACGCCGGATCGACCAGTTGATGCGGGAATCGCTGATGCTGGTGACCGCCCTTGCCCCGACCATCGGCTATGACAACGCCACGACCGTCGCCAAGACCGCGCACAAGAACGGCACGACCCTCAAGCAAGAGGCGGTCAAGCTGGGCTTCGTGGACGAGGAAACCTTCGAACGTGTCGTGCGCCCAGAAGAGATGATCGGCCCCAAGTGAAGCCGGTCAACCTCAACAAGCTGCGCAAGGCCAAGGCCAAGGGTGATGCGAAAGCCAAGGCGGATGAGAACGCCATCCGCTTTGGCCGCAGCAAGGCCGAAAAGGCAGCCGACACCGCACGCGAGGCGCGGCGGCTGATGCGCCTCGAACAGCACAAGCGGGACGGCTGATGGCGGATCACCGACGCCCCGTCAAACGCTCGCTGACGTTGCGCGGTCACCGGACCAGCGTGTCGCTGGAAGACCTGTTCTGGAAAGAGTTCAAACGCATCGCCGATGCCGATGGCGACACGATCAACGGGCTTGCCGCGCGCATCGACGCATCACGCGGCGATATCGGCCTCGCCTCGGCCATCCGGATTTTCGTGTTGGAGCGGGCGCTGTCGGATCAGCGCTTGGGGGCGTAAAGCGCACCGCGAAGAACGGACAGATTGTCCCGTTCTTTCTTCTCGGCCGCGTTCAGACGCTCTGGCTGGGGCTTTTCCACGGGTTCGTGACCCTTTTGGAACAGCTTGGCGATCTGCGCCGGATCAAGCTGCTTGCGTGCAGCAGGTTTCGTCGACCGGACATCCTTGCGTCCCAGCAACCCGCCAAGACCGCGTTTCTTAGAACCTGGAAGTGAAACTGTCATCGTCAAACCTAAAGAGTTGTGACCGAGTGGGAACTGCGATGCCATAGGTGTGGCACAAACTGGGCATCGCTGCCAATCACATTCATGATAAACAGTTAATGCTTCCCGCTTACCGGTAAGGTCGTCATCACGAACCCCCCGTGTTTTGCTGCATTTGCGGGCAAAAGTGAATCGTTGGCGGGGGCTTTGTTCACGTCTGGACGACATTCACGCCTTTTGGGGACTGTTCCGATTTTGAGAACAAGAATCGGTTTTGCGGCTGATTGTCAGCCAAATCCCGTCAGATGCGCGCACCGTCAGATGTGCGACCGGAATCGGTTGGCGCGCGGCAAGCACGGCGAAGCGATAGTCCCTGACCAGCCGCGACAGCAGAACGACACCCTCGATCATCGCAAAACCCGCGCCGGTGCAGACGCGCGGCCCGGCAGAAAACGGCAGATAGGCGGATCGTGCCGTGGCCTTGCCGCCCTCTGTCTCCCAGCGGGCGGGATCGAAAGCATCGGGTTCATCCCAAAATCGCGTGTGGCGGTGCAGATGCCATGGGGAAAGGACAATCTGCGAGCCGCGCGCGACAAGGCGCTTGCGAAAGGTCTCGGGCCGCGCCGTCTCGCGCACCATCATCGGCACCGGCGGATAAAGCCGCAGGGTCTCGCGGAACACGTCGCGGGTGACCTTGAGCCGGGAAAGCGCGGCGAAAGTCCCGTCGAAATCCGCCGCCTCTTGGGCGACCTTGTCCTGCCATTCAGGGTAAAGCGCCAGCAGATAGAGCGCCCATGACAGGGCCGAGGCGCTGGTCTCATGGCCTGCAAG
The DNA here is from genome assembly GCF_036770585.1 of Yoonia sp. Classification (GTDB taxonomy): domain Bacteria; phylum Pseudomonadota; class Alphaproteobacteria; order Rhodobacterales; family Rhodobacteraceae; genus Yoonia. Next base: position 4,532 of record NZ_DAIPIW010000081.1, on the reverse strand, counting down.
AAAGAAGATCGCGACCTGATCGACCATTTCCTCGGCCGTGAAGGTCCGGCCCGTCTGCGGATCGACGGTCGTCATGATCTTGGTGGCAAGATCGTCCGGCGCCCGCCCTGCGCCGATCAGCGCCAAACGATCGTCGGTCAGCTTGGTGATCAGCCGCCGGATATGGGCCGCGGTCCGTTTCGTCTCGGACCGAAAGAACCGCGGCATCCACGAGGGGCCACGGATGAAGGCGGCAAGGTTCAGGATCGGTTGCGTGCGCTGGTGGGCGCGGAAGGCGTGAAAGACCTCTTGGGCCGTCGCATCCTCGATCGGGATCGAGAAGAGCGTGCGGAAGATCACATCGGCGGCCATATGGCTGGCGATGGCTTCGATCTCTTGCGGGGTGCCATTGGCACCTTTCAGCCGCGCGACACCGGCATCGGCGGCAGCCAGAATGCCCGGAAAGGTATCACGCAAGCGCCCGCCCTCGAAGGCGGGGTCGATGATGCGGCGTTGACGTTTCCACTCTTCGCCATTGGTCAGAAAGACACTTCGCCCCAAAAGCGGCTGAAGTCCTGCACCGATCCGGTCGGATTTCGGAAAGTCATCGGGGCGTCCGCGAAGCACCAGATCAACAAGATCGGTATCATTGACCAGATAGCTGCGAAAGAACGGCGTGCGAAACTCGGCCATCCAGGCGCGGTAAAGCTTCTCGGGCTGCGCCGAGAGGATGTCTTTGCGAAAAAGCCGAAGATACCGCCAGAGCGAGACCTTCTCGGGCCGCGAGGCAGGTTTGGGCGGGTGCCGATCCATCACGCGACGGACGTATATTTGGAAACCGGAACGTCGATCCGCGATCGCGACGGTGCGCGCCCGGCAAAGCGGTCCCGCAGCAGGCGGGGTCCGGCGGTGATCTGGAAATAGTCATAGTCCTTCGGCTGATCGAAGGCGCAAAGATACTGGAAATGCAGCCGGAAGAACCGCCACCGCAGGGCCTTCCAGCGCGCTGGCGTCAGGCTTTGGGTGAAGGCCGCCGAAATCACCAGCGGCCAGCGCTTGCCCTTCGGCCCGACCCCCGAGACCGCCACGGGATCACATAGCGCAAAGCAGCAGCCATCGCCCGGGGCGGTGACATCGACCCATGTCAGGGCCTTTGAGGTTGCAAGATAGGCCAGATCGCCGCGCAGGCGTTTTGCTTTCGGCAGGAACGACACCATCGGCACCACCTGCCCCAACGACAGGAAGGCCAGCGCGGGGCCGTTCTGCGGCACCCGCCCTGCGCGGATCAGATCGGCCAGCACCGACACCGCCAGATGCGCGCCCGAGGAATGGCCGACGACCAGCACCTCATCGACATCGCCTGTCAGCGCGGCCGCGATCTTGTCGCCGAATGCGGCCATCCGCGTCTCCAGCGCGGGCGGATTGGCCCCGCCGAACTGGGCCGAAAAGGCATAGTCATGCATCAGGTAGTAGGCAAAGACCCTGTTATCGATCGACTTGAACCACCGGATGATGACGACAGCGACGGCGGCAAAGGCCGTCCATTGCAACAGGAAAATCAGCGCGCGCAGGATTGCGTAATCAGCGAGCCCGACAAATCCGAAGGCGCCCTGCAACAGCGCCTTCACCACCCCGCCCACCTGCACGCCGGCCACAATCGCGATCAGAAGCTGGACCAGCAGGAACACCACAGGATAAAGCGCCGCGATGACCGGACCTTTGCGCATCCACATCAGCCGCCGCAGGGCACCCGACGCGATATAGACCCATGCGGTGCGCAGCAGTTGCAGGTAGGTCGCAGGGATCGACTGTGCCATGCTGTCGCGCACGATGTCGGACCAGACCAGCACGTCGATCTGGCTGGCCACGGCCTTGCCCTCGATCTCGGCCCCGACCACCCAGCGGAAACTGTCATCGGACCTGGCGGGCCTGATGCCGATCCGGTAGCCCGAGATCTCGGCCTGTGCGGCGCCTTCCTTGCGGTAAAGCTCGCGGTAGCGGCGCGGATGGAACGGGTCGTAGCCGGGGATGTGGAACACCCGCCGTCGTCTGACCTGCCGTTCCGTCGCACCCATGCCCGCCTCTCGCCTGCCTTGCGGGCCAAGCCTAGCGGGACTAGCCGACCAGCGCCAGCGCAGGAAAGGTTTCCAGAAGCCAGAAACTGAAGGCGGCGAACTGGCCGGTGATCATCATCAGACCCACGGTCCACAAAAGCAGGCCCGAGGTGCGCTCGATCCTTTCCATGTGTCGTTTCATCCACCCCATCAACCCCTTGAGGCGCGGAAAGAAGGCCGCCACCAGCAGAAAGGGGATGCCCAGACCGATGGCATAGGTGGCAAGCAGGGCCGCCCCGCGCGAGACATCCGCCTCGGAGGCCGCAAGCGACAGGATCGCGCCAAGGATCGGCCCAAGGCAGGGCGTCCAGCCAAAGGCAAAGGCCAGACCCAGCAGATAGGCGCCAAAGGCCGACCCGCCCCTGTCACCAGCATCGACGCGCATTTCACGATCCAGAAACGAAATGCGGAAAACCCCGATGAAATGCGCGCCCAGCACCATGATCAACAGGCCCGCGCCGATCAGCATGGCGTCCTGCCATTGCAGCAGCATCCGCCCCAGCGCCGAAAACGCCATGCCGAGCAGCAAAAAGACGGTCGACAATCCCAAGACAAAGAAAACAGCCGAAACAAAGACCCGCCGACGCGCGCGCGCGGCCTCTTCCATCTCGCTGACTGAAACGCCACCCATATAGGCCAGGTAGGGCGGCACGACAGGCAGCACGCAGGGGCTGAGAAACGACAGGACACCGGCTGCAAGGGCGACGATCATCGCAGGCAGCAAGGCAGCATCGAAGATGAGCGCGGTGTCGAGCATCAGGTTCCTCTTTGCCCCCTTTCCTATGTGAGTGCGCGATGAAGGTCACGCGCCAAGCTGTCACATCTTGGTGGACAAGCTGAAACATCCCGCCTACCTCAACGCCATGGAATTCGACGCTGATCTCGATGCCAAGGGGCTGCTTTGCCCCCTGCCCGTGCTGAAGGCCCGCAAGCGCTTGCAGGCGCTGGCATCGGGGCAGGTTTTGCGGGTCGAGGCGGACGATCCGGCAGCGGTGATCGACATGCCGCATTTCTGCGCCGAGGCGGGCCATGCGCTGGCCCTGACCGAAGATCAGGGCAGCGCGCAGGTCTATTACATCCGCAAAGCCTAAACCAGCCCGCGGGCTGGCAGATCAGCCCTGCAAGATCGGGCAGCGCCCTGCCCTGACCAGCGCATGAAAAGCCGGGGGGCTGCGCCTTTTCAGCCGCAGCCCCCCCTTGATCCCGATACTGCCGGACATCAGCGCCCGATCGACCACCAGCCTTTGCGTTTCGGCTTGGGTGGCGCGTCCTCGTTCGCTTCTGCGGTTGCAGAAGGTGCGGGCGCAGGTTCTGGCGCCGGTTCGGCCTTTGCCACAGGTGCAGGCTCAGGTTCAGCCTCTGCCACCGGTTCAGCCTCTGCCACAGGCGCAGGTTCTGCTGCCGCTGCGGGCTTTCTGCTGCGCGTGCGCTTGGGTTTCGGTGCCTCTTCGGCTGCGGCCGGTTCTGCGGCCGCTTCCGCCGCCACCGGATCGTTCCCCGATGGCTCTGCCTCGGCGGCAACCTCGGGCGCCTTCTTGCGCGTGCGCCGCTTCGGGGCAGGCTTTTCTTCGGCAGCCTCGGTCACATCGGCTGCGGGTTCGGCAGCCGCTTCTTCCGGCGTCGGCTCGGGCTTCTTGCGGCGCGAGCGGGTTCGCTTGGGTTTCGCCTCGACCTCGGTCTCGACCGTTTCGCCATCCGGATCAGCAGGCGCTGCCGCATCCTCTGCCACATCGTCCTCGGCGCCCTCGCCCTGTGTCTCGGCTTGCCCTTCGGCGTCGCGGTTGGCACCGCCCCGACGGCGGCGACGGCGGCGGCGCTTGCGCTTGGGTTTGTCGCCGTCTTCCTGCGTCGCTGCGACGGTTTCCGCCTCTTCATCTTCTTCCAGAATGATCCCGCTGTCGTCCGCCTCGTCGTCCTCGTCCATGATGGCCGCAGATGTCACGACCTGTCCCGGCTCCGGCACGACCCGTGTCGCGGTCTTGAACTTTTCGATCTCGTAATCGGGTGAGATCAGCGCCGGATCGCATTCGATCCGCACCGCCATGCCATAGCGCGCCTCGATATCCGCGACATGCTCGCGCTTGGCGTTCATCAGGAAGTTGGCGATGCTGATCGGCGCCTTGACCAGCGCCTCTTTGCTGCGTCCCCGCACGCCTTCCTCTTCCAGCGCGCGCAGGATCGACAAGGCCACGTTGTCGTCCGACCGCAGAAGACCCGTGCCATGGCAATGCGGACACATCTGCGTCGTCGCCTCCAGCATGCCGGGCCGCAGACGCTGGCGCGACATCTCCATCAGGCCGAAGCCGGAAATCCGGCCAACCTGAATCCGGGCGCGGTCGGTTTTCAACCGGTCCTTGAAGCGCTTTTCGACGGCGGCATTGTTCCGCCGCTCGTCCATGTCGATGAAGTCGATGACGATCAGGCCCGCAAGGTCACGCA
>NZ_DAIPIW010000013.1:0-42578 GCF_036770585.1 Yoonia sp. | reverse complement strand
AGGCCACCCCGATCGGCACCTGTGCTGTGCCCACGGCATTGCGCGCGGCGGTGCCATAGATCGGGATCAGATAGAAGGCGACAATAAAGGCGCAAAGGCCCAGAACGATGTCCGAGACGGGAAAACCGTCGCGGTCGCGACGCTCGAACCAGCTGGTGATGATGGCGCCGAATGTGGCGACCAGCAGGGGCACACCGAACCACCAGATTTCGCGTTGATAGACCCAGTCGTAGACGGCGAAGGTTTCGGGAATGGCGGTTCCCGACATCCAGAGCGGTCTGCCGCCCATTTCCATCACCTGATCCGACCCCAGAAACTGGATGAAACCGACGACGGTGAAGGCCGCGATCAGGGCAGGCAGCGCAAGGGCCCCCGCAATGACACGCACGATGCGGGTTTGCGCGGCAGGCGGCGCGTTGGAAGGAAACCCATAGGCCGAGAAAATCACGAACCCCAGCGCCAGTGCGCCCGCGATATGGATCATGCGAAAGTTCCACGGCTCCATCGGCAGGGTCGGCAGGAAGGGCAGGCGGTTCGCCCAAGTGCGCTGGACGTCGCGTGCCGTGCGGCCCAGATCGGTCGCCCTCTCTTGGGCGGCTGCGATCCCGGTGCTGAGCGCGGTGATCTCGTCGGCGTTCTCGGCGGTCAAGGCGACCTCTTCGGCCAGAACCAGAAGGCGGCGCACGCTGTTGCCCGAGAATTCTTCACCCGCAGGCCCAAGAGCATCGCGGAGGTCCTCGAACCCGCCCTGTGCCTCGCGCGCGGCAAGATCGGCCTGGATCGACCAGGGCATGGCGATCACGCCACTGACCGACAAACCATTCAGCGCGGCCATGTGAAACGCCGCATAGAGAAACGCCAAAAGGGCGATCAGCGTGTAAGAGCGACCGGTAAAGAGGCGGCGATTGGCCTCGACCGGTTCTTCATCCACGCCTTCGGCGATGACCTGTCCGGTCTGGCTTGTCGTATTTGTCATTTTTGTTCCCCCCCGAATGGTGCGTTGACCATCCATCGTCTGGCGGCGCGCCTTTTTGGTCTGACTTTACCGCTGCATGAAAACGGGGCGGCGCAAGGCCGCCCCATCCAGTCGTTACATCGCGCCGTGGATGCGGTCGGCGGGGATGTCCGCACCCGCATTCTCGGTGAACCAGCGTGCCGCACCGGGGTGCCAGTTCAGCGATGTGTTCTTGTCCCAATGGATCGGCAGGGTCTCGCGTGCCGAGGCGTGGATGCCGACCATGCGCTCGTTGTCGGACATCACGATGTCGGTGACCGCATAGACAAAGGATTCAGGCAGGTCACAGTTCGCAATGGCGAAGTTCCACATGGCCACGGACCGGGCAGGGGCCCCTAGCGTGGAATAGGTGGTTTCGGCGATCTCGAAGCCGGAGACGGGGAAGGCCGCGATAATCTGGGCCTGCTCTTCTTCGGTGAATTCGATGATGTTGATGTCCGTCTGAACCTCGAGCTGCGAGACGGCCGGAATTGGAACACCGGCTGCAAAGGCGATCACGTCCAGCAGACCATCCTGAAGCTGACCACCAAGGTCATCCCAGCCACCGTTGCGGCGCTCGAATTCAACGCCGAGGGCTTCCAGCATCAGCGGGAAGTAGGTGTCCGATGTCGAACCGGCCGGACCGAAACCGATGCGCGCACCGGCGGGGATGTCCTCGATCTGCTCGATGCCCGTCGATGACAGTGCAGTCACCGAGAAGGGCGTCTGATACATCGGGAACATCGCACAGGCGTTGGTCATTTGCAGACCCGGCGCAATCGGGTTGGTGCCGGCATAGGATTCCGCGGCAGGGCCCATTGTGGTCAGGCCGAACTGCGCGTCACCCGAATGCACTAGCGCCATGTTCTGCATGGGGCCGCCGGTGACTTCGCCGCCGCCGGTGATGCCAAGCTCATTGGCGACGAGGTTTGCCCAGCCAGAGCCATAGACGAAAAATGTGCCGCCCTGAGACGCCGTGCCGACGGTAAAGCTGTCAGGCCAGCCGGTCCGGTCCTGCGCGGCCACTGCCGTCGCGGTCAGCGCGGTGGTTGCGAGAATCGCTACTAGTTTCATGCGTGGTTCCTCCACTATAGGTTATCCGATCCCTCCCGGATCGGTTTCGTGACCCAATCACATCGCCTGTTATAGGCTCTGCGTCGCGATGGTCCAGAACGATCACGCTGTTCACCAGCCGGATGGGAAAGTGTTTGCGTTAATAGTTTCACATATTCGCCATCTCGGGGGGCTTGGGGTTGTGGCATGGTCGGAAGGGGTCAGCGCATATTCCTGCGGCTTCGCGCGAGGCCGAACGATCATCCAGTTATCGCATAATCAGTATTATGTAAAAAATGCAATCAGGGTTGCGCGAGGCCCAGCGCGTCAGATTGCGCACGGCCAAACAGCTTTAGCCGTCAACGCATTGACGATCATCGGCAAATCCCCCGTCGCGCCATTTCGATCAGCGCCCCGGGTTTGACGACCGGCCCTTCGTCACCTACCAATCGTGCGATATGCACCAAGGGCGATCATGCGCAATCTCATCATCACTTCCATGCGCAACGAGGCGCCCTTCGTGCTCGAGTGGATTGCCTACCACCAGCACATCGGCTTCACCGATTTCCTGATCTATACCAATGATTGCGACGACGGCACCGATCTGCTGCTCGACCGGCTGGCCGAACTGGGCCATGTCGTGCACCTGCGCAGCCACTCGGGCGGGAAAAAGCCGGTGCAATGGCGCGCGCTGAACAAGGCCCGGCGTCACCCGTTGACACGATCTGCCGACTGGATCTTCGTGGCCGATGTCGATGAATTCCTGAATATTCATGTGGGACAAGGATTGCTGGCCGATCTCCTTGGCGCGCGCCCCGAGGCTGCGGGCTTTGCGATTCCCTGGCGGATGTTCGGCAATGCCGGTGTCCGCCGGTTCGAGGATCGCCCGGTCATCACGCAATTCACCCAAGCCGCACCCGAGGCGATGATCTGGCCCTGGCGCGCGGTGCAATACAAGTCGCTCTTCAAGGCGGATGGCGAAGACGTCGACTTGGGTGTTCATCGACCAAAGTCCGGCACTGCGGACCGGTGGTGCGATGGCAACGGACAGCCTGACCGCGCGGCCCGTGCCACCTATCAGTTTCAGCGCGGCGCCCGTTATGGATTGGCGCAAATCAATCACTATGCGCTTGGATCCATTGAATCATTTCTGGTCAAGCGCGACCGTGGCAAGCCGAACCATCACACCGATCCGATCGACCTTGCTTATTGGGTGGAACGGAATTTCGCGGCAGCGGAGGATCGCTCGATCCTGCGCCATGCGGCTGCGGTGTCCCGCCGTGTCGATGCCTTTCACAAGGACCCGACCCTGGCCGGTCTGCATGCAGAGGGTGTCGCTTGGCGGCAAGGCAGGATCGCGGCCCTGCTTGCGGATCCCGAGGTCTTCAATCTCTATACTACGCTGTTGCAGGTGGCCCCGACCTGCCCCCTGCCCCTTGGGGATCAGGAACAGCTCTTCAATCAACTGGTCCGGTTGCGGCGTGCATTGCGAAGCAAGACGAAGCCGTAAAGTTGTAAATCTGCCATTCACCCCGCGTTTGTTGCCCCTTTTGCCGCAGAAATTCGTTTGCAGTCCGTGGGCCGGGTGCTAGCAAACTGCATGACGCAAAAAATCCTTATCCTGAACGGCCCGAACCTCAACCTGTTGGGCACGCGCCAGCCCGAGGTCTACGGCGCGACCACGCTCGCCGAGATTGAAGCCATGTGCCATGCGCGGGCGCAAGAGCGCGGGATCGCGGTCACTTGCGTCCAGAGCAATCACGAGGGCGCGCTGGTCGATCAGCTTCACGCAGCCCGCGGTGTCTTTGCCGGCGTGGTTCTGAATGCCGGCGCCTATACCCATACATCCGTGGCACTGATGGATGCGATTTCAAGCACCATGCTGCCCGTTGTCGAATTGCACCTGTCCAATATCCACGCACGCGAGGCGTTCCGGCATCGCTCGTTCATTGCGCCCGTTGCTGTGGGCCAGATTTGCGGGTTCGGCGCGGCGGGCTACCCGCTTGCCATTGATGCCTTGCTCGCGCACCTTGGCGCCGATGAATGACCGATCTGATCCAGACCTTGGATGAGATGGTTGCGACCACCGATGTCGAGGATCTTTGGACACTGCACAAGGCGAAGATGCGAACCTACGGTTTCGACCGGCTGATCTACGGCTTCACCCGTCATGGCGGTTCGGCGTCTGTGGGCAGCCCGAGTGACTGGATGATCTTGTCGTCGCAAACCCATGAATACATGAATTCTTTTGTCAAAGGCGGTCTTAACAAGGACGCCCCCATGCTGCGGTGGGCGCTGGAGCACGAGGGCGCTTGCAGTTGGCAGTGGATGCACCAGAAGGCGCATGACGACCGTCTGACGGCCTCTGAGCGCCGGGTGCTGGAATTCAACAAATCCATGGGGGTCACCGCCGGATATACGATCAGTTTTCGGTCGGTGTCGTTGCGGGTGAAAGGGGCAATCGCGCTGACGGCTGCATCTGGCATGACCCAGGATGAAGTGGATCAGATCTGGGCGATACGCGGCAGGGAAATCCTGTTGTTGAACAACGTCATGCATCTCAAGGTTCAGACGCTTCCGCAGGCTGTGGGTTGCAAGCTGACCAACCGCCAACGCGAGGTGCTGCAATGGGTCGGCGACGGCAAGTCGGTGATGGACATCGCCGTTTTGCTGGGACGCAAGCCTGCCACGGTGGAAAAGCACCTTCGCCTCGCCCGCGAGGCACTGGGCGTCGAGACAACGGCACAGGCGGTGCTGAAGGCCGCACTTCATAACCAGATGTTCGTCGTCGCGCCCGAAAAGCGGTAGCGCAGGACCTGACCTGTCCAAAAGGATAGGTCCCCTGACCCATCAGGTCAGGTTTCCCTGACTTTGTTGCCCTTGCGTCATGTGGCACTGTTCATTTGTTCCGTGAGTGTGGGCCTTGGGCCCTGGATCAGAGCCGACAACCCCTGCGATATCAGGGCTCTTGTTGGCTTGTTCCGGTTAACCGGTAGCTTGGTGTGGAAGGTTTGCCGGACGCACCAAGCGTTCGGCCTCTTTTCCGCCTCCCGATTGCGCAAAGAGGCGGGCATGTCGGTTAGGTCCTTGTCGATGGGGTTGTCCGACAGCTTCTCCCCCGACGACGAAGGGCGGTCCGTTCACACAGACCGCCCTTTGCGTTTCTCGAAAGATGTTGTGATCAAGCGTTGAGCTTGGCGACCTCGGCGGCGAAGTCTTCTTCTTTCTTCTCGATCCCTTCACCCACGGCCAGACGGACGTAACCGGTGATTTCGACGCCCGCTTCCTTCGCGGCATCCGCAACGGTGAGGTCGGGATTGACGACGAACTGCTGGCTGAGAAGCGTGACTTCGGCCATGTATTTCTTCATGCGGCCGACGATCATCTTTTCGATCACGGCTTCGGGCTTGCCGCTTTCACGGGCGATGTCCATCTGGACCTGCTTTTCCTTCTCGACCATGGCGGGGTCAAGATCCGCCTCGGAGAGTGCGGCAGGGTTCGCGGCGGCGATGTGCATGGCGACCTGACGGCCGAAACCCTCGTCATCGCCGGTCATGGCGACCAGAACGCCGATATTGCCCATGCCCTCGGCAGCGGCGTTGTGCACGTAGGTGACGACCTTGCCGCCTTCCAGCTTGTTCATGCGGCGGACCGACATGTTCTCGCCGATGACAGCGACGGCATCAGTGACGGTCTGTTCGACCGACTTGCCGTTGATCTGGGTCGCTTTCAGACCGTCGAGATCGGCGGCACCCAGTGCGGCCTGCGCGATGCCTGCGACCATTTTCTGGAAGTCGGCGTTCTTTGCGACAAAGTCGGTTTCCGAGTTCACCTCGACCGCGACCCCCGTGCCGCCATCGACGGCCACGGCCACAAGTCCTTCGGCCGCTGTCCGGCCGGATTTCTTTGCGGCCTTCGCAAGGCCCTTGGTGCGCAGCCAGTCAACGGCGGCTTCCATGTCGCCATCGGTTTCGGTCAGTGCCTTCTTTGCGTCCATCATGCCTGCGCCCGTGCTTTCGCGCAGTTCCTTCACCATTGCAGCGGTGATCGCCATCGTGTTTCTCCTCAAGAGGTCTTGTTGGAATGGGCGGGGCATAGCGCCCCTGCCCTGTCAGTTTTGTGACGCTCAGCCGGCGGTCGCTTCTTCGGCGGCGGCTTCTTCTGCGATCACTTCCTCGGCCAGTTCTTCCATGGCGCCCATATCGACACCGGCCGCACCCAGTTGCGCGGTCATGCCGTCAAGGGCGGCACGCGCGGCCAGATCGGTGTAAAGCGCGATGGCGCGGGCGGCGTCATCGTTGCCCGGGATCACATAGTCCACACCCGCAGGCGAGCAGTTGGTATCGACAACAGCCACAACGGGGATCCCCAGCTTGTTGGCTTCGGCGATGGCGAGGTCTTCCTTGTTGACGTCGATGACGAACAGAAGGTCAGGCACGCCGCCCATTTCGCGGATACCGCCAAGCGAGGCCTGCAATTTGCCCTGCTCGCGCTCCATGCCCAGACGCTCTTTCTTGGTCAGGCCGGTAAAGCCGTGCTCGGCCGCCTCGTCGATGGCCTTGAGGCGGTTGATCGACTGCGACACGGTCTGCCAGTTGGTCAGCGTGCCGCCAAGCCAGCGGTGGTTCATGTAGAATTGCGCGGATTTCTCGGCGGCTTCCATGATCGGCTTGGCGGCCTGACGCTTGGTGCCGACAAAGAGGATCCGGCCGCCCTTGGCGACTGTTTCGCGGATGACCTGCAGCGCCTGATCCAACATGGGAACAGTCTGTGTCAGGTCCATGATGTGGATGCCATTGCGCGACCCGTAGATGTATTTGTCCATCTTGGGGTTCCAGCGGGCGGTCTGGTGACCGAAGTGAACGCCAGCCTCAAGCAGCTGACGCATGGTGAACTCGGGAAGAGCCATGTCGTTTTCCTTTTCCGGTTTCAAGCCTCGGCGGGGGATCATTCCGGAACACGTCCGGGACAACCGGTGGATCCTTTGGGATGTCTCCCCATCGGACCCGCCCCCGCCTGCGGGATTAAGTGCGCGCCTCATAACGGGGGTCGCGGGGCGTTGCAAGCCTTGGAATGCCTCCGGCGGGAGTTTCGCGGGAGAAAGAAGTCCGGTGGCTAGAGAAACACCCGTTCAACGCACCAGTAGGCCCCGACGAAAGCGATGGCGAGCGAGGCAGGAACCGCCACGATCCGGCGGTAGGCGTCCGCTTGGTCGCGAAACCGGATCGACATGATGCAAAGGCCGAAGACGCCAGCAAGCGGGACAGAGAAGATCCAGACCGGATTTTCGAGTAATGCCACGAGGCTTGCCGGATTGAGGATGCCAAGGGCGACCGCGCCGACCAGCAGGCCCAGATAAATCGCATATCCACGCCCGACCTCGGCTGCGCCGCGATCGATCCGCAGGGCCTGCCAGACACAGAGGGCCATGATGGCGATGACGAAAAGCTGGCCGATCTCGACCCCGACGTTGAAGCCGATCAAGGCGGCGATGAACGTCTCATCGGGCAGTCCGAATTCGGCAAGGACCGAGGCGAAGCCAAGCCCATGCAGCAGGCCGAAAGCGAAGATGATGAACGGCCGCCAGGGTGTAAGGCCCTTCGCCCAGATGTTCTCGACCGCCACAAAGACGATGGATGCGGCGATCAGGGGTTCCACGATGGCGCCCGGCAGGCTGAAGATGCCCAGCGCCGCCAGCGCCAGCGTGATCGTATGCGCGACGGTGAAAAGGGAGATCTGGATGATCAGCGGCCGCATCCGGGCGGCCAGAAAGAACAGGGCCAGCACGAAAAGGATATGGTCGAGACCCTTGGGCACGATATGGTCGAAACCGACAGGGATATAGCCGACGAAAGTGTCCCAACCCGATGCCTGCCCGCCGCCCTGCAGCGCGATCTCTGCCGAGAGCGCCCCGCCTTGCAGGTAGCCGTCATAGGGCGCCGGAACACCCATCTGGCGCAGCACCAGAACCCCGAAATTGGCAGCCCAGCCGACCTGAACCGTTTCGGCCCCTTCCGGCAATGCGGCCGTGAAGGTAAACGACGAGGTCCGCACAAGGTCGGTATCGCCGACCTGATCGACAAAGACGTCGTCCAGTTCGGGCACCAGCGCCATGCCGTCCGCCGTGATCGTCAGACCACTGGCCATGAGGGGCCAGAAGGCGCGGAATTCCTCTGCCAGCCGCGCGGGTGGCAGTGCGCGCAGCGCGTCATAGCGCACCGCTTGCGGCGTTTCATTGGTATCGGACGTCGCGGCAAGGTCGATGCCTGCGATGAAGCTTTCAAGACTGGCCCGCACCTCGAAGATGAGAACGCCGTCCTCCTGCCGCATGTCGGCGATGGAGGGCAGGACCTCGTGCGCCGCTGCCGTTGACGCAAGCGTGATCCAAAGCAGCAGGACGCTTGACACCAAGGCTGCCCATGACAGTTTGGCGTGACTGCATAAGGAAATGAAGATGCGCATTCTCGCCCTCGTGATTGGTCTTGTCGCCACGCCTGCCGTCGCACATGAGTTCTGGATCGAACCGCTTGACTACCAAGTCGGCGCGGACGGTAGATTAGAGGCGCATCTTGTCAATGGCGAAGCGTTCGCAGGGGCCAAACAGCCATACCTGCCGCAACGCCACGAGAATTTCGTGCTTTTCGCGGGCGAAGACGCGGCGCGGGTGCAAGGGCGTCTGGGGGATTCGCCTGCGATGAACGTCCCGCCGCTGGCCGAGGGGCTGAACATCGCGGCCTATCAGGCGCGCAACGCCACGGTGAACTACGAGAACTGGGAGAAATTCCAGCGCTTTGTCGATCACAAGGACTTTGGCGATGTCCTGTCGCTGCATCAGGCGCGCGGGCTGTCGATGGAAAACTTCGGGGAACTTTATTCGCGCTATTCCAAGACATTGTTCGGTGTCGGCTCTGCCGAGGGTGCGGACCGGCGTGTCGGCCTGGAAACCGAGATCGTCGCGCTGACCAACCCCTACACCGATGATCTGACCGACGGGATGCAGGTGCAGGTCTTCTACCGCAACGATGTCCGCGCCGATGCGCAGATCGAGATTTTCGAGAAAGACGCAAGGGGCAACGTCGCGATCAGTCTCTACCGCACCGACGAGAACGGGATCGGCACCTTTCCGGTCCGCCAAGGGTTCAGCTACATGGTCGATGCCGTTGTCCTGCGCGAACCCAGCGCCGAAGAGGCGGCCACCACCGGCACCGTCTGGGAAACGCTCTGGGCGAACCTGACCTTCGCCGTGCCAGAGTAGATATTGCGCGCGCCGCCGCTTTGGGTCATTTGCGGCATATGACCAAGACACCTGACATTCTTTGCATTGGCTCGGTCCTGTGGGACGTGATCGGGCGCACCGCAAGCCATATGCGCCTCGGATCGGACGTGCCGGGGCGGATCACCCGCCTGCCGGGCGGGGTGGCGATGAATATCGCCATGACGTTGCGCCGCTTCGGGATGACGCCTGCCCTGCTGACCACCATCGGACGTGATGCCGAAGGCGAGGAACTGATGGGCGAGGTGCTGCGCATGGGCATGATCTGCGATCATGTCTATCGGTCGGATGACCTGCCCACGGATATCTATATGGCGATCGAGGGGGCCAACGGCCTGATTGCGGCGGTGGCCGACGCCCATTCGCTGGAAGCGGCGGGTGACAAGATCCTGCGCCCCTTGGCGGATGGACGGCTGGGGCGGCCCGATCAGCCCTTCAGGGGGCTGGTGGCGCTGGACGGCAACCTGACCGAAGACTTGCTGCAGACCATCGCCACCTCACCGCTGTTCCGCGATGCCGACCTGCGGGTGGCGCCAGCGTCCCCCGGCAAGGCCGAACGTCTGCTGGCGCTGGTCGATCACCCGACGGCGACGCTTTATGTGAACCTCGAAGAGGCAGGCTTGATCTGTCAGACCACATTCGACAGCGCCCCCGAGGCCGCGACCGCGCTGATCGCGCGCGGTGCGCATCGGGTGCTTGTCACGGACGGGGGCAATCGGGCGGCGGAATGCACCGCAGGCGACACGATCACGGCGACACCGCCCGAGGTCATGGTGACGCGCGTCACCGGCGCAGGCGATACCTTCATGGCCGCCCATATCGCCTCGGAGGCGGAAGGCATGGATCGCGTTGCCGCACTGGGACGGGCGCTGAATGCTGCCGCAACCTACGTGTCAGGAGAAACGCCATTATGATCCCCTTGCAATATAGTGCCGAAGTCGCCGCCGCGCGGGCCAGTGGCGCAGCCGTCGTGGCGCTTGAAAGCACGATCATCACCCATGGCATGCCCTTTCCGCAGAACGTCGAGACCGCGCGTCTGGTCGAGGCCGACATCCGCGCGGCAGGGGCAGTGCCCGCGACGATCGCGGTCATGGGCGGCAAGCTTCATATCGGTCTGGAAGCGGATGAACTGGACGCGCTTGGTCAGGCAGAGGGCGTCGCCAAACTGTCGCGGGCCGATATCGCAGCATGCATCGCATCGGGCGGGACCGGTGCCACGACTGTCGCGGCGACAATGATCGCGGCGCATCTGGCGGACATCCATGTCTTCGCCACAGGCGGGATCGGTGGTGTGCATCGCGGGGCCGAGACGAGCTTTGATATATCCGCCGACCTGCACGAACTGGCACAAACCCCGGTGACTGTCGTCGCCGCCGGTGCGAAAGCTATCCTCGATCTGCCCAAGACCTTCGAGGTGCTGGAAACGCTCGGTGTGCCTGTGATCGCCTTTGGTCAGGACAGCATCCCGGCCTTCTGGTCGGCGCAATCCGACATCCCTGCCCCGCTGCGCATGGATACCGCCGCAGAGATCGCGGCAGCACACAAGATGCGTGCCGCGATGGGTCTCTCCGGCGGGCAACTGGTCACCAATCCGATTCCGGACGCCGACGCAATCCCCGCCGAGGTTCTGCACCCGATCATCGCGCGGGCCTTGGCCGAGGCCGAGGCCCAAGGCGTCAGCGCCAAGGCGGTCACGCCGTTCCTGCTTGGACGGATTTTCGAACTGACCGAAGGCCGCTCTCTTGCGGCGAACATCGCACTGGTGCGCAATAATGCGCGCCTTGCCGCACAGATTGCCGTCGCTCTGGCGAATTGAATCATGGCACGCAGGCACCATCTTGCCGCCGTCTTGATCTGAGCATAGATAACGCAGAATGACAGACGGAAGGGTATCATGTCGAACCCGCTGCAAGAAGACCACAAGCCCCGCAAGCCGGGAATGTTCACGCGGCTGCGCAGCAATTTTCTTGCCGGCCTGATCATCGTCGCCCCGATCGGATTGACCATCTGGCTGATCTGGACCGTCGTCGGTTGGGTCGACAGCTGGGTCTGGCCCTTCGTGCCACAGGCCTACCACCCGGATGCTTTGCTGAACCGGTTTCTGGGTCGTCCTGCCGGCGAAGAGATTTTCATCAACGTGCGCGGCTTGGGCGTTGTCGTTTTTCTGATCTTTACGGTCTTGGTCGGCTGGATCGGCAAGGGGCTGATCGGGCGGTCGTTCATCGCTTGGGGAGAACGGCTGGTTGATCGCACACCGATCGTCCGCTCGATCTACAATGCGGTCAAACAGATCGCCGAGACGGTGTTCTCGCAACAGGAAACCTCGTTCGACAAGGCCTGTCTCGTCGAATACCCGCGCAAGGGCATCTGGGCGATTGGCTTCATCTCGATCAATGCCAAGGGCGAGATCGACGGCAAGCTCAATCTGGGCGAACCGATCGTGACGGTCTTCCTGCCGACCACGCCGAACCCGACCTCGGGCTTTCTGCTTTTTGTGCCGCAACGGGATGTCATCGTTCTCGACATGTCGGTCGAGGATGCGGCCAAGCTGGTGATCTCGGCGGGTCTGGTTTACCCCAACGGGAAAGATCCTGTGCAGGTCTCGAACCCCGAAAGTTGACCGATGCTTGTTCCTGCCCTGACGGGTTTCGCCACCGGCGCGGCCTTTATTGTCGCGTTCGGTCCGCAAAACACATTTCTGCTTAGGCAGGGGCTGGCGCGGTCGCATGTGTTCTGGCTTTGCCTGTTTTGCGCGATGTCCGATCTGATCCTGATCGTCGCCGGCGTGGCGGGGTTCGGGATCATCGTGGAAAGCTACCCGTCACTGCCCGTGATCATGACATTGGGTGGCGCGGCGTTTCTGTTCGCCTACGGCATCATGCGGTTTCGGGCCGCCTATCAGAATAGCTACGACTTCGTCTTGTCCGGCAAGCCTGTCGGTCTCTGGGCGGCTCTGGCGACCTGTGCTGCCTTCACCTGGCTGAACCCGCATGTCTATCTGGATACGCTGGTCGTCATGGGTGCGATTTCCACCGGATATGCGGGTATCGCCGCCAAGGCCGCCTTTGCGGCAGGGGCGGCGACTGCCTCGTTTCTGTTCTTCTTCGGTCTTGGCTACGGCGCGCGGTTGCTTGCGCCGGTGATGCGGTCGGCGCGGGCGTGGCAGGTGCTCGATGTGACGATCGGTGTTCTGATGTGCGGGTTGGCGATCAAACTGATCAGTTGAACATGGCGTGCAGATCAAGCGAGCTGCGCTTGCCCAGATCCTTGCGGTGATCCGACAGGAATGTTTCGGCCGCCGCTTCACCCGCCGCTTTCAGACGGGCAAGCACGACTGGTGCCGGGATCGTCTTTGTGGCGACGTTCAGCGCGTTCATCAGTGGATCGTCCGAAATCATGTGGACCAGCACGTCTTTCATCGTGCCCCGCTTGATCGCCCCTTCCGTGATCAGCCGCTTCACGAAAGCAATCGCGCGCAATTCGCGCAAAAGCGAGCTGTTGAAGCTGATCTCGTTGATCCGGTTCGCAATCGACTGGCTGTCGGTCGGAAGCGCGTCGCGGCGCAAGGGATTGATGTTCACGATCAGGATGTCATCGGGCAGGTCGGCCTCGAAAAGCGGAAAGAGCGCCGGATTGCCGGTATAGCCGCCATCCCAATAGGCCTCGGTCTTGCCGGTCGCGGGGTCTTCGATCTCGACCGCCTGAAACAGGCTTGGCAGGCAGGCCGAGGCCATGATCGCCTCGGGGCTGATTTCATCCCCCGAAAACAGTTTGATCTTGCCCGTTCGCACATTGGTCGCCCCGACATAAAGCGCGGGCCCGCCTTTCGCACAGACCGCATCGTAGTGAAACTGGGTGACGATACGTTCCAGAGGATTGCGCGCGAAGTCGCCATAGACATAGGGGGAAAACATGCGCGTCGTCATGTCGAACCCCACATAGGCGGGCGAATACTTCAGCGATTTGGCCCAGAAGTCGACCGTCGGCGCGGCGGCATCCAGCCAGCCTGCGATGAACGGATCGGTCAGCGCCCCCACCTGTTCCCAAAGCCAGGCAAGGTTCTGGATTGCCCCTTCCCGCCCGCCGGAAATCCATCCGGACTTGAGTGCTGCCGCATTCAGCGCGCCCGCCGAGGTGCCCGAGATGGCGGCGAATTCCAGATCATCCTCTTGCAACAGGCGCGTCAGCACACCCCAGGTAAAGGCCCCATGCGCGCCGCCGCCCTGCAGGGCCAGATTGATCCGCGTGACCATGGGCTAGAGCGCCGTCCAGCCGCCATCGACGCTGATCGTCGTGCCGGTGATCTGTGCGGCGGCCTCCGAGCACAGGAAGACCGCGGTGCCGCCCAATTGCTCGACCGTGGCGAATTCCTTGGACGGCTGACGCTGCAACATGACCTGTTCGATCACATCCTCGCGGGACATGTCGTATTCCTTCATCGTGTCGGGGATCTGCGATTCGACCAGCGGGGTCAGCACGTAGCCCGGACAGATTGCGTTGCAGGTGATCGGATCGCGGGCGGTTTCCAGACCGATTGTCTTGGTGAACCCCACGATCCCGTGCTTGGCGGCGACATAGGCCGATTTGTAGGGCGATGCCGTCAGGCCGTGGGCCGAGGCGATATTGATGATCCGGCCATAGCCGCGCTCGCGCATGCCCGTCACGGCGGCGGCTGTCGTGTGAAAGGCCGACGTCAGGTTGATGGCGATGATCGCGTCCCATTTGTCCGCAGGGAATTCCTGCACCGGCGCCACATGCTGGATCCCTGCATTGTTCACCAGTATGTCGCAGCCGCCCGCCTCGACGACCAGACGGCGGCAATCCTCGCCTTTGGACATATCGGCCTGCACATATTTCGCCTCGACGCCGCAGACCTTGGCGATTTCAGCGGCAAGTGCGTGGTCTTCGTCGCGGTCGGTGAACGAGTTCAGCACCACATTCGCCCCGGCCTTCGCCAATTCGCGGGCGACCCCCAGTCCGATCCCAGAGTTCGATCCGGTGATGACAGCGGTTTTTCCTGCCAGTGACATGGTCTTACCCTCCGATTCTCTTGCTTCGGGGCCAGTGTATATGCTGCACCTGCAAATGCCACCGCAGCCAAGAAAAACACGAAAAAAAACGCCCGCACAAGGCGGGCGTGTAGTTATTGAGGCAGGTTTCATACAGGCAAGAAACCTATCGAGCAGTGCCCTCTTTATAAGCAATCCGTCGCTTGGGTCCAAGCTAAAAGTTTGAAAAGCTTGGGAACCCTCTTTACGATCCGATAACAAGAAAGAACAAAACAGCCGGGGGTTACGGGCCATGTTGCATTCATTTCCAACGAAACTGCGTCGATATGTTGCGGGCGCAGCTTTCAGTCTCTTTGCGGCAAGCGCCATTGCCGAACCGCAACATGGCATAGCTATGTATGGCGACCCTGTCCTACCACCTGATTTTGTGTCCCTTCCTTACGCCAATGCCGATGCGCCGACGGGCGGACGGCTGGTCGAATCCAATGTCGGCAGCTTCGACAGCCTCAACCCGTTCATCCGCAAGGGCAGCACGCCATGGCAATTGCGGTTCCTGATCGGCGAAAGCCTGATGGGGCGGACGCTGGATGAACCCTTCTCGCTTTACGGACTTTTGGCCGAATCGATCGAGACCGGCCCGAATCGTGAATGGGTCGAATTCACCTTGCGCCAAGAGGCCCGCTTTTCGGACGGCAGCCCCGTCACCGTCGAGGATGTGATGTGGTCCTATGAAACGCTCGGGACTGTCGGCCATCCCCGCTATCTGGGGTTCTGGGAGCGTGTCGAAAGCATGGAACAGACCGGCCCGCGCTCGGTCCGCTTCACCTTCAACGTGGAAGATCGCGAGCTTGCGCTGCTGGCAGGCCTGCGCCCGATCCTGAAAAAGGCCCAATGGGACGGCGTGGATTTCGCCGAAAGCACGACCGAGGTGGTGCCCATCACCTCGTCCCCTTACATCATCGACGATTTCGAGCCCGGGCGCTTTGTCTCGCTGCGGCGCAACCCCGACTATTGGGGCGCTGATGTCCCTTTCCGCGTCGGGACGAACAATCTCGACGAATTGCGGATCGAGTTCTTCGGGGATGAGACCGCCGCCTTCGAGGCCTTCAAGGTGGGCGAGATCAACACCAACCGCGAATTCAATGTCGCCCGTTGGGACAGCCAATACGATTTCCCGCTGGTCCAAAGCGGCGATGTCGTCAAATCGGTCCTGCCCCATGCCCGCCCGTCCGGGATGACGGGTTTCGTGATGAACACACGCCGCGACCAATTCGCCGATTGGCGGGTGCGCGATGCGATGCTGCATGTCTTCAATTTCGAATTCGTGAACGAGGCGATGACCGGCTCGGCCCAGCCGCGCATCACGTCTTTCTGGTCGAATTCGCCCTTGGGGATGTCCGATGGTCCGGCCGAGGGCCGCGTGCTTGAATTTCTCGCACCTTACGCCGCTGCGCTGACGCCCGGAACGATCGAGGGATACGCCCTGCCCGTCAGCGACGGGACCGAGCGGAACCGCGCCGGCACCGCCGCCGCCTTGGCGCAGATGGAGGCCGCAGGCTGGACGGTGCAGGACGGCGTGATGAAGAACGCAGCCGGAGAGCCGTTTACGTTTGAAATCCTGTTGCAGACGGGGGCGTCGGAAAATCAGGCGATCATCGATATGTATGTGCAATCGCTGGCACGGATCGGTGTGACGCCGACCGTCTCGGTCGTCGATGCTGCGCAGTTCAAGGAACGCACCGACGTCTACAATTTCGACATGACCTACTACCGTGTCGCCGTGTCGCTTTCACCCGGGAACGAGCAATTCGGCTACTTCGGCATGGAGGCCGCCGATGTGACGGGCGGGCGCAACCTGATGGGTGTCCGATCCGAGGCGGTGGATGCGATGATCAACCGCCTGCTGACATCCGAAAGTCAGGATGACTTTGTTGCGGCGGTCAAGGCGCTGGACCGGATCCTGACCGCTGGCCGCTATGTGATCCCGATCTACCAGTGGAATATCAGCCGCATCGCCCATGCCAAAGAGCTGCGCTATCCCGACGAGATCCCGATCTTCGGCGACTGGCCCGGCTGGCAACCGGATGTCTGGTGGTATGAGGACTGATCCGCCCCCCTCTGCCGCCGGTCCCTGCTTGCGGGCAAGGATGCCTCCGGCGGGGATATTTATGGGCCAATAATGAGGCGGATCAGCCCAGCGAGGTGACCCAGAGGATCGTCGCGTCATCGGCGCTGACGGAGATCACGTTGTGCCCCATCGTGGCGTCATAGTAGGCGCTTTCGCCACGGCGCAGGTCGATGGGTTCGTAAAACTCGGTATAAAGGCGCACCTGTCCGGTCAGGACGTAAAGGAATTCCTCGCCGTCGTGGCGCACCCAGCCGTCGAAATCTTCAAGGGCGCGCGCGCGGACGCGGGCGCGATAGGGCAGCATCTTCTTGGTCGTCAGAGTTTCGGCCAGAAGCGCATGTTCGTAGGTGGTCGTGACCTTGCTGGTTTCATCGCCGGTTTTCGTCACGGCCATCCGGCCATTGACCTGTCCCTTCGAGGGCGGGGTGAAAAGCTGGGGCACGGAAATCTGCAATCCGACGGCCAGCTTTTTCAGCGCATCATAGGTCGGCGACATCTGCCCGTTCTCGATCTTGGACAATGTGGACCGCGCAAGCCCCGCCTGCTGGGCTGCCTGTTCCAGCGTCCAGTCGCGGGCCTTTCGTAACTCGCGCACGCGCGCCCCAAGGTCGAGAGGTTCGGGTGTCGCGGCGTCGCTTCTGTCGCTGTCGATTTTCATGTCGCTCTTGGGCCTGCCTTCGGATCGGACTTCAATAAGCCGCGGGGCTGTTTCATGCAACGGTTGGCTGTGCCATCGCGGGGCGACAAATTTGCCGTTGCGGCCCGCCTTGTCGGGCCGTAGGTGATAGGGAAAATCCGCCGACAGAAAGCCCCGCCATGGTCAAGCTTGATATCATCTCTGATCCGATCTGCCCGTGGTGCTATATCGGCAAGACCAATCTGGATCAGGCGCTGCTGCAGTTTCCCGATCATCCCTTCGTGGTCGAATGGCACCCGTTTCAGCTGAACCCTGACATGCCGCCCGAAGGGATGGACCGGCGTGCCTATCTTGAAGCCAAGTTCGGCGGCAAAGAGGCCGCGGCGCGCGCCTATGCGCCAGTCGCCGCGCAGGCGGAAAAGGCCGGCGCGGTGATCAATCTGGAAGCGATCCACAGAACACCGTCGACCATCGACGCGCACCGGCTGATCCACTGGGCCGGTATCGAGCAACGCCAATCCCTGGTGGTCGATCTGCTGTTCAAGGCCTATTTCGTCGATGGCCGCGATATCTCGGATCACGAGGTTCTCGCCGATATCGCCGATAGTGCCGAGATGGATGCAGCACTGGTGACGCGGCTTCTGGGGTCGGATGCGGATACCGCCGACATCCGCGCCCGCGATGCCCATAGCCGCAAGATGGGCGTGTCGGCGGTCCCGACGTTCATCGTCGCGCAAAAGCACGCCGTCCCTGGGGCGCAACCGCCTGAGACATGGGTGAGCGTGATCACCGAGATCATGGAACAGATCGCCGCGCCCGAATGACAACCCCAACCGTCAAGCGGCTGCCGCAAGCCGAGTTCATCGCCCTGATGGCCATGGTCGCTGCGACCGTGGCCTTTTCGATTGACGCGATGCTGCCTGCCCTGCCCCAGATCGGGGCCGCGCTGTCGCCGGATGATCTCAACCGTGCCCAGTTGATCGTCACGACCTTCATGCTGGGCATGGGCGTCGGCACGTTTTTCACTGGCCCCCTATCGGATGCCTTCGGCCGCAAGCCGGTGATGATCGGCGGGGCCGTGATCTATATTCTGGCCTGTGTCGTCGCATGGCAGGCCCAAACGCTGGAGGTGATGCTGGCCGCCCGCGTGGTGCAGGGGCTGGGTGCGGCGGGCCCGCGCGTTGTGGCCATGGCCCTGATCCGCGATCTCTATTCCGGTCCTGACATGGCCCGCATCCTGTCCTTCGTGATGATCGTCTTTGCGCTGGTCCCCGCGCTTGCGCCGACTTTGGGCCATTACATCGTCCTCTTTGCCGGATGGGAGGCGATCTTTGTCGCCTTCATCGTGTTTTCGCTTGCGACGACGATTTGGTTGCTGGTCCGCCAGCCTGAAACCCTGACGCCGGAGAACCGCAGGGCCCTGAGTTTCGCCGCCCTCGGTCATGCCGTGGCCGAGATGTTCCGGCATCCGACAGCGCGGCTGTCGATCCTGATCCAGACCCTGACCTTCGGGATGCTGCTGAGCATGCTGTCCTCGACACAACAGGTCTTTGACCAGACCTTCGGTCAGGGTGATGTCTTTCATCTGTGGTTCGGTGGGATTGCTATTGTCGCGGCCTCGTCGGGGTTTGTGAATGCCCGACTGGTGGTCCGGCTGGGGATGCGGGCGATGATCAAGGCGATGTATACCGCACAGATCGTGATCACCACGGTGATGATCGCCGTCACGCTTGCGACGGATATCTACTGGCTGGCCTTCGGGGCCTATGTCTTCTGGGTGCTCAGCAATTTCTTTCAGGCGGGGCTGACCATCGGCAATCTGAATGCCCTGGGGATGGAAGAGATGGGCCATATCGCGGGGCTTGCGGCCTCGGTCATCGCCTCGGTCTCGACGGTGGGGGCTGTCCTGATCGCCGTGCCGATCGCGCTGCAATTCGACGGCACACCCTTGCCGATGGCGGTCGGCACGCTGATCCTCGCCGCCCTGTCGCTGTGGCTGACAACGATGCTCAAGCGGCCGGGCGAGGTTTAGGCGGCATTATTGACCCATAAATATCCCCGCCGGAGGCATCGAAGTCAGGCGGGCGTGCCCGCCTCTTGCTTCAGCTTCTGTGCCAGATCGCGCGCGATGATGAATGCACCCTCGATCTTGTCGCGTTCCTTGCCCCAGTCGCGGCGCACGATGATCTTGTTGTCCTTGACCTTGGCCAGCCCGCGCTGTGCTGCGATGAAGTCCACCAGCCCCTTGGGCGAGGCGAACTTGTCGTTGTGAAAGCGGATCGTCGCACCTTTGGGTCCCGCATCCAGATGGCTGATGCCCGCTTTCTTGCACATCGCCTTGATCCGCACGACCAGCAGAAGTGAATTGACCTCTTTGGGCAGCTTGCCGAAACGGTCGATCAGCTCGGCGGCAAAGCCTTCCAGTTCCACCTTGCTCGACAGGTCGGACAGGCGACGATAAAGGCCAAGCCGCACATCCAGATCAGGCACGTAATCCTCGGGGATCAGGACAGGGACGCCCAGATTGATCTGCGGCGACCACTGGCCGTCATCCACGATGCCTTCGGCCGCACCCGACCGGATCGCGGCGATCTGGTCTTCCAGCATCTGCTGGTAAAGCTCGTATCCGACCTCGCGCATCTGGCCCGATTGTTCCTCGCCCAGAAGGTTGCCCGCCCCGCGAATATCCAGATCCTGAGAGGCCAGCGCAAAGCCTGCCCCGAGGCTGTCGATAGAGCCCAGCACCCGCAGCCGCTTTTGGGCGGTGTCGGTCAGTTTCTGGCGCGGTTTGGTGGTCAGATAGGCATAGGCGCGGGTCTTGGCGCGCCCCACCCTGCCCCTGATCTGGTAAAGCTGGCTGAGCCCGAACATATCCGCCCGCCAGACGATCATCGTATTCGCGGTCGGAATGTCGAGACCGCTTTCGACAATCGTCGTCGCCAGCAGGACATCGTATTTGCCGTCGTAAAAGGCGTTCATCCGGTCGTCGAGTTCGCCCGCCGCCATCTGTCCCGTTGCGGTGACATAGCTGACTTCGGGCACCTGCGTTTTCAGGAAGTCCTCCATTTCGGGCATATCCGCGATGCGCGGGACGACGATGAACGAATGGCCGCCGCGATAATGTTCGCGCAGCAGCGCCTCGCGGATGGTGATGCTGTCGAATTCGCTGACATAGGTCCGGATCGCAAGCCGGTCGATGGGCGGGGTGCCGATGATCGACAGATCGCGCACACCCGAGAGCGACAATTGCAGGGTGCGCGGGATCGGTGTCGCGGTCAGTGTCAGCACATGCACATCCGTCCGCAACTGCTTGAGCCGTTCCTTGTGCTGCACCCCGAATTTCTGTTCCTCGTCGATGACCAAAAGCCCGAGGTTCCTGAACCTGACGCCCTTGGCGAGGATGGCATGGGTGCCGACGACGATATCGACGCTGCCATTGGCCAGCCCCTCGCGCGTTGCATTGGCGTCCTTGGCCGAGACGAACCGCGACAAGGGGCGGACCGTCACCGGAAAGCCGCGGAACCTTTCCGCAAAGCTTTGGTAGTGCTGGCGGGCCAGAAGGGTGGTGGGTGCGACAATCGCCACCTGCACACCCGACAGGGCCGCAATGAAAGCCGCGCGGATCGCCACTTCGGTCTTGCCGAACCCGACATCGCCGCAGATCAGCCGGTCCATCGGGCGACCGCGTTGCAGGTCCTCCAGCACATCGGCGATGGCGCTGAGCTGATCGTCGGTTTCCGCGTAAGGAAAGCGCGCCAGAAACTGGTCCCACATCCCGTCTGGCGGATCGAGCACGGGGGCCGTGCGCAATTCACGCTCGGCGGCGACCCGGATCAGACGTTCGGCAATCTGCCGGATGCGTTCCTTCAGCCTTGCCTTTTTCGCCTGCCATGCCCCGCCGCCGAGTTTGTCCAGCAAACCGACCTCATGCCCGTATTTCGACAGAAGTTCGATGTTCTCGACCGGCAGATAAAGCTTGGCGTCTTCGGCATATTCCAGCAGCAGACATTCATGGGCCGCACCAAGGGCCGTGACGACCTCCATCCCCATGAACCGACCGACACCGTGATCGACGTGCACGACCAGATCACCGGGTGCCAGACTGTTTGTCTCGGACAGGAAATTCTCGGCCCGCCGTTTGCGTTTCGTCTGCCGGATCAGCCGGTCGCCCAGCACGTCCTGTTCGGAAATCACCGTCAGTTCCGGCGTCTCGAACCCGTGATCCAAGGCCCAAACCGCCAGATAGAGCCCCGATTTGCCTACGCGCGTCACGTCCGTCACTGGGATCGTTTCGGCCAGCCCCTCGTCCGTCAGCAACCCTTCCAGCCTTTCGCGCGCGCCTTCGGAATAGCTGGCGATGACGACCGGTCCGTCGTCCATCTTGGCGCGGATATGCGTGGCCAGCGCCCCGAAGAGGCTGATCTGTTCCTGTTGCCGCTCGGGTGCGAAGTTGCGCCCGATCCGTCCGCCAGCGTCGGTGACGCCAATGCCGGTCGCCTGCCGGAGAGGCGCGAATTGCAGCACGCGGTGGCCTGCGACCGCCCGCTGCCATGCCGCATCGTCAAGATAAAGCAGCTTTGGCGGCGCGGGCTTGTAGACCGTGTCGATCCGGCCTTTCTGGGACAAGGCGTGGATGCGCGTCTCGTACTGGTCGTTGATGCTGTCCCAGCGCGAAATACGCATCGGCGTCATCTGGTCGTCCAGCGTGATCGTCGCTTTGGGCAGGTAATCGAACAGCGTTTCCAGATCGTCCTGAAAGAAGCCCAGCCAATGCTCGACACCTGCGTGTTTGCGGCCGGCGCTGACCGCTTCGTAAAGCGGGTCATCCGTGCCGGCCGCACCGAATTCAAGCCGGTAGTTCTGCCGGAACCGTGTGATCGCGGCCTCGTCGAGGATGACCTCGGACACGGGCGCAAGTTCGACCTCTGACAGTTTTTCCGTCGTCCGCTGCGTGGCAGGATCGAACCGGCGCGCGCCGTCGAGCACGTCTCCGAATAGGTCCAGCCGCACCGGCCCGTTCTGCCCCGGCGGGTAAATGTCGATGATGCCGCCCCGAACGGCATAATCTCCCGGTTCCATCACGGTCGGGCTTTGGGTGAAACCCATCCGGACCAGAAAATCGCGCAGCCCTGCCTCGTCGATCCGGCTGCCGACTTTCGCGGTGAAGGCCGCCTCGCGCAGAAGGCTGCGGGCCGGAACGCGCTGGGTTGCGGCGGACAGCGTCGTCAGCAGGATGAACTGCGCGGGCATCCCGTGCACAAGGGCGGCAAGCGTCGCCATGCGCGCGGCCGAGATATCGGTATTGGGCGAGACACGGTCGTAGGGCAGACAATCCCAAGCCGGAAAGACGAAGACGGGCACATCGGGCGCAAAGAAGGCCAGCGCGGCCTGCATGGCTGCCAAACGCTTGTCGTCACGCGCGATATGCAGGACAGGCGCCCCTTTGCGCATTTCCTGAAGCGCAAGCTGCGCGTCAAACCCCTCGGGGGCGCCGCTGA
The DNA here is from genome assembly GCF_036770585.1 of Yoonia sp. Classification (GTDB taxonomy): domain Bacteria; phylum Pseudomonadota; class Alphaproteobacteria; order Rhodobacterales; family Rhodobacteraceae; genus Yoonia. The sequence continues at coordinate 19,986 of NZ_DAIPIW010000013.1, read as the reverse complement.
CGGTGATGTGTTCGGGCTGAGACATGGCGGTCACGTACGCTTTGGGCGGTTGGTGTCAACCGTCAAAAGAACCTCATCGTATCGATCGCATAGGCCATCCCGAGGGCCGATGTCGCAAAGAGCGAAATCGCGGCAATCCCTTGGGTCCAGAGCCGGACACGAAACAGGCGGGCCACCAGCTCTTGCCCCTTCAGCGGATTGGCGTGCAGCGCCAGCGCCAGACGCAGATTGACCAACACCACGACGAAGAGCGGCAGGGCAAGGATCAACACTCCGATGGCCAGTTCGAACCGATAGCCGATGGCCAGCAATCCGGTGCCTGCCAGAAAGAAGGCGGCAAGTGCTGCAAAGCCCGCCCCGCCGATATCCTGAAACCAGATGATCCGGCGCACATTGATATCGACCATCGCCTCGAGGTCGGCCATCTCCCGACCCTTGCCACGCCGCGCGCGGACCAGCATGTCGAAAGGGACGCCGATCAGCCAGTGACAGGCCACGGCCCAGGACACGACGACCGCGGCCCAGTACCAGACATTGCTGAAGGTATCCAAGGTGATGATGCGGGCGATGACCTCTGTCCAGTCCAAGGGGGTGGTCCATTCCTGTTGCTGCCTGTCGCGAACCTAGCGCCCACCCAAGAGGTTGCCCAGCCTTGTGGCGGTGGAAAAACCATGCGACCAAGACAGGCGACCAAGAAAAGGCCCTTGACGATGAAACCGACCGTTGCCCCCTTCCCTGCCACCCGACTGCGGCGGATGCGCCAATCGCCTGCGCTGCGGGCGCTGGCGCGGCAGACCACGCTGACAACGGACGATCTGATCTGGCCCATCTTCGTGATGGACGGCAAGGATGCCGAAACGCCCGTCGCATCCATGCCGGGCGTGGTGCGCCGCACGGTCGACCGTGTCGCCAAGGCCGCGAAAGAGGCGCAAGCGCTTGGTATCCCCGCCATCTGCATCTTTCCCTACACAGGGATGGAGGCACGGACCGAAGACTGCGCCATGGCCTGGGACCCTGACAACCTGACCAACCAGGCGATCCGCGCGATCAAGGACGCCGCCCCGGATATCGCCGTGATGACCGACATCGCCCTTGATCCCTACAACATCAACGGCCACGACGGCTATGTCGAGAACGGCGAGATCGTCAACGACCGCACGGTCGATGCGCTGGTCCGCATGGCGCTGGCGCAGGCAAAGGCCGGTGCCGATATCCTTGGCCCCTCCGACATGATGGACGGGCGGATCGGGGCGATCCGGATGGCGCTTGAATCCGAAGGCCACCAGAACGTCTGCATCCTGAGCTATACCGCGAAATACGCCTCGGCCTTTTATGGTCCGTTCCGCGACGCTGTGGGTGCGTCCTCGGCCCTGACCGGCGACAAGAAGACCTACCAGATGGACCCCGGCAACAGCGACGAGGCGCTGCGACTTGTCGAACGCGACCTGATGGAGGGCGCGGATATGGTCATGGTGAAGCCCGGCATGCCCTATCTCGACATCTGTCGCCGCGTAAAAGATAGCTTCGGTGTCCCGACCTATGCCTATCAGGTCAGCGGTGAATACGCGATGTTGCAGGCGGCCATCCAGAACGGCTGGCTTGATGGTCAGAAGGTCATGATGGAAAGCCTGCTTTCGTTCAAACGCGCGGGCTGTGACGGTATTCTGACCTATTTCGCACCCGAGGCGGCAAGGGTGTTGCGGGGCTAAGGCACTCTTCTGGCTATGAAGGCGTGACACCCCTGTCGCTTTTGACTATAATGTTTCCACAAAGGGCGAAAAACGCCCATCACAGGCATATAGGCGGATTTCTGATGAAACATCTTTCGCGGCGCGGATTTGCGCTTGGCGTAGCGGCAACCTCACTTGCGGCATGTGGTAACGGGATCGGCAGCGGCGGTGCCGCAACCATCGACGCAAGGGTCGATACCACACTCGATGCCATGTATCAGGCCTATCCCGGCACCCGGGATCTGGCCACGCGGGCTGCGGGCGTGCTTGTCATGCCGCTGGTCACCGAAGTGGGCCTTGGTTTGGGGGGGTCGTTCGGGCGCGGTGCATTGCGCGTGGGTCCGTCGACCGTCGATTACTACACCGCCGTTGCCGGAAGTGCGGGCCTGCAGATCGGGGCGCAGCAATTCAGCCATGTCCTGTTCTTCATGACACCCGAGGCCTTGCAGCAATTCCGGTCTTCACCCGGTTGGGCCGCCGGGGCGGATATCGAATACGCCTTTTCGAACCAGTCCGAGATGCTGCGGGCCGAGACGACCACCTCGCTTTCGCCGGTGATCGCCGTGGTCTTCGGGCAAACGGGTCTGCGTGTCGGGGCGACGCTGGAAGGCACGAAATACACCCGCATCATTCCCTGACGTGACCTGCGGGCGACCAACCCGTCGCCCGTGTCATCAGGACCGCAGCCTTTCGCCCTTGGGATCGAAGGGTGGTGCTGCCAGAACGACACCCCGATGTGGTCGGCCAAGGACCATCACGTCCACGGCTGCGCCCGCGCTGACGCCCCTGAGATATCCCAAGGCCAGCGACTTGCCGACCGAATAGCCATAGGTGCCAGAGGTCACGCGCCCGACCGGCGTGCCATCCGGCAGGAAGATCGGCTCGCCGCCTGTTGCATCGGCATTGGTCACATCCTGCACCTCGACCAATGACAAAACCTCACGCGGTGGATGATCCTTGATCGTCAGGTATCTGGTTTTGTTCAGGAATTCCTTTTCAGGCTTGATCAGCTTGTGCAACCCGACCTCCTGCGGCCAGTATTCCGGCGAATACTCGCGCCCCCAACTGCCATAGCCCTTTTCGATGCGCAAAGACATCAGCGCACGCGCCCCCACTGGTCCCGCATCGAAGGCTTCACCCGCCGCCAGCAAGGCCCGAAAGAGTGTCGTCTGATCCGCCTCGGCGCAATGCAACTCCCACCCCAGATCACCGGTGAAGGACACGCGCAGGGCAATCACATCGACCCCCGCCACGGTGATCCGCTGGCTGCGCATGAAGGGGAATGCTGCGGTCGAGAGGTCCGTGTCCGTGAGCCGGGACAAAATTGCGCGCGACAAAGGCCCCGCCACGTTGAAGCCACACATCCTGTCCGTGCGGCTTTCGAAGGTTGTCCCATCGGGCAAGGGCACCATTTTCCAGAAACGCTGGTGATAACGCTCGGCCGCACCACTGCCGATGATCATGAAGTCGTGCTCGGCCAACCGTGTGACCGTGAAATCACCGGCAATCCCGCCGTTTACACCGATCAGCGGCGTCAGACAGGACCGGCCGACAGCTTTGGGCATGGTGTTTGCGAAGACCGCGTTCAACCAGCCTTCCGCATCAGGTCCGCTGGCGAAGTATCTGGCGAAGTTCGAGATATCGATGATCCCTGCCCGATTGCGCAGCATCCGGCATTCGGCGCCGACCGGCTCGAACCAGTTCTGGCGGGTAAAGCCGTTGGTGTCCCTGGTGCCCGGCCTATCCGCGAACCACAGCGGGTGTTCCCAACCATAGTTGAGGCCGAACACCGCGCCCATGTCCTTTTGCATCTGATAGGCAGGACGTGTCCGCACGGGCCTGCCTGCTGCGCGTTCCTCGTTCGGGAAGTGGATGCTGAACCGCTTGGCGTATTGATCACCGACGCGGGCCTTGGTGAATGCCGCATCCGCCCATGTGCCGAAACGGGCGACGTCCCATGCGAACATGTCATATTGGCTTTCGCCTTGGATGATCCATTGTGCGGCCATCAACCCCATGCCACCCGACTGGCTGAAGCCCGGGATGATGCCGTTGCAGCAAAAGTAGTTGTTCAGATCGGGATGCGGACCAAAGAGAACATTGCTGTCAGGAGACCAGATCATCGGCCCGTTGATGACACGCTTGATCCCCGCCGCGCCCATGGCGGGCACCCGCGCCATCGCGCGCAGCATGTTGTCTTCGATGCGGTCCAGATCGTCGGCGAAAAGCTCGTGGCCAAAGCCCTGCGGCGTGCCCTCTTCTGCCCAGAACCGCACGTCCTTTTCATAGGCACCGACCAGCAGGCCCTTGCCCTCTTGGCGCAGATAGTATTCCCCGTCGCGGTCCGCCACCGACGGCAGGCGGCGGTCCATCGCGGCGATTTCGGGGATCGTCTCGGTGACGACATACTGATGTTCGGTCGGCAAAAGCGGCAGTGCGATGCCTGCCAGCCGCGCAACCTCGCGGCCCCAGAGACCGGCGGCATTGATCACCCAGTCCGCGCGGATTTCGCCCTTCGCGGTCGCGACGATCCATGTCCCATCGGGCTGCTGCACCGTCGCCGTCACAGGCGTGAAGCGATGGATTTCGGCGCCGCGCTGGCGCGCGCCCACGGCATAGGCATTGGTGACGCCCGATGGGTCCACGTTGCCACCGTCGGGTTCATACATGATGCAGCGGATACCGTCGAAATCGACCAGCGGATGCAGGCGTTCGGCCTCGTCGCGGCTGACCTCGTGAAAATTCATGCCGTAGAAACTGGCCTTCGCCGCTTGCAGGCGCAACTGATGCTCGCGCGCCTCGGTCTGCGCCAGATAGAGCGATCCAGGCTGGAAAATCCCGCAACTCTGCCCCGTTTCTTCCTCCAGCGCCTGATAGAGGGTCATCGTATAGTGCTGGATGCGGCTGATATTCGTGCTGTCATGCAGCCCGTGGATGTTCGCGGCCGCGTGCCAGGTGGACCCGCTGGTCAACTCGCTGCGTTCCAGCAGGACCACATCCGTCCATCCCAGTTTCGTCAGGTGGTAGAGGATGGAACATCCGATGACGCCGCCTCCGATGACGACAGCCTGGGCATGGGTGCGCATCAGACAGACCTTTCGCTTGATGATGGCTTCACCGTCCGCAATGCTCTGACCCAGCGGTTGCCCCAAGGCGACATCCTGTGTCGCAATCAGTACCGCGCGTCAGAATTTCGCTGGCATAGTGCGGGAAACCAGTGAGGGAGCGACGACCATGAAGACCACAACCAGATGCGTGATTATCGGCGGCGGGGTCGTGGGGTGTTCGGTGCTTTATCACCTGACCAAGCTGGGATGGTCGGACATCATGTTACTGGAACGCAGCGAGCTGACCAGCGGGTCCACCTGGCACGCGGCGGGCGGGTTTCACACCCTGAACGGCGATACCAACATGGCCGCCTTGCAGGGCTATACGATCAAGCTTTACCGCGAACTCGAAGAGATCACCGGCATGTCCTGCGGCTTGCACCATGTGGGCGGAGTGACCCTTGCCGACAATCAGGACCGTTTCGACATGCTGGTCGCGGAACGGGCCAAGCACCGCTACATGGGGCTGGAGACCGAAATCGTCGGCCCTGCAGAAATCGCGAAGATCGCACCGATCACCAACCTCGACGGGATCATCGGCGGGCTTTACGACCCGCTTGACGGCCATCTCGACCCGTCGGGGACGACACATGCCTATGCCAAGGCGGCGCGCATGGGTGGCGCGATGATCGCACTGCACACCAAGGTGATCGAGACCAATCCCCGCGCGGACGGCACATGGGACGTGGTGACCGACAAGGGCACGATCCACGCCGAACACGTCGTCAACGCAGGCGGCCTCTGGGCGCGCGAGGTGGCGGCCATGGCGGGCACCTATGTGCCGCTGCACCCGATGGAACATCAGTATATCGTCACCGATGACCTGCCCGAAATCTACGAGCGTGACAGCGAACACCCCCATGTCATGGACCCTGCCGGTGAAAGCTATCTGCGGCAGGAAGGGCGCGGTCTGTGCATCGGGTTCTATGAACAGCCCTGCAAGCCTTGGGCGGTCGATGGCACGCCTTGGGACTTCGGGCATGAACTGCTGCCCGACAATCTCGACAAGATCGAGGATTCCATCGCCTTCGCCTACAGGCGCTTCCCCGTGCTGGAGCGCGCTGGCGTCAAGTCCGTGATCCACGGCCCCTTTACCTTTGCCCCCGATGGCAACCCGCTGGTCGGCCCTGTTCCGGGTCTGCGCAACTACTGGTCCGCCTGTGGCGTGATGGCGGGCTTCAGCCAAGGGGGCGGCGTCGGTCTGATGCTGGCGCAATGGATGACGACCGGAGAATGCGAGCGTGACGTGACCGCGATGGACATCGGGCGCTACGGCAAGTGGATCACCCCCGGTTACACCCGCCCCAAGGTGATCGAAAACTACCAGCGCCGTTTCTCTGTCAGCTACCCGAACGAGGAACTGCCCGCCGCCCGCCCCCATCGCACCACGCCGATGTATGACATCTTCAGCGATCTCGGCGCTGTCTGGGGGCATCAATTCGGGCTGGAGGTCGCCAACTACTTTGCCCAAGAGGGTGAGCCGACATATGAAACCCCCACGTTCCGGCGGTCGGACGCATTCTCTGCGACCAAGCGCGAGGTGCAGGCGGTCCGTCGCGGCGTCGGCATCAACGAGGTGCAGAATTTCGGCAAATTCAGCGTGACGGGCAGCGGCGCGCGGGCGTGGCTCGACCGGATCATGGCGGGGCGCATCCCGCAGCCGGGGCGGATGTCTCTGACACCGATGCTGTCCCCGAAAGGACGGCTCTGGGGCGATTTCACCGTGTCCTGCTTGTCGGAAACCGAGTTCCAGATCACCGCTAGCTATGGCGCACAGGAAATCCATCACCGCTGGTTCCTGCAGAACATGGCTGACGATGTCGAGGTCGCGAATATCTCGGACCGCCGGACCGGGTTCCAGATCGCAGGCCCGAAGGCGCGCGATCTGCTTGCCGCCTGCACCCGCGATGACGTGGCCGCAATAAAATTCATGGATGTGCGCCGCATGACCGTGGGCCAAGTCGCCTGCATCGTGCAGCGCGTCAGCTACACGGGCGATCTGGGATATGAGATCTACTGCGATCCGATGGACCAGCGCCAGCTTTGGTGGACGCTGTGGACTGCCGGGCAGCCGATGGGCCTGACGCCCTTCGGAATGCGCGCGATGATGTCGCTGCGGCTGGACCGTTTCTTCGGCTCTTGGCTGTCGGAATTCTCGCCCGACTATACCGCCGCCGAAACCGGGATGGACCGCTTCATCAGCTTCAAGAAGAACGCCGATTTCATCGGACGGGCCGCCGCAGAGGCCGAACGTGCCGATCCCCCTGCCCGCATGCTGGTCACCTTCGCGGTCGATGCCGATGACGCCGATGTCGTGGGCTATGAGCCGGTGTTCATCAACGGCGATGTCGCGGGCTTTTGCACCTCGGGTGGCTATTCGCACCATGCCGAGACATCCATCGCCATGGCGCTGGTGCCGCGCGATGCCGTGACCGATGATCTGGCCGTGCAGATCGAGATCATGGGCCAGTTGCGCAACGCCCGCCGGATCACGACGCCGCTTTTTGATCCTGACGGCGCGGTCATGCGCGGATGATCCCGATCCTGATCCTTGCGGCCGGCCGGTCGTCACGGATGCGCGGGCGCGACAAGCTGCTCGAGGATCTGGGGGGCGAATCGCTGATTCGGCGACAGGCGCGCCATGCGCTGGCGCTTGGCGGCAGGGTCTTTGTGGCGGTCGGTCCGGATCAGGATGAACGGGAAGAGGCGCTTGCAGGACTGGATGTGCATATTCTGCAGGTGCCCGATGCGGTCGAGGGGATGTCAGGCACCCTGCGCGGTGCCGTGGCGCAGTTGCCCCCCTGGACGGCCTTCATGTTGGTGCTTGGTGATCTGGTCGCACTTGAACCGGAAGATCTCGCACAGGTCTGCGCGGCCCATGTCGGCCAGCCCGACCATCTGATCTGGCGCGGCGCGACCGAGGACGGCAAAGCAGGCCATCCGATCATTTTCGCAGATGCGTTAAGATCCGCCTTTGCCGAATTGTCGGGGGACGGCGGCGCACAAGTCATCGTCGCAGGGCATCAGGACCGGACCTGTCTTGTTGCCTTGCCGGGCACCCGCGCAAGGCTGGATCTGGACACGCCCGAGGACTGGGACGAATGGCGCGCCGTCAAAGGCTGAACAGCAGCGCCGCCTCGTTACGGTCAAGCGTTCTGCGGGCGGGGCGATACTGGGTGACACCCTCTCTGGCGGCGAGATCGGGGAACAGGCCGAACAGTTCTTCGCACTGTTGCTGGTCCATCCCCTTCAACGACAGATCACCCGGCTGGAAGCTTTCGCTCCATGTGCCGTCGGAAAGAACCACCTCGTGGTGATCGCACATGAAGTGCACGTAGGTGGCATAGGGCACCTCGGCCACGGAAATCCCGTCGAGTTTGACAAGATCGATCGCGGCGACAAAGACCTCGGACTGTCCGAAATGTGCCCGCGCCACGTCCGAGCGGACCAGCAGCCGGTGCATGGGCGAGACTTTCATGTCCCGTTCCGGCTGCCCGCCGCCCAGGGCGCCCGCCTTGATTTCGACCGGGCGCAGTTCCTTAAGCGTCTTCAACTGCAGATGATCCAGCTTTTTCTGCCCGAACCAACGGATCGTCTTGATCCCGTTGTCCCGCGTCAGAACACGGTCACCGACCTTCAGCCGTTCGACTGCGACCTCGCCCTTGGGCGTCGCGATACGGGTGCCGGGGGTGAAACAGGGGATGACCCGCTGAAGATCGGACAGCGGGACATCCGTTCCATCCGTAAAGGTGAAGCGATGCCGCTGGCGATCCACGTCGGATATATTCAGCGCCGCCAAAGCGCCGCGCCCATCTGCCAGACCGGTCAGATTGCCGGTCAGATCCTTGAACTCTTTATCAACCATATGCCCTGGAAACCATGTCATCGGTTCCCTATCCTCAATTTTTACCGTCAACTTTTCCGGTGACTGCGACACCGGATTTACCATCACTTGTCAATGCCACAGGACCCTGCGCATCGTCCCCCGCTAACTTGATGATCCTGACCAAAAGATCAATCCGAAAGGCCAGAAGTTGCGACCCGCGTCGCATCATCCGTAGATCATAGGCAGGTAAATCTGGCGATAATGCGAAAATCTTTGGAAGAGGTGCGGCACAGCCACCTTTTTCCCTTATCGCAGAAGGTCGGAAAATATCCGATTATCTGGTGCCGATGGAGAGACTCGAACTCTCACGATGTTGCCATCGGGGGATTTTGAATCCCCTGCGTCTACCATTCCGCCACATCGGCCCATGGCTGTCCTAAAGCTGCGCCCGCCCTGCGTCAATCGGGATTTCACGCCCCCGCCGATCAGACTTGACCGGCCTTGTCCAACATGGCCTAAGGGCGCGAACCCAGAGGCTATGATGCTGCGCAGACTGTATGATTGGACCATTTCGCTTGCGCAATCGCCCCATGCCTTGTGGGCGCTGGCCATCGTTTCCTTTGTCGAATCCTCGTTCTTTCCGATCCCGCCGGATGTGCTGATGATCCCGATGATCATAGCCCGCCCCTCGCGCGCGTTCCTGATTGCCGCCGTGGCGACGGTCGCGTCAGTGACCGGCGGGCTATTTGGGTATTTCATCGGGGCGCAACTGATGGAAAGCCTCGGGCATCCGATCCTCGAGTTTTATGGAAAATCGGGCAATTTCGAGGACATGGCCGAGGTCTTCAACCAATACGGGGCCTGGGCCGTTGTGGTGGCCGGTGTCACCTTCCTGCCCTTCAAGGTGATCACGATCGCATCCGGTGTGACGGGTCTTTCGCTGCCGGTCTTCATTCTGTCGTCGATCTTTGCGCGCGCATTGCGCTTCTTTTTGGTGGCCACATTGCTTTATTACTATGGCGCGCCGATCCGCGACTTCATCGAGAGGCGACTTGGCCTTGTGTTTGTGGTCTTCTGTGTGGTGCTGATCGGCGGCTTCGCTATCTTGGGTATGCTATGACACGACAGGTCTGGATCATGATTTCGGCGGGCGGGTCCGCGGCTTTGCTTGCGGGGGCCTATATCTTTCAGGCGCTTGGTTATCCGCCTTGCGCCATGTGCTACTGGCAGCGCTGGCCGCATATGGCGGCCATCCTGATCGGGCTTGTGGCGTTGCGCTTTGCCGGACCGGTCCTGCCGGTTCTTGGCGCGCTTGCCGCAGCCACAACCGGCGCGATCGGGATCTACCATACCGGGGTCGAGCGTGACTGGTGGGAAGGGCCAAGCAGTTGCACCGGCAGCGGCGGCCTTCAGGGGCTGAGCGGGGCCGACCTGCTTGCGGTCGAGGGGCCGCGCGTGATCCTCTGCGATCAGGTCAGTTGGGCGCTGTTCACCCTGTCCATGCCATCGTGGAACGCGCTTTTCTCGTTCATATTGGTCATCGGCTGGATCATGGCCGCGCGATCAACGGCGCGTTGACAACAGCAGGTTCGTCTCGGACCGCGTGACGCTGTCCAGACGCCGTATCGCGGTCAGCACCTGATCGAAGTGTTCCAGCGTATCGGTGCCGATCTCTGCGATCAGGTCCCAAGTGCCATTGGTCGAATGGATGGCCCGCACCTCGGGCAGGCGTTGCAGGTATTTCATGACCTTGTCCGCCCCGCGCCCCGCGATTTCCAGCATCATCAGCCCGCGCACCGGATCGGGTCGCACGTCCGATCGGGTCAGGACGGTAAAGCCTGCGATTTCGCCGCCCTGCACCAGCCGTTCCAGCCGCACCCGGACGGTGCTGCGCGTGACCCCCAGAATCCCCGCCAGTTCCGATAACGTTGCCCGCGCATTGCGTTTCAGCGCCACGATCAGGCGGCTGTCCAATTCGTCCATAAGCTTTGTCCACTTTGATCACTCCTTGCTCGTATTGCACAAAATGCAGGGTTCAACCACCCGTGGTTTCGGGCAATGCTATGGCATGACACAGAAAAACATCATCCTGATCGGCGCACCGGTCGATTGCGGCAAACGCCGTCGCGGCTGCCTGATGGGACCGGACGCCTACCGCACGGCCGGACTGGCAGAGGCCATCACCGCACTTGGCCACACGGTCGAGGATATCGGCAACCTGTCACCGCGCGCGGTGGACGTAGCCGAGACCGCGACCGGCAAGGTCTACAAACTGGCCGAGAACGTCGGCTGGACCATGACCCTGATGCAGGCCGCGCAAGAGGCCGCCCCCCGTGGCATGCCCATCTTCATGGGAGGCGATCACGCACTTGCCGCGGGCACTGTGGCCGGAATGGCCGCCCATGCCGCTAAGGTCGGACGGCCCTTCTTTGCGCTCTGGCTGGATGCCCATAGCGATATCCACACGCCCGAGACCACCGAAAGCGGCAACCTGCACGGCACACCCGTCGGCTATGTGACGGGTCGTCCCGGCTTCGACGCTTTCCCGCCCCTGCCCGCGACGGTCGCAAGCCGCAATATCTGCATGATCGGCCTGCGGTCCGTGGACCCGGCGGAACATGCCATTCTGGTGGACGGCGATGTGGAACTGGTCGATATGCGCCGCATCGACGAGGAAGGGATCAGCGCGCCGCTGAAAGCTTTCCTTGACCGTGTCGAGGCCGAAGGCGGGATGCTGCATGTCTCGCTCGACGTCGATTTCCTCGACCCTGCGATAGCCCCCGCTGTGGGCACGACCGTGCCCGGCGGTGCCACCGTGCGCGAGGGTCATCTGGTGATGGAGATCTTGTCGGACAGCGATCTGGTTACGTCGCTCGATCTGGTCGAACTGAATCCGTTTCTCGACGACCACGGGAAAACGGCCAATCTGATGGTGGATCTGACCGCCTCACTTCTCGGGCGGCGCGTGTTCGACCGCCCGACACGGAGCAAGACATAAATGCTGAAAGCCTCGCCTCTCGCAATGGTGCCTTTTGTCAGTGTCGATAACATGATGCGTCTGGTGCACCACATCGGCATCGAAACCTTCCTGTCGGATCTCGCCGCCGAAATCGAGGCCGACTTCGCCCGGTGGGAGCTTTTCGACAAGACCCCCCGCATCGGCAGCCATTCCGAGGTCGGCGTGATCGAGCTGATGCCAACGTCGGACGGGCAGCATTATGCCTTCAAATACGTGAACGGCCATCCCAAGAACATGAAGGAAGGCTTGCAGACCGTCACTGCCTTCGGCGTGCTGTCGGATGTCTATACCGGCTATCCGAAACTCTTTTGCGAGATGACGCTGCTGACCGCCCTGCGCACCGGCGCGATGTCGGCCGTCGCAACCAAGCACCTTGCCCGCAAGGATGCCCGCACCATGGCGATGATCGGCAATGGTGCGCAGTCGGAATTCCAGTGCCTTGCCATCAAGGCGGTCTGCGGCATCGACAACATCCGCCTTTACGACATCGACCCCGCCGCGACGCGCAAGTGCATGGCGAACCTGCAAGGGCTGGGGTTCACGATCACCCCCTGCACCACAGCGCAAGAGGCCATCGAAGGCGCGGATGTGATCACCGTCGCCACGGCGGACAAGAACGCGCAGACCATCCTGACCGACAACATGGTCGGTGCCGGCGTTCACATCAACGCCATCGGCGGCGACTGCCCCGGCAAGACGGAACTGCACCGCGATATCGTCGCGCGCTCGTCGGTCTTCGTGGAATACCCCGCGCAAACGCGGATCGAGGGCGAAATCCAGCAGATGCCGCCGGATCATCCGGTGACCGAGCTTTGGCAGGTGATCACCGGCGCCGCACAAGGGCGCAGCTCTGCCGCCGAGGTCACGCTTTTCGACGGTGTCGGCTTTGCCATCGAGGACTTCAGCGCCCTGCGTTATGTGCAAAAGACCATCCTGCAAACGCCCTATTACATCGACGTCGACCTGATCGCGGATCCCGACGATCCGCGCGACCTTTTCGGGATGCTGAAACGGGCGGGCTGACCCTGACCCCTAGTGATACTTGAGCTCGCCCGTGACGTGCCGCCACGCGCCGGGGCTGATCAGCTTGCGATGCACAAAGCGGACGGAATGCAGCGGGCCCTCTATCTCGTCGTGCCAGTAGCTGATGAAATTCAACAGCCTGTCGTGGTCGGGGGCTAGGTCGTAGTCCTGCCAGATGAACGTATTCAACACATGCGGATGGTCCGGCAGGTGATAGAACATCTCGGCCGTTGTCAGACCATACCCTTTCAGCATCAATTCCGTCTCTGTCGTCATCGCATTTCCCTTGCAGTGCGGCCACATGCGGATATTGAGGCAAAGGTGAAGTTATCTGTCAACAAAAACAGTATGTTAGCACAAGAGCTCCCCGGCTGCCAACCGCAGGGCGCTTCCGACATTGCGCCCCATATCAAGTGTCTGATAAGGTATGCTCAACCAGATATAGCAGTGTCCCAAGCAACAGGCAGATCACGTGAACGACACGCCGGAAACACCTGAAAACGAAGACGAAACCCCGCCGCAGCGGCCCCACTTCTTCGGGCCGTCGGTCACGATCGAGCACGAGCTGAAGACCAGCTATCTCGACTACGCGATGAGCGTGATCGTCAGCCGCGCCATTCCCGATCTGCGCGACGGGTTGAAGCCGGTGCACCGCCGGATTCTCTATGCGATGCACGGAACCAACAACACGCCGGACAAACCCTACCGCAAATCCTCCCGCCCGGTGGCCGAGGCGATGGGGAAATACCACCCCCACGGCGACTCGGCCATTTATGATGCGCTGGTGCGCATGGCGCAGGATTTCTCGATGTCGCTGCCGCTGTTGGACGGTCAGGGCAACTTCGGGTCGATGGACGGGGACAAGGCCGCCGCCTATCGCTATACCGAGGTGCGGATGGACCAGCCCGCCGTCTATCTGCTGGCCGATATCGACAAGGACACCGTCGATTTTCAGGACAACTACGACGGCAAGGACCGCGAACCGACTGTCCTGCCCGCCCGCTTTCCCAACATGCTGGTCAATGGCGCAGGCGGGATCGCGGTGGGCATGGCGACGAACATCCCGCCCCATAATCTGGGCGAGGTCGTGGACGCCACGCTCGCCCTGATCGACAATCCCGACCTGTCCTCGGAAGGGTTGATCGAGTATATCCCCGGTCCCGATTTTCCGACCGGCGGGATCATCCTGGGCCGTTCGGGTGCCCGCAAGGCCTATCTGGAGGGGCGCGGCTCGGTCATCGTGCGCGCGAAAACATCGGTCGAGGAAATCCGCAAGGATCGTTTTGCCATCATCATCGAGGAAATCCCCTATCAGGTGAACAAGGCCGCGATGATCGACCGGATCGCCGAGGCCGCCCGCGACAAGCGGATCGAAGGGATCGCCCATGTGCAGGACGAATCCGACCGGTCCGGCGTGCGCGTGGTTGTCGAGCTCAAGCGCGATGCCACGGCCGAGGTGGTGCTGAACCAGCTTTTCCGCTTTACCCCGATGCAGACGCATTTCGGCTGCAACATGCTGGCGCTGAACGGCGGCAAGCCCGAGCAACTGACCTTACGGGACTTCCTGACCGCCTTCATCGACTTCCGCGAAGATGTCGTCGCGCGCCGCACCGCCTTCGATTTGCGCAAGGCGCGCGAGCGGTCGCATCTGCTTTGTGGTCTGGCGGTCGCCGTCACCAATATCGACGAGGTCGTGCAGACCATCCGCTCCTCCGCCGATGCCGCCACCGCCCGCGAAAGGTTGATGACCCGCCGCTGGCCTGCCGAAAGCATCCTGGAATATATCGCGCTGATCGACGATCCGACCCATACCGCCAACGATGACGGCACCTACAACCTGTCCGAGGCACAGGCCCGCGCCATTCTGGAACTGCGCCTGCAGCGCCTGACCCAGATCGGTGTCAAGGAAGTCACCGACGAGTTGCAGGAACTGGCCGGCAAGATCCGCGAATACCTCGAAATTCTGGGCAGCCGCGAAAGGATCATGCAGATCATCCGCGACGAGCTGACCGAGGTCCGCGATCTCTTCGCCGTGCCCCGCCGCACAGAAATCACCGACTGGTCCGGCGATATGGAAGACGAGGACCTGATCGAACAAGAGGACATGGTCGTGACCGTGACCTCGGGTGGCTATATCAAGCGCACGGCACTTGCCGATTTCCGCGCGCAGCGGCGCGGCGGCAAGGGCCTGTCGTCCATGCAGACCAAGGAAGAGGACGTGGTCACCACCCTCTTCGTGGCCAATACGCATACGCAGCTATTGTTCTTCACCACCGACGGGATGGTCTACAAACTGAAGACATGGCGCCTGCCCTTGGGCAGCCGCACGGCCAAGGGCAAGGCCATCGTCAATATCCTGCCGATCCCGCAAGGCGTCAGCGTTGCCGCCATCATGCCCGTCGATCGCCCCGAAGAGGAATGGGACGATCTGCAGGTGGTCTTTGCGACCTCGGCAGGCACGGTGCGCCGCAACAAGCTGTCGGATTTCACCAATGTCATGCGCAACGGCAAGATCGCGATGAAGTTCGAGGACGACCACGCCGAGACGACCCTGATCAACGCCCGTATCGCGTCCAACGATGATGACGTGATGCTGGTGACGAAGGCCGGCCGCGCCATCCGCTTTCCTGCAACGGATGTGCGGGTCTTCAATTCGCGGTCCTCGGTCGGGGTGCGCGGGATCAACCTGCAAGGGGATGACAAGGTCGTTTCCATGTCGATCATCCGCCACTTCAAGGCCGATCCTGCCGAACGCGCCGCCTACCTGAAAATGCGCCGCGCCATGGCCGGTCTGACCGATGAGGCCGAAAACGAGGACGAGGACGACACGACCCCCGGCGCGATCAGCCCCGAACGCTATGCCGAAATGTCGGCGGCGGAAAATCTGATCCTGACGATCACGGCCAAGGGATCGGGCAAGCTGTCCTCCAGCCATGACTATCCGGTGCGCGGACGTGGCGGCATCGGTGTCGCGGCGATGGACAGGGCGATGCGCGGTGGCCCGCTGGTGACGTCGTTCCCTGTCGATATGTCCGACCAGATCATGCTTGTGACCTCGACCGGCCAGTCGATCCGCGTGCCCATCGAAGGCATCTCGTTCCGGTCGCGGGGGGCTGGCGGGGTCAAGGTCTTCGACACCGGCAAGGGCGAAACCGTGGTCAGCGTGGCATGGATCGCCGATCAGGGCGAAGAAACCGAATAAGGCAAAGGCCCCGCCTCCTCGGGGCCTTTTCTTTTGGGCCTGCCGTCTCTAGATCAGGCGCATGGACAAGACACTTCACATCATCGGCGGCGGCATGGCCGGATCAGAGGCCGCCTGGCAAGCCGCGAACGCAGGCGTCAAGGTGGTCATCCACGAAATGCGCCCCAAGGTCGAAACCTTCGCCCACCGGACCGACAATCTGGGCGAGATGGTCTGTTCCAACTCGTTCCGCTCGGACGATCATGAACAGAACGCGGTGGGTCTTCTGCATTGGGAAATGTTGCAGGCCGGCGGGCTGATCATGCAGACGGCCTACAAGCACCGGCTGCCTGCGGGTGGCGCCTTGGCGGTCGATCGTGACCCGTTTGCCGAAAGCGTGACGGCGGCGCTCAAGTCGCATCCCAATATCGCGGTGTCCCACGAAGAAATCACCGCCCTGCCCGACGATGGTCTGTGGATCATCGCGACCGGCCCGCTGACCTCGGGCGCCTTGGCCGAAGCGATCAGACAGGAAACCGGGGCCGAGGCGCTGGCCTTCTTCGATGCCATCGCCCCCATCGTCTATGCCGACACGGTCGATATGGATGTGGCATGGATGCAGTCGCGCTACGACAAGGGCGAAACCGAGGCAGAGCGCACCGCCTACCTCAACTGCCCGATGACCAAGGCCCAGTATGAAAGCTTCATCGACGCGCTGCTTGCCGCCGACAAGACCGAATTCAAGGAAGGCGAGACAGCGGGCTATTTCGACGGCTGCCTGCCGATCGAGGTCATGGCCGAACGCGGGCGCGAGACCTTGCGGTTCGGTCCGATGAAACCTGTCGGTCTGACCAATGCCCACGACCCCGACACCAAACCCTATGCGGTGGTGCAACTGCGCCGCGACAATGCGCTGGGAACGCTGTTCAACATCGTCGGCTTCCAGACCAAGATGAAATACGGCGCGCAAAAGGCTGTTTTCAAGATGATTCCCGGGCTGGAGAACGCGGAATTCGCGCGCCTTGGCGGGATACATCGCAACACCTTCATCAACTCGCCCACGCTGCTCGATGACCAGATGCGTCTGCGCAGCCGCCCCAACATCAGGTTCGCCGGCCAAATCACGGGTGTCGAAGGATATGTCGAAAGCGCCGCCATGGGGCTGCTGGCCGGTCGCATGGCCGTTGCCGAACTGAACGGCGCAACCTTGCCCTCGGTGCCCCATACCACGGCCATGGGTGCGCTGGTGACGCATATTACAGGCGGCGCCGAGGCCAGGACCTTCCAGCCGATGAACGTGAACTTCGGCCTCTTCCCTCCTTTGGAGGGGGTCAAGGGCGGGCGTCGGGGACGCAAGGACCGCTACAAGGCCTATACCGACCGCGCCAAGGCCGACTGGCTGGCGTGGCTGGGCCATAGCGCGCTGGACGCGGCCTAGGCCATGGCGGTCCGTGGCCGGGATGCTGCTGCCGCCGGTGTCGTCGGCCTCTATTGCCCATGAAGACGCGATTTGCACCTTCGCCTACGGGGCTCTTGCATCTTGGCCATGCCTATTCGGCACTGACGGTCTGGTCGCATGCCCAAAGCCTTGGCGGCACCGCCCTTTTGCGGATCGAGGATACCGACAGCACAAGATGCCGTCCCGAATATGAAGCGGCCATCTACGAAGACCTATCGTGGCTTGGCCTGAAGTGGCCCGAACCCGTCTTGCGCCAGTCCGATCATGACGACGCCTATACGGGTGTCCTGGGACAATTGGTGACGATGGGCCTGCTTTACCCTTGCAACTGTTCGCGCAAAGTGATCGCGGCTGCGGGGGCAAAGGCGGGGGCGGATGGCCTTGTTTACCCCGGAACCTGCCGCGGACGGTCGATCAAGAGCAGACAACCCGGTGATGCGCTGCGCCTGAACATTGCCAAGGCCTGTGCGCGGATCGAGGTCCCGATGCGCTATGAAGAGACCGGCATGAAACCCGGGATCTACCGCGTCACGGCAAAGAAACTGTTGGAACGGATTGGCGATCCTGTTCTGCAACGCCGCCAGACCGGGGATCCCGCCTATCATCTGGCCTGCGTCCATGACGACATGCGCCAAGAGATCACCCATGTCGTGCGCGGCAGCGATTTGCGGGCGATGACACCGCTTCATGTCCTGTTGCAGACCCTGCTGGGCTACCGGACGCCGCTCTATTACCACCACGGGCTGATCCTCGACGAACAGGGGCAAAGGCTGGCGAAGATCGACAAGGCAAAGTCAATCGCGAAATACCGTGATGAGGGCTACACCCCCGCCCAGATCCGCGCGATGGTCGGGATCAGGTGACGGGGCTGGTCAGTTCGATCTCATCGTCATCGCGCACGGCCGTATAGAAACAATTGGGCCGCCCGGTGTGACAGGCGGGGCCGAATTGATTGACAAGCACCAGCAGACAATCGCGGTCGCAATCGAGGCGGAAATCCACCAGCTCTTGGGTATGGCCGCTGGTCTCGCCCTTGATCCAGAATGCCTGCCGCGAGCGCGACCAATAGGTCACACGGCGGGTCTTCAGCGTGGCGGCCACAGCCTCGGCATTCATCCAGGCCATCATCAGCACATCACCGCTGGTGGCATCCTGCGCGATCGCGGGGATCAAGCCCGAGTCATTGTATTTCAGTGTGGCGGGGTCGAAAGACATGGCAAAAACCTTTGCAAGCGGGCCTGTCCAGACTATCTACGGCGGCAGAGGACAAAGGGCAACGCGATGTCAGCCGAAACCGATCTGATCAAACTCTATTCGGGGCGCATTCTAGCGCTGGCCGCGGATATGCCGCGGACTGAACGGCTGGCTGCCCCCACCGCAACCGCGAAACGGCGTGCGCCCCTTTGCGGATCCACCGTGACGGTCGATCTGAAGATCGAGGATGGTATCGTCACCGATTACGCGCAGGATGTGAAAGCCTGTGCTTTGGGTCAGGCCTCTGCCGCTATTCTGGGAAAGGTCATCGTCGGCCTCTCTGTCGCAGAGATTCAGACCGGGCGCGATGCGTTGCATGCGATGCTGAAGTCCGACGGACCCGTGCCCGCCGCCCCCTTTGCCGAACTGGAAGTCCTGCAACCGGCCAAGGACTACAAGAACCGCCACGCCTCGATCATGCTGGCCTTCGATGCCACGCTGGACGCTATCAGCGAAACACAGGCCACCGCATGAAAAAACCGCCGCACCCGGGACAGGGGCGCGGCGGCAGGATTTGACGGTCAGATCCGGTCCGATGTTCAACGGGGAGAGGCAAAACCCCCAGTCAGGACAAGGACAGGCAGGTCATCACATTGCAGCTTGGGACAGGCAATGCGCAGGACCGGACCTGCACCGTCAGGCAAGTCAGAACAGGCCGGGCAAGGCCAGTCCGACGATCAGCAAAACCATCAAGGCGGCCACACCAAGCGCATCAGCGACAATCGTCTCACGCGAGCGTGTCAGGACGGATTTGATCTCTTCAGCCATGATGTGTTCCTTTAACGTTCTGTTGCCACTTTGTTCCCATATCGGGGCACGGCTGTAAAGAACTTTTTAAGAACATTTGCGAACATTTCGGAACGAGAACGCTAACCCACTGAAATCAAACGAATCGCTTTGTCCTGTTCCATCAGCCAAAGCAGCATCCGCGCGGCCTTTCCCCGGGGGCTTTCCAGTTTCGGATCGTCATGCAGCAAGGCGCGCGCATCCGTTTGCGCGACAGCCATCTGTGCGGCCTGCCGTTCCAGATCGGCGATGCGGAAGCGCGGGATGCCGGATTGGGCGGTGCCGATCACATCCCCCGCCCCGCGCATGGCAAGGTCTTCCTCGGATATGCGAAAGCCATCCTCGGTCTGGCGCAGGATCTCCAGCCGGCGCTTACCGCTTTCGCCAAGGGGCGGTTGATAGAGCAGCAGACAGGTCGAGGCCGCAGCCCCGCGCCCGACACGCCCCCTCAGCTGATGCAACTGGGCAAGGCCGAAGCGTTCGGCGTTCTCGATCACCATGATCGAAGCATTGGGCACGTTCACGCCCACCTCGATCACGGTGGTGGCGACCAGAACCTTGGTCTCGCCCGCCACGAAACGCGCCATGGCGGCGTCTTTCT
>NZ_DAIPIW010000012.1:33927-44326 GCF_036770585.1 Yoonia sp. | reverse complement strand
ATCGGCGGCCCGCGTTTTTACGAACGGATGGAGATCAGGGATGCCATGGCCTATTTCCGGCTGGCGGTCTCGCCCGAGGATGATCTCGCGTTCGAGCGGATCGTGAACACGCCCAAACGCGGCCTTGGCGACAAGGCGGTGCAGTTGATCCAGCGCACGGCCCGCAGCAATGGCGTGTCACTTGTCGAAGGTGCGCGGCTGGTCTGTCAGGGCAAATTGCTGGGCGGCAAGGGGCTGAAGGAACTGGGCGTCCTTGTGGCCGCGATCGACCGCTGGAACGCGCAGGTTCGCGCCGAGGCCGACACCCATGTCGAACTGGCCGAGATGATTTTGGACGAAAGCGGCTACACCACCTTCTGGCAGAACGACAAAACGCCCGAGGCCCCTGGCCGTCTGGAAAACCTGAAAGAACTGGTCAAGGCGCTTGAGAATTTCGAGAACCTGCAAGGCTTCCTCGAACACGTCAGCCTGATCATGGAGAACGACAGCGACGATCACGGCGAGAAGGTCAGCATCATGACCCTGCACGCCGCCAAGGGTCTGGAATTTCCGGCGGTCTTCCTGCCGGGATGGGAAGACGGGTTGTTCCCCAGCCAAAGGTCGATGGATGAAAGCGGGCTGAAGGGCCTCGAAGAGGAACGGCGTCTGGCCTATGTCGGCATCACCCGCGCCGAAGAGGTCTGCACGATTTCCTTTGCCGCCAACCGTCGCGTCTATGGCCAGTGGCAATCCCAGATGCCGTCCCGCTTTATCGACGAATTGCCCGAAGATCACGTCGAGGTGCTGACGCCGCCGGGCCTTTATGGGGGCGGCTATGGTGCGGCAGGCATGTCGGCCAGCGCCTCGCCCATGATGGCGGGCATGGCGCGGTCCACCTTGCATGAAGAGGCCAGCCGCGCCGATGTCTACAACTCGCCCGGCTGGAAGCGTCTGCAATCGCGCAGCCAGCAACGCGGCATGACCGCCCCGTCCGAGGCGCGGAACATGACCATCGACCTTGACGCCACCAGCGCCTTTACCGAAGGGCAGCGGGTGTTCCACCAGAAGTTCGGTTATGGCGAGATCATGGGGATCGAGGGCGACAAGCTGGTCATCGAATTCGACAAGGCAGGCTCAAAGCATGTGGTGGCGAAATTCGTGGTCGGTGCCGATCAGGCGGATGACGTGCCGTTCTAATGTGTCAGCATCGGATAGAGTGAGATCACCAGCAAGACCGCCATCGACACGTTGAACACCCGCAACCGCCGCGCCGTGCCCAGCCAGCGCCGCACCTGCACGCCCATCCATGCCCAGACCGTGACCGAGGGCAGGTTGACGGCGGCAAAGACCACAGCCACCATCAACGACCCTGCGATGACGCCACGGTCCTGCGGCGCATAGGCGCTGATGGCGGTGATCGCCATGAACCACGCTTTGGGATTGACCCATTGAAAGGCCGCGGCCTGCAGGAAGGTGAAGGGCTTGCCGGTGACCTCTTTCGCCTCGGGCGGGACTGCGTTCGCGATCTTCCATGCCAGCCACAGCATATAGGCGGCGCTGACCACCTTCAGGACGACATTCAGGATCGGGTAGGTCTCGAAGACCCGCAAGAGGATGATCCCGACCATCGCCACCATAAAGGCATGACCCAGCGAAATCCCCAGCATATGCGGCACCGTCCGGCGCAGCCCATAGTTGGCGCCCGACGCCATCAGCATCAGGTTGTTCGGCCCCGGCGTGACGGAAGAGGCAAAGGCGAAGCCGGCAAGGGCGATGAGGATGTCGAATGTCATGGTCGGACCTTGCGCAGAAGTCATGTCCGAGGAAAAGAGCGCGCGCGAGGTCAAAAAAGAAACGGCCATGCCCGGGAGGAGGTGGGCATGACCGTTCTTTATTGCAAACGCCCCGCCTTAAAGGGAGGAGGCAGCGAAGCGTCTCTTCACAAGTCCGGCGCGGGAGGAGGTGCACCATCCTTGCGGTATTCTCGGTTCCACCCGGGAGGAGGAGGGAGGTTCCGAATTCCGTGCGGTGGCGACATTCGGGAGGAGGTGAATGTCGCCACCTATCTTGGCGACCCCGGGGCTAAAGGGAGGAGGAGGCCCGAGGGTCGTAGTCGGCGTTGCCTAAAGGGAGGAGGCGGCAGCGCCGAATTCCGGTTTCATTTGCCGTAGGCGGCCTCGTAGGCGATTTTCCGCAGCGATGTCGGGTCGATCCCCATATCGCTCAGGTCGCGGAATGTCAGCGTTTCCAGCTCACGCAGGGTGGTGGTATAAACGCGGCGCTTGCGGGCTGCTTCGGCCATCGCGGTGCGCAGCGCATCAAAGCGCGCGCGCAGCGACGGTGCGGCAGAGGTAAGGGTTTGGTTTACGACAGTCATTTTCGGTTCATCATCTGTTTTGCTGTGCGGTCATTGCCGCTGTTGTGACCAGTATGTAGGCGGATGCTGCAGCTGCACAATGCTTGCCTGCGCAATGCTGCTATGCAGCAAATGCATAAGCATCCCTGACGTATCGTCATAAAAACGATGTATTTTTATGCAGTCTGCCCGCTTGCGGGTTGCGCGGGCTGTTCGTTGCGCCAGATTGCTGTTAGCGCCCCAAAAAAACGTTGACGGAGAGGCCCTGCCATGAGTGCAAACCGCGATGCAATTCTTGAAGCCTTGTCACGGCTCACACTGCCGGGCGGACAAAATCTGGTCGAACGGGACATGATTCGTGCCCTCAGTGTCGATGCCGGAAGGGTGCGTTTCGTGATCGAGGCTGCCTCGGCGGAAGAAGCCTCGGGCATGGACGCGGTGCGGCGCGCGGCAGAGGATATCGTGCGGCGGCTGCCGGGGGTGACGGATGTGTCGGTCGTCCTGACCGCGCATGGACCCGCGGCAAAGCCCAAAGAGCCGCCGTCGCTGAAGATCGGCCGCCATCCGACACCGCAGGCCGGTCCGGCCAAGGT
This sequence comes from Yoonia sp., assembly GCF_036770585.1. Lineage (GTDB taxonomy): Bacteria > Pseudomonadota > Alphaproteobacteria > Rhodobacterales > Rhodobacteraceae > Yoonia. Next base: position 41,398 of record NZ_DAIPIW010000012.1, on the reverse strand, counting down.
GGCGGGCGTCGACCGGATCCTTGCCATCGGGTCGGGCAAGGGCGGTGTCGGCAAATCCACGGTGTCGTCGAACCTCGCGGTCGCTTTGGCCAGGGCGGGGCGCCGCGTCGGCCTGCTCGATGCCGATATCTACGGGCCAAGCCAGCCGCGCATGATGGGCGTGAACAAACGTCCCGGCTCACCCGATGGCAAGACGATCATTCCCTTGCAGGCGCATGGCGTCACGATGATGTCGCTTGGCCTGATGATGGAAGAGGGCAAGGCCGTCGTCTGGCGTGGCCCGATGCTGATGGGCGCCTTGCAGCAGATGCTGGGGCAGGTGCAATGGGGCGAACTGGATGTGCTGATCGTCGATCTGCCGCCGGGGACGGGCGATGTGCAACTGACGCTCTGCCAGAAGTCCGACGTGACGGGTGCCATCGTTGTCAGCACCCCGCAGGATGTGGCGCTGCTGGACGCACGCAAGGCGATCGACATGTTCAATTCGGTCCGGACGCCGATTCTGGGGATGATCGAGAACATGTCGACATTCGTCTGCCCCAACTGCGGGCACGAGGCGCAAATCTTCGGGCATGGCGGTGTCGCCGCTGAAGCGCAGAAAATCGGTGTGCCGTTTCTTGGGGCGCTGCCCATCGACCTTGATACGCGGTTGGCGGGCGATGCAGGGACGCCGATCGCCGCGGGCGACGGTCCCATGGCCGAGGCTTACGCTACCCTCGCCCATCGCCTGATCGAGGGCGGCATGGCATGATCACGATCCGGCCTGCCGTCGCCGAAGATCGCAGCCGCATCTGGGACCTGCTGGAACCTGTCTTTCGCGCAGGTGATACCTATGCGGTGGACCCCCGGATCAGCCGGGACGACGCCATTGGCTATTGGCTGGATGCCCCGCGTGCGACCTATGTGGCCGAGACCCCGGACGGGATCGTCGGAACCTATTACATCAAGACCAACCAGCCCGGCGGTGGTGATCACGTCTGCAATTGCGGCTATATCGTCGATCCGGCGGCGCGCGGGCAGGGCATTGCGCAGGCGATGTGCGCGCATTCGCAGGATCAGGCGCGCGGTTTCGGATATCGCGCGATGCAGTTCAACTTTGTCCTGTCCAGCAACGCGGGCGCGGTACGCCTGTGGCAGCGGCTTGGCTTTGCGATTGTCGGCACCATCCCCGCCGCTTTCCGGCATCCGGCACTTGGCCTCGTCGATGCGCATGTGATGCACAAGACCCTCTGAACAGGTTTTCGGGAATGTCTGGAATCGCGCGGTGATTCCGTGGGACTCTGGCCCGTCACATCTATAAAACCTGCATTCTGCGATGCGGATCGCTGCCCGAGGGAAAATAATTTCCTTCCGCAAGATTTTGTCGTGCTACGTGAGTTTTACTATATGTGGTATGGTAAAACCCTTATATTCCCACCATGTTGCGCCAATTTGCGCCCCGGTCAGGTCGACGGCGTCCTGTCGGATTCCGGTGAAACCCAAAAGGTTCCATGAAATCCCAAAAAATTGTTGATCGATGACCAAAGCGGTGGCACAAGGGTTTCACGGTAATGACGAAATTGATTTCCAAAGGGGCGACTGAAGAACCCCAACCGGCGAAAGTAGCAGGTTTCATACAGGCTTCGCCATTACCCAACAGATCCGGCGCGTGAGCGAGCAGACATCCCCCCAGGTGGCACGCGCAGTCGGACTTCCCGCAAAGGGACGAGGGCGGCGGATTGATCAGTGGCAGCAGATCAATCCGCCGTTTTCACATCTGGACAAATTTTCCGGGGGGTGACGGGGCCGAGGGACAGTGGTTCTGAGTTTTACAGGCGAACACACCCAAAAGGTGGACGGCAAGGGGCGCATGTCGATCCCGGCCGATTTTCGTCGTGTGCTCGAAGCAGGCGATCCCGACTGGGCGCCCGGCCTCAACCCCCGGCTTTATCTGCTTTACGGCGATCACCTGAAAGAGACGCTTCACGTCTACACGATGGACGCCTTTGCCGAAATCGCCGATCAGATCAACGGCATGCCGCGCGGAGATGCAGCGCGGACCCGTCTGTCGCGTTTGATCCTTGGGCAATCCATCAAGCTCGAGGTTGACAAGGACGGGCGCACCGTCATGCCGATCCGCCAGCGTCAGAAGCTGGGGCTGACCGAGGGTGATGTCTATTTCAGCGGCGTCGGCGATCACTTCGAGATCTGGAAGGCCGAAACCTATGCAGGCACGGTCGGGCAGTCGATGGCCGAATGGCTGGACGCACAGCCCGATGATTTCGACCCCCTCAGCCTTTTGGGCACATAGGGGGGCATCATGTCGGCTGCCGCAGACACCACACCCCACATTCCGGTGCTGATCAGGCCGCTCATCGCAGCGGTCTCGCCGATTTCAGGGGTCTGGCTTGACGGCACGTTCGGAAACGGCGGCTATGCGCGCGCGCTGCTGGAGGCGGGGGCCGAAACGGTCATCGGTGTGGACCGAGACCCGCTTGCCTTCGAAATGGCAGCCCATTGGGTGCCGGCCTATGGTGACCGGATCGTGCTGGTGCAGGGCGTCTTTTCCAAGCTTGACGACTATGCCCGCGATCTTGACGGCGTCGTGCTGGACCTTGGCGTCAGCTCGATGCAGCTCGACCAGGCCGAGCGCGGATTTTCATTCATGAAGGACGGCCCGCTTGACATGCGCATGTCGCAGGACGGGCGGTCGGCGGCGGACATCTGTAACCAAACCGAGGAGGCGGACCTTGCTGATATCATCTATCTTTACGGCGAGGAGCGCGCCTCGCGCCGGATCGCGAAGGCCATCGTCGCGGCACGGCCGCTCGACAGCACTCTGGCGCTGGCGAAAGTGGTGGAAGGGTGCCTTCCTCGTGCCAAGCCCGGACAATCGCATCCCGCCACACGGACGTTTCAGGCGCTGAGGATTGCCGTCAACAACGAATACGGCGAATTGGCCGAAGGGCTGATGGCCGCCGAGCGGGCGCTGAAGCCCGGCGGCAAGCTGGCCGTGGTCACCTTTCATTCGGTCGAGGACCGCATGGTGAAACGGTTCTTCCAGCTGCGCTCGGGCGGGGCGGCCAATGCCAATCGCTACGCACCCGAAACCGAACAGGTCACGCCTGCCTGGCAGGTGGACAAGCGCAAGGCGATCGGCCCCGACGCACAGGAACTGGCGGAAAATCCGCGTGCGCGCTCGGCCAAGCTGCGTGTCGCGATCCGCACCGATGCCGCCGCAGCCCCGATCGATCCGCGCGATCTGGGCATGCCGATGACCAAGACGAAAGGACGCAAGTGATGCGTGGTTTGTTGTTTGTGATGACTGCCCTTGCCGTGATGGGGCTGGCGTTCTGGGCATATCAGGAAAACTACAAGACGCAGTCCGCCATCGCAGAGGTCCGCGACCTGCACCGCGCGATCGGTGCCGCCCACGAACGTCTGAGCGTCCTGAACGCCGAATGGGCCTATCTCAACCGTCCTGACCGCCTGTCCGATCTGGCGGACCTGAACTACGACCGCCTTGGCCTTCTGCCCTTGATGCCGGATACTTTTGGCACCGTCGGCCAGATCACCTATCCGCAGGCGCCGCTTCTGCCGATCACCGATCCGATCACGCTGTCCTCCGACAACGGCACTGCTGCGGAGGGTGGCCTATGACCCGCACCCCGCTGCGTCCGCTTGCAACGGTCCTGCACGCCCGCCAGAAGGGCGAGAACCCTGACGCGATCGAGGCCGCCAACAAGGCGCGCCGTCATGCCGCCATGGCCGACAAGCAAAGGCGCCGCGCCGAAGGGCGGCTGCTGGTGCTGGGGCTGGCCTTCTTCGTGGCCTTCGGTGTGATCGGAATGCGCATGGCGGCGCTTGCCTCTTCGGTTCCAGAAGAGCCGCGCGCGGTGGTCGCAGGCAATCCCATCATCGGGCAAAGGTCTGACATCGTTGACAGAAACGGGCGTATTCTGGCGACGAACCTGCAGACCCATTCGCTCTATGCCCATCCGCGCGACATGATCGACCCTGTCCGTGTGGCGCGGGAACTGGCCACCATCTTTCCCGAGATGGATGAAGCGGACCTGCTGAAGGATTTCACCGGCGACCGCCGTTTTCTCTGGATCCGCCGCCAGCTTAGCCCCGAGCAGATGCAGGCGGTGCATGACATCGGCTCGCCCGGTCTCCTGTTCGGTCCGCGCGAGATGCGGCTTTATCCCAATGGTCCCGTCGCCGCGCATATTCTTGGCGGTGCCAGATACGGCCGCGAGGGCGTCTCGTCCGCCGAAGTGATCGGTGTGGCAGGGGTAGAGCGGCACTTTGACAGCTTCCTGCGCGATCCCGCGAACGAAGGCGCACCGCTGCAACTGTCGCTCGACCTGACCATTCAGGCGGTGACGGAACAGGTGCTTGCGGGCGGCATGTCGATCATGAACGCCAAAGGCGCCTCGTCGGTTCTGATGGACATCCATACCGGCGAGATTGTCGCGATGGCCAGCCTGCCGGACTTCGATCCCAACAACCGCCCAAGCGTTCCCACGACCGGCGACCAGTCCGACAGCCCGCTGTTCAACCGCGCCGTGCAAGGCGTTTACGAACTGGGGTCGGTCTTCAAGATCTTTCCGATCGCGCAGGCGCTTGAGCTTGGGCTGGTCAACGCCGATACGATGATCGACACGCAAGGCCCGCTGACTTGGGGGCGGTTCCGGATCACGGATTTCCGCAACTACGGGCCGCGGCTTAGCACGACGGATGTGATCGTGCATTCCTCCAACATCGGGACCGCGCGGATCGCCATGCAGATCGGGGCCGAGCGTCAGCAGGACTTTCTGCGCAACCTCGGCTTTCTTGAACCCACACAGGTCGAGATGGTCGAGGCCCCGACCGGGCGTCCGCTGCTGCCGCGCAACTGGTCGGATATCTCGACGATGACGATTTCCTACGGGCACGGGCTGTCGACATCGCCGCTGCATCTGGCTGCCGGTTATGCCTCGCTCTTGAACGGGGGAACGCTGGTCCGGCCGACGCTTCTGCGGCAGGATAATCCCGTCCCCGGCCCGCGCGTGATCAGCGAAGCGGTCAGCGCCCAGTCCCGTTCGATGCTGCGTCAGGTCGTGACCAGCGGCACCGCCTCGTTCGCCGAGGTCGAGGGATACGCGGTCGGCGGCAAGACCGGCACCGCCGACAAGCCGCGTGCGGCGGGCGGCGGCTATTACGACGACAAGGTGATCGCGACTTTCGCCTCGGTGTTTCCGGCCAATGATCCGAAGTATATCCTGATCGTCACCCTTGACGAACCGTCGGAAAATTCCGGGGTCGAACCGCGCCGCACCGCCGGCTGGACCGCCGTTCCCGTCGCGGCCGAGATGATCCGTCGCGTGGCACCGCTGTTGGGTCTCAGACCACAGGTGGACAGGCCTCAACAGGTCGGTGTAACTCTCACCTCGAACTGATTGGGGGCGGGCGATGCGATCACTGGCGGAACTGGGACTGCGGGCGCGCGAAGGACGCGAGGCGCAGATCACCGGACTTGCCGTCGACAGCCGCGAGGTCAAGCCCGGATACCTTTTCGCCGCCCTTCCCGGTGCGCGGGTTCATGGTGGCGAATTCATCCAGTATGCCCTGCGGATGCAGGCGGCAGCGATCCTGACGGATCGTCAGGGCGCCGACATCGCCGCCGGAGAACTTGGCGCAAGCGGGGCCGCCCTGATCATCGCAGAAGACCCGCGTCAGACCCTGGCCCAGACCGCCTCTATCTGGTTCGGTCCGCATCCGGCGACGGTGGTTGCCGTCACGGGGACCAATGGCAAGACATCGGTTTCGAATTTCTGCCGCCAGATCTGGGAAGAGTTGGACATCGCCGGTGTGAACCTCGGCACCACGGGGGTCGAGGGGTCATGGACCCACCCGCTGGCCCATACCACGCCCGAACCCATCACCCTGCACCGCGTCATGGCCGAGGCGGCCCGCAACGGCGTCACCCATGTCGCCATGGAGGCGTCAAGCCATGGGCTGGACCAGCGGCGTCTGGATGGGGTGGTGCTGGCGGCGGCGGGGTTTTCGAACTTCACGCAGGATCACCTCGACTATCACAAGACCTTCGCGGCCTATTTCGACGCCAAGATGGGCCTTTTCCGCCGTGTGCTGTCCGAGGATGGCACGGCAGTCGTGAACCTCGATGATCCCAAGGGCCCTGAGGTGGCCGAGATCTGCGCGTCCCGCGGACAAGAGGTGATCGGCGTCGGGCGGCATCCAGAGGCGCGGCTGCGGCTGACCGGCCAGCGCTTCGATGCGACGGGGCAGGACCTGCTTTTCACATGGCAGGGCCAGCGGTGGCAGTCGCGCCTGAACCTTATCGGCGGTTTTCAGGCCGAGAATGTCCTGCTGGCGGCGGGCTTGGTCATCGCTGCGGGCGGCGATCCCGACGCGGTGTTCAGGACGCTCGATCACCTGCGCACCGTGCGCGGGCGCATGGAACTGGCGGCCACGCGCGACAACGGGGCCGCGGTCTTTGTCGATTACGCCCACACGCCCGATGCGATCCAGACAGCGCTGCGGGCGATGCGGCCGCATGTGATGGGCCGGATCGTCGTCATCGTCGGTGCCGGGGGCGACCGCGACACCACCAAGCGCCCGTTGATGGGCCGCGCCGCCGCCGAGAATGCGGACATCGTGATCGTGACCGACGACAACCCCCGGTCCGAAGACCCCGCCAGCATCCGTGCCGCCGTGATGCAAGGTGCCCTCGCCGCCGCTGATCCCGCCACCGTGACCGAGGTCGGCGACAGGGCCGAGGCGATCCTGCGCGCCGTCGACATGCTGGGGCCGGGGGATGCGCTTTTGGTTGCGGGCAAGGGGCACGAGACGGGGCAAACCGTCGGCGATGCCGTGCTGCCTTTCGACGATGTGGAACAGGCCAGCGTCGCGGTCGCCGCACTGGAGGGCCGGATATGAGCGCGCTCTGGACATCGCAAGATGCCGTTGCCGCAACAGGCGGCACCGCGACGAAAGACTGGCAGGCGACGGGCGTTTCCATCGACACGCGCAGCCTGCAGCCCGGTGATCTGTTTGTCGCGCTGAAAGACGTGCGCGACGGGCATGACTTTGTGGCGCAGGCGCTTGCAAGGGGGGCTGCTGCGGCGCTGGTCTCGCGGATTCCCGACGGCGTGGCTGCGGATGCACCGCTTCTGATCGTGCCGGATGTGCTGACGGGGCTGGAGGCGCTGGGCATGGCCGCGCGCGCCCGCACAAGGGCACGGATCGCGGCGATCACCGGATCGGTCGGCAAGACCTCGACCAAGGAAATGCTGCGCACGGTTCTGTCGCGGCAGGGCAAATGCCATGCGGCGGAAGCCTCTTACAACAACCATTGGGGTGTGCCGCTGACACTGGCGCGGATGCCTGCGGACAGCGATTTCGCCGTTGTCGAAATCGGCATGAGCAACCCCGGCGAAATCACCCCGCTGTCGCGCATGACCCGCCCGCATGTGGCGATGGTCACGAC
>NZ_DAIPIW010000012.1:0-33827 GCF_036770585.1 Yoonia sp. | reverse complement strand
ATGCACCGCGCGATGTCGGACAACCCCCATCTGCAAGCGCTGGACCTGATCCATTGCGCCGGTCCGCTGATGCGCCACCTCTGGGAGGCCCTGCCCGAGGGCAAGCGCGGTGAATGGCGCGAGACCGCAGCCGAACTTGTGCCCATCGTCACCCGCCTTGTCGATGCGGGCGATGTGGTGCTGGTCAAGGGCTCAAAGGGGTCGAAGATCAGCCTCGTCGTTGACGCCATCCGAAAACTGGGGCATCGCCGCTCCACTCAGACTTAAGGATTCCGTATGCTCTACTGGCTTACCGCGCTTTCGGATGGCGGCGACGTCTTCAACCTCTTCCGCTACATTACGTTCCGCGCGGGCGGGGCTTTTATGACGGCACTGCTGTTCGGTTTCATCTTCGGGCCGCCACTGATCAACGTGCTGCGCCGCAAGCAAGGCAAGGGCCAGCCGATCCGCGATGATGGCCCCCAGGGGCATTTCGCCAAGGCGGGCACGCCCACCATGGGCGGTTTGCTGATCGTGGGCGCGCTGACGTTTTCGACGCTGCTCTGGGCGCGGCTTGACAATCCGTTCGTCTGGATGGTGCTTTTTGTCACTCTGTCCTTTGCGGCCATCGGTTTTGCGGATGACTATGCGAAGGTCTCCAAGCAATCGACGGGCGGTGTATCGGGCAAGGTGCGGATCCTGCTTGGCATCCTGATCGCGGGGATCGCGGGCTATTGGGCGGCGGCCTATCACCCCGAGGATCTGACCAACCAGCTTGCGCTGCCGGTTTTCAAGGACACGCTGATCAATCTGGGCATCCTGTTTGTTCCTTTCGCGATTGTCGTGATCGTCGGTGCGGCCAATGCCGTGAACCTGACCGATGGTCTGGACGGGCTGGCGATCATGCCTGCGATGATCGCGGCGGGTGCTTTCGGCGTCATCGCCTATGCGGTGGGCCGGACCGATTTCACCGAGTATCTCGACGTGCACTACGTCCCGCAAACCGGCGAGTTGCTGATCTTCACCATGGGGTTGATCGGTGGGGGGCTTGGGTTCTTGTGGTATAACGCGCCACCTGCGGCGGTCTTCATGGGCGATACCGGATCACTTGCCCTTGGCGGGGCGCTGGGCGCGATTGCGGTGGCGACCAAGCACGAGATCGTTCTGGCCATCGTCGGCGGGCTCTTCGTGCTCGAGGCGCTGTCGGTGATCATTCAGGTGCTCTATTTCAAGCGCACCGGCAAGCGCGTTTTCCTGATGGCCCCGATCCATCACCACTATGAGAAAAAGGGCTGGGCCGAGCCGCAGATCGTGATCCGCTTCTGGATCATCTCGCTGATCCTTGCGATGATCGGACTGGCAACGCTGAAGGTGCGCTAGGAGGTCCCGAGCATGATTCCGGTACAGGGCTACGCGGGGCAGGTTGTCGCGGTCTTGGGCCTTGGGCGGTCAGGGCGCACGGCGGCTGCCGCTTTGCAGGCGGGCGGGGCGGTGCCTGTGGTCTGGGACGACGGCGCAACCGCACGAGAGGCCGCGCATGATGCGGGCTTCAACCTGCGTGATCTGACCAGACAGGGGGCTTTCGACGATGTGGCGGCCCTGATCGTCAGCCCGGGTATCGCGCACCTCTATCCTGCTCCCCATCCGGTGATCGCCGCCGCATGGCAGGCCGATGTGCCGGTCGACAATGACATCGGGCTGTTCTTCCGGTCCTTCGCCACAGCCGATTGGGAGGCATTCGAGACGACCCCTCGCGTGATCGCGGTGACCGGATCGAACGGCAAGTCCACGACCTCGGCGCTGATCCATCACATTCTGGTCGAGAACGGGCGCCCCGCGCAGCTTGCCGGCAATATCGGGCGCGGGGTGCTGGACATCGACCCGGCCCATGACGGCGAGGTGGTGGTGCTCGAGCTTTCGTCCTACCAGACCGACCTTGCCCGCAGCCTGACACCCGATGTGGCGGTCTGGACGAACCTGACGCCGGATCACCTTGACCGGCACGGCGGGTTCGGCGGCTATTTCGCCGCCAAACGCCGCCTGTTTGCCGAAGGCGGGCCGGATCGCGCGGTGATCGGCGTTGACGAGACCGAAGGGCGCTACCTTGCAAACCAGATCGGCGAAGGGCGCGGCGATGATCGCGTGATCCGCGTCTCTTCGGGGCAGAAGCTGGTGGGTGACGGCTGGACGGTCTTTGCGCGCAAAGGCTTCCTGTCGGAATACCGCAAGGGGCGGCAGGTGGCCTCGATCGATTTGCGCGGGATCAAGGGGCTGCCGGGTGCGCACAATCACCAGAACGCCTGCGCCGCCTATGCCGCCTCCCGGACGCTGGGCCTGGGGCCGAAGGGCATCGAGGCCGCGATGCAAAGCTATGGCGGGCTGCCCCATCGCAGCCAGTTGATCGCCGAACGGGACGGTGTCGCCTTTGTCAACGACAGCAAGGCCACGAATGTGGACAGTGCGGCCAAGGCCTTGCAGGCCTTTCCGCGGATCCGCTGGATTTGCGGCGGGCTGCAAAAGGACGGCGGGCTTGACGGGTTGCTGCCGCATCTGGGGACTGTCGCGAAAGCCTATGTCATCGGCCGCGAAGCCCAAGGTTTTGCCCGCCAGCTGGGCGCCGTCGAGGCCGAGGTCTGCGGGACCATGGCGGTCGCGGTCGCCCAAGCCGCCGCCGAGGCGCAAAAGGGCGAAACGGTGCTGCTGGCCCCGGCTGCGGCCTCTTTCGACCAATACGACAGCTTTGAGAAGCGCGGCGAGGATTTCATCGCCTGCGTGAAGGCCGCGCTGGGCTAGCGCGCGCGGATCGCTTGACCGGCGGCCCAGCCCGAGGACCACGCCCATTGGAAATTGTAGCCGCCAAGCCAGCCGGTCACATCGACACATTCCCCGATGAAGTAAAGGTTCGGCATCGCCTTGACCGCCATTGTGCTTGATGACAGCGCATCCGTGTCGATACCGCCCAAGGTCACTTCGGCGGTGCGGTAGCCCTCTGATCCCGCGGGGCGCAATTCCCACCCTGCGAGGGCATCGCAGAGGTCGGACAGCCGCTTGTCGCTCTGGTCGGCGATATTGCCAGACAGTCCCCGTTCTGTGTCGAGATGCGCCACAAGCCGCGCGGGCAGGTATTGCCCGAGAACCGTTGTCAGCGCCTTTTTCCCTTGCGCCTGCCTGTCAGCCTGAAGCGCTGCAAACAGCGTGCCCGCAGGATCGAGGTTGACGGTGATCGGCGCGCCCTCGGACCAATAGGACGAGGCTTGCAGCACCGCGGGTCCTGAAAGCCCGCGATGGGTGAAGAGGATCGCCTCGTCAAAGCTGGTGTCATTTGACGTGACACGCGCGGGCGCAGCAACCCCCGCGAGCGGTTTGAACCTCTCGTCCGAAAAGGTCAGAGGCACCAGACCGGGGCGCGGGGTGATGACGGGCACGCCGAATTGTTCGGCGATCTGGTAGGCGAAACCGGTCGCACCCATCTTGGGGATCGACTTGCCGCCCGATGCGACGACCAGGTTGTCAGCCGTGACGGTGCGGCGGGTCCCGTCCTTTTCGACCTCAAGCCGAAAGGTCTGCCCGTCGTGCGCGATCTCGGTCACGCTGGTGTCGAGCCAGAGCCCTGCTGTCGCTTTGTCCATCTCGGCCCGCAGCAGCGCGATGATCTCTTTCGCCGAACCGTCGCAGAACAACTGCCCAAGCGTCTTTTCGTGCCATTTGATGCCGTATTGATCGACCAATGCGATGAAATCCCATTGGGTATAGCGCTTGAGGGCGGATTTGGCGAAATGCGGGTTCCGGCTGATGAAATTCTCGGGGCTTGTGTGGAGATTGGTGAAATTGCACCGCCCGCCGCCCGAGATGCGGATTTTCTCGCCGGCCGCCTTGGCGTGGTCGATCACCAGCACACCGGACCCGGCATGGGCGGCGCACATCATCCCTGCGGCACCGGCGCCGATGATCACGGTCTGGACCTTCATATGCGCGATATGACCCAAGTGCGATACAAGTTCAAACGCCGCGTCCGGGGATGGCTGCCTCCGGCGGGAGTTTCTTGGGAGAAAGAAGGCGGTTTTTCTGGAACCGCGCCGTTTTGGTCGCTATGCTGGCAATCAGACCCGGAAAACGGGCGTTCGAGGCAGTATGGCGGTTCATCCATGACGGAAATGGTCTATGGCACGGTTCCCGTGCAATCCGGCGATCCGGTTCTTCCCAGATGGTGGCGGACAATCGACAAATGGACGATGTCCTGTGTGCTGATGCTGTTCGGCATCGGGCTTTTGCTGGGGCTCGCCTCGTCGCCGCCACTGGCCGCCAAGAACGGGCTCGAGCCTTTTCACTATGTGACACGGCAGGCGATCTTCGGCGGGGTGGCGATGGTGGTGATGCTGATCGTCTCGATGATGTCGCCGGTGCTGGTGCGGCGGCTGGCGATCCTCGGGTTTCTTTGCGCCTTCGTCGCCTTGGCGTTCCTGCCGGTCTTCGGCACCGATTTCGGCAAGGGGGCGACGCGCTGGTATTCGCTGGGGTTCGCCTCGGTCCAGCCGGCGGAGTTTCTCAAGCCCGGGTTCGCGGTCATGATCGCCTGGCTTCTGGCGGCAGCGACGCAGATCAGCGGCCCGCCCGGACGCACCTATTCCTTTGTTCTGATGGCGGTGATCGTGCTGATGCTGGCCTTGCAGCCGGATTTCGGGCAGGCGGCGCTGATCCTCTTTGGCTGGGGTGTCATGTATTTCGTGGCAGGCGCGCCGATGACCATCCTGATCGTGATCGCTGGGATGGTGATGGCCGTCGGCGCCTTCGCCTATCAGAACTCGGAACACTTCGCCCGCCGGATCGACGGTTTCCTGTCGCCGGAGCTCGATCCGACGACGCAGCTTGGCTATGCCACCAATGCCATCCGCGAGGGCGGGTTCTTTGGTGTCGGCGTGGGCGAGGGGCAGGTGAAATGGTCGCTGCCCGATGCGCATACCGATTTCATCATCGCCGTCGCGGCCGAGGAATACGGGCTGATCTGCGTGCTGGTGATCATCGCGCTTTACGCGGTGATCGTCGTGCGGTCGCTGTTTCGTCTGATGAAAGAGCGTGACCTTTTCATCCGGCTGGCGGGCACAGGCCTTGTCTGCATGTTCGGGGTGCAGGCCATGATCAACATGGGTGTCGCTGTGCGTCTCTTGCCCGCCAAGGGCATGACGCTTCCCTTCGTTTCCTACGGCGGGTCCTCGCTGATTGCGGGCGGGATCGCCGTCGGCATGTTGCTTGCCTTTACCCGCAGCCGCCCGCAGGGCGAGATGGGTGACATCCTGATGCGCCGGGCGAACCGATGAAAGAGCCGCTCTTGGTGATCGCCGCCGGAGGCACGGGTGGCCATATGTTTCCCGCCCAGGCCCTGGCCGAGGCGATGCTGGCGAAAGGCTGGCGGGTCAAGCTGTCCACCGATGCGCGAGGCGCGCGTTACGCGGGCGGGTTTCCTGCGGCTGTCGCGGTGAATGTGGTCGGCAGCGCCACCTTTGCGCGTGGCGGGATCCTTCAGAAACTGCTGGTGCCGTTCCGCATCCTGGGGGGCATTGCCGCTGCGAAATGGCGCATGCTGCGCGACCGGCCGGCTGTGGTCGTGGGGTTCGGCGGCTATCCTGCCATCCCCGCCATGACCGCAGCCTGGGCCTTGCGGGTGCCGCGCATGATCCATGAACAAAACGGCGTGCTGGGCCGTGTGAACCAGCTTTTCGCCAAGCGCGTGAACCGGATCGCCTGTGGCACATGGCCCACCGAATTGCCGTCTGGTGTCAAGGGGGTGCATACCGGCAACCCCGTGCGAGCGGCGGTGCTGGAACATGCGGGCTCGCCCTATATCCCGCCGGGGGATTACCCGATGTCGATCCTTGTCCTCGGCGGATCGCAGGGGGCGCGGGTCATGTCGGATATCGTGCCGCCCGCCATTGCGGCCTTGCCCGAAGACCTCCGTCGCCGCGTGCGCGTGGCGCATCAGGCGCGGTCCGAGGATCTGCAGCGCGTCACCGACTATTACGCGGCCGAGCTTCTGACGGCCGATGTGCAGACCTTCTTTGACGATGTGCCCCGCCGCATGGCGGATGCGCAGCTTGTCATTTCGCGCTCGGGCGCCTCGACCGTGGCTGACGTCAGCGTTGTCGGTCGTCCGGCCATCTGGGTGCCATATGCGGGCGCGATCCGCGACGAGCAGACCGCCAATGCAAGGCAGACGGTCAAGGCGGGGGCCGCGATCCTGATGACCGAGGCGGAATTCGAGGTGGCACCCTTGACGGACAAGCTGACCGCGCTTCTGGGAAACGAAGCCGGCATGATGACCATGGCGCAAGCCGCGCTGGACTGCGGCGTGCCGGATGCGACCGAACGCCTTGTCAACGAGGTGACATCTCTGGCAGAGGGACGGACAAACTGATGGATGGGAACCCGCGGATGAGTGCTGCAACAAAACTGCCCCTGGATGTCGGGCCGATCCATTTCGTCGGCATCGGTGGGATCGGCATGTCCGGCATCGCCGAGGTCTTGCTGAACCACGGCTACACCGTGCAGGGGTCGGACCTGAAGGCGTCCAAAATCACCGACCGTCTGAAAGCGCTGGGCGCGGTCGTCTACGAGGGGCAGCGGGCCGAGAACCTTGAAGGCGCCGAGGTCGTGGTGATTTCCTCTGCCATCAAGCCGGGCAATCCGGAACTGGACGCCGCCCGCGCCAAGGGTCTGCCCGTGGTGCGCCGCGCCGAGATGCTGGCCGAATTGATGCGTCTGAAATCCAACGTCGCCGTCGCCGGCACGCATGGCAAGACCACGACCACAACCATGGTGGCAGCCCTGCTGGACGAGGGCGGGATCGACCCCACCGTGATCAATGGCGGGATCATCCACGCCTATGGGTCCAACGCCCGTATGGGGCAGGGCGAATGGATGGTGGTCGAGGCCGATGAAAGCGACGGCACCTTCAACCGCCTGCCTGCGACCATCGCCATCGTCACCAATATCGACCCCGAACACATGGAGCACTGGGGCACGGTCGAGGCGCTGCACAAGGGCTTTTACGATTTCGTCTCGAACATTCCGTTCTACGGGCTGGCTGTCTGTTGCACGGATGATCCCGATGTGCAGGTGCTGGTGGGCAAGATCACCGACCGGCGTGTCGTGACCTTCGGCTTCAATGCCCAGGCGGATATTCGCGCGATCAACCTGCGCTATGAAGGCGGGTTCCCGCAGTTCGACATCGCCTTGCAGGCTGAGGGTTCCGTGATCAAAGGCTGCACCCTGCCGATGCCGGGGGATCACAATGTCTCGAACGCCTTGGCGGCTGTCGCTGTCGCCCGTCATCTGGGAATGAAAAAGGACGAGATCCGCGCGGCCCTGGCGGGCTTCAAGGGTGTCAACCGCCGCTTTACAAAGGTCGGCGAAGTCAACGGCGTGCCCATCATCGACGACTACGGCCATCATCCGGTCGAGATCGCCGCCGTTCTCAAGGCTGCGCGGCGCGCCACCGAGGGGCGCGTGATCGCCGTGCACCAACCGCATCGCTACACCCGCCTGTCGCATCACTTCGAGGAATTCTGCGCCTGCTTCAACGATGCCGATGTCGTGGGCATCTCCGAGGTCTATTCCGCCGGGGAAGACCCGATCCCGGGTGCCACGCATCGTGACCTTGTGGCGGGTCTGATCCGGCACGGGCACCGCCATGCGCGGATCGTGGACAGCGAAGACGATCTGGCCCGTCTCGTCGTCGAACAGACCAAGCCGGGCGATATCGTTGTCTGCCTCGGCGCGGGCACGATCAGCGCCTGGGCGAATGCCTTGCCCGCAAAACTGGGCGGATGATCAGCGGCTGGGTCCTGATCGGGCTCTGGGTCGTTCTGGCGTTTGTCATGGCGGCCGTTCCCTCGACCGATCACCACTGGCGCCGCGCTTATGTGCTGATCGCGCTGGGATGTCCGGCGCTGGTCTGGATTTTCTGGCACGAGGGTTTCTGGATGGGGTTGGTCGCGCTGATCGTCGGCGGGCTGGTGCTGCGCTGGCCGGTCTACTACCTCTGGCGCTGGATCAAGGCGCGGCTGGGGCGCGCGTGATGGTCGGCTTCGTGGTCATCGGGGTGATGCTTGTCTGCGCGCTGGTGCCCTTTGCCTTGACCACGTTTCTGCTGCGGCGCGGGCAGGCGGGTTGGGCGCTGACCCTTGCAAGTCTGGTCGGTGCTGTTCTGACAATCCTGCTTTTTGCCAGTGGTCGCCCGATGGGGATCGATCCTGTCTTCGCCATGACCCTTGCCATGCTGGGCGCCTTTCCGGCCTTTCTGGGATGCATGGCCGGTGGCGTGCTTGGATGGATGCTGCGCAAGCGCGACGACGCGCGGCTGGGCTGACTTGTGTTTCCCGCGCGATTGATTACACGACCCCTCTGACCGCACTCGCGCAGGAGTATCATTGTGGACCTTCCTTCCGTTCGCGGAACGCTGAGCCTTGATCGCCCGCTGGCCGATCTGACGTGGATGCGTGTCGGCGGTCCGGCTGATGTGCTGTTCCAGCCTGCGGATGTCGACGATCTGGCGGCTTTTCTGGCCGCCTTGCCTGCGGAAGTCCCTGTGTTTCCCATGGGTGTCGGCAGTAACCTGATCGTGCGGGACGGCGGGATCAGGGGTGTCGTTATCCGGCTGGGGCGCGGTTTCAACGGGATCGAGATCGACGACACCGGCCTAACCGCCGGCGCGGCTGCGCTGGATGCCCATGTCGCCCGCAAGGCGACCGATGCGGGTCTTGACCTGACCTTCCTGCGCACCATCCCCGGCACGATCGGTGGTGCGGTCTGCATGAATGCGGGCTGCTATGGAACCTATGTCGCTGACGTGTTGCAGGCGGTGACTGTCGTCTTGCGGGATGGCACCGTGGCGACGCTGCCCGCCGATGCGCTGAAGCTCGCCTATCGGCAGAGCGATCTGCCGCAAGGCGCCGTCGTGGTCTCGGCCCGTTTCAAGGCGCCGCAGTCCGCCCCTGACGCCCTGCATCAACGCATGGCCGACCAGCTTGCCAAGCGCGACGAAACCCAGCCGACCAAGGACCGCACCGCTGGCTCAACCTTCCGGAATCCGGCGGGTTTTTCCTCGACCGGGCGGGCGGATGACGTGCATGACCTGAAGGCGTGGAAGGTCATCGACGAGGCTGGCATGCGCGGCGCGCGGCTGGGCGGGGCGGTGATGAACGAAAAACACGCGAACTTCCTGACCAACGCGGGCGGCGCGACTGCTGCCGATCTCGAAGATCTGGGCGAGATGGTGCGGAAAAAGGTTTACGATTCCCAAGGCATTGCGCTAGAGTGGGAAATTATGCGGGTCGGCGTTCGCAAGGCTGGCGATACCGCAAAATAAGGGCCGCAAAGGCCCCGATCTGAAGAGCAGGTCACGAAAAGAAAAGGGTCGCAAAGACCCGTGAATGAGGCGGTGGGTATGTCGAGCAGGGCAAACCCGAAAGTTGTTGTCCTGATGGGCGGCCCTTCGGCCGAGCGTGAAGTCTCGCTCAGCTCGGGCCGCGAATGTGCGGCGGCTTTGCGGGCAGCGGAATGCGACGTGATCGAGGTCGATGCAGGGCCCGATCTGGCCGCGCGTCTGCTTGAGATCAAACCCGATGCCGTTTTCAACGCGCTGCATGGCCGCTGGGGCGAGGACGGCGCGGTGCAGGGCCTGCTGGAATGGCTGCGCATTCCTTACACCCATTCGGGGATTTTGTCCTCGGCGCTGGCACTCGACAAGCAGCGCAGCAAGGATGCCTATCGCAAGGCCGGGCTGCCGGTGG
This sequence comes from Yoonia sp., assembly GCF_036770585.1. Lineage (GTDB taxonomy): Bacteria > Pseudomonadota > Alphaproteobacteria > Rhodobacterales > Rhodobacteraceae > Yoonia. The sequence goes on along the minus strand of NZ_DAIPIW010000012.1, from coordinate 24,063 downwards.
TCGACAGTGTGCTGGCCTCGGCCGATGCGGTCCGCCGTGCCCATGTGATGCCGCCACCTTATGTGGTCAAGCCGAACAACGAAGGGTCTAGCGTCGGGATCTATATCGTGCCAGAGGCCGCCAACGGCCCGCCGCAATTATCCGACGACATGCCCGAGACTGTGATGGTCGAGGCTTATGTGCCGGGCCGTGAACTGACCGTCACCGTGCTGGGCGACCGTGCGCTGACCGTGACCGATATCATCACCGATGGCTGGTATGACTATCACGCGAAATACGCGCCCGGCGGCTCGCGTCATGAACTGCCGGCGAATATCCCGCAGGAGATTTTCGATGCCTGCATGGACTACGCGGTCCGTGCGCACAAGGTTCTGGGGTGCCGGACCCTGAGCCGGACGGATTACCGCTGGGATGAGGCACGGGGGCTGGACGGGTTGTTTCTGTTGGAGACCAACACCCAGCCCGGCATGACGCCAACATCGCTGACGCCCGAACAGGCGGCGCATGTCGGGATCAGCTTTCCGGACCTGTGCCGCAGGTTGGTCGAGGAGGCCTCATGCGACCGTTGATCCGCCGCACGCAACCCGACAACCAGCCGCGCGATCCGGCCCCCTCGCGGTTTGGATACCGGCTGCAAAGGCTGATGCTGACACCCGGGTTTCGCGGGACGGTGCGGATCGGGGTGCCGCTGCTGCTGATCGCCGCGATCCTTGGGTCATGGTTCTCGCAGCCCGAAAATCGTGCGCAGTTTTCCCAAGCCATCGCCGACGCCCGCCGCGATTTCGAGCAGCGCCCGCAATTCATGGTGCGCGGCGCGCGGATCGAGGGGGCCAACGCCGATGTCACTGCGGCGGTCGAGGCCTTTCTGCCTGCGCAATTCCCGCTCTCGTCTTTCGATCTGGACCTTGACCGGATGCGCGGCGAGATCGAGGCGCTGGACCCCGTCAAGTCGGCAAGCCTGCGTGTCGGTCAGACCGGTCTGTTGGAGATCAGCCTGACCCCGCGTGTCCCCGCCGCGATCTGGCGCGATGGCAGCACGCTGCGCCTGATTGACGCCGAAGGGGTCGTTTCTGGCCGTATCGGCGCCCGCGCGGAACGGCTCGACCTGCCGCTGATCGCGGGCGACGGGGCCGAGGCGAATATCGGCGAGGCGCTGGCGCTCTTTGCGACCACCGGTCCCCTGATCGAACGGGTGCGTGGTCTTGTCCGCATGGGGGAACGGCGCTGGGATCTGGTGCTGGATCGCGACCAGCGCATCCTTCTGCCAAGCGACGGGGCTGTCGCAGCCCTTGACCGCGTGATCGCGCTGGATGCGGCACAAGACCTTCTGGGCCGCGATGTCGCAGTCGTGGACATGCGCAACCCGCACCGCACGACGATCCGATTGAACGATGCGGCCGCCGTGGCATTTCGCCGTGTCGGCACCGGCAATGATAACAACAACGAGGTGGGCAATTGATGGGCGACGTATACGACAGCCAAAGGGCGATGCGGCAGATGCGCAAGGCTGCGATGCAGCGTGGTGTCGTGGCGATCCTCGATGTGGGGACAACCAAGATCGCCTGTCTGGTGCTGCGGTTCGACGGGCCCGAGCAGTTTCGCGGCACGGATGGTGTCGGCTCTTTGGCGGGGCAGTCGCAGTTCCGCGTGATCGGGGCGGCGACAACGCGGTCGCGCGGGGTGCGCTTTGGCGAGATCGACGCCATGCAGGAAACCGAGCGTGCGATCCGCACGGCGGTGCAGGCCGCGCAGAAGATGGCGAATGTCCGTGTCGACCATGTGATCGCCTGCCTGTCCGGCGCGCGGCCGCGGTCCTATGGGCTGGACGGCACGCTGAACATTCACGGCGGGATGGTGACCGAGCAGGACATCAGCCAGGTCATGGCGAACTGCGACGTGCCCGACTACGGCGCCGAGCGCGAAGTGCTACATGCACAGCCTGTCAATTTCGCGCTTGATAGCCGGTCCGGCCTTGGCGACCCGCGCGGGCAGATCGGCAACACGCTGACCTGTGACATGCATATGTTGACGGTGGACATGACGGCCATCCAGAACCTGTTCTATTGCATCAAGCGGTGCGATCTGGAACTCGCGGGGATTGCGTCGTCGGCCTATGTCTCGGGGATGTCCTCGCTGGTCGAGGACGAACAGGAACTGGGGGCTGCCTGTATCGATTTCGGCGGTGGCTCGACAGGTATCTCGGTCTTCATGAAAAAGCACATGATCTATGCCGACAGCGTGCGCATGGGCGGCGAGCATGTGACCTCGGACATCTCGATGGGCCTTCAGATACCCGCAGCGACGGCCGAGCGGATCAAGACATTCTACGGTGGTATCGTGGCCACCGGAATGGACGACCGCGAGATGATCGAGATTGGCGGCGATACCGGCGATTGGGAGCATGACCGTCGCACCGTCAGCCGCGCCGAATTGATCGGCATCATGCGCCCGCGTGTGGAAGAGATCCTCGAAGAAGTTCGGGTCCGTCTGGATGCCGCCGGGTTCGAACATCTTCCGAGCCAGCAGATCGTCCTGACCGGTGGCGGCAGCCAGATCCCCGGGCTTGACGGTTTGGCCAGCAAGATCCTCGGCCAGCAGGTCCGGCTGGGGCGTCCCTTGCGGGTGCAGGGCTTGCCGCAGGCGGCGATCGGGCCTGCGTTCTCGAGCGCGGTGGGTCTGACCCTCTTTGCCGCGAATCCCCAGGACGAGTGGTGGGACTTCGAAATTCCCGCCGACCGCTACCCTGCGCGTTCGCTGAAACGGGCCGTAAAGTGGTTCAAAGACAACTGGTAATGCGCAACATCTTGCTGTCTGGTCGAAATCCGGCGGATCTGGTGCATAATCTGTCCAGATTTGGTGGCGAATTCTTGTTTTTATCGTGACCTTTCGGCACCACTTGGTTAGAGTGGGACTCAATAGGCAGCAAAGTCCGGGGGCACGGGCTTTGGATAAAAACAGGCGGATCAAATTATGACATTGAACCTTTCCCTTCCCGGGCACGATGAATTGAAGCCACGCATCACCGTCTTCGGTGTGGGCGGCGCAGGCGGCAACGCGGTCAACAACATGATCGAGCAGCAGCTCGACGGCACCGATTTCGTGGTGGCCAACACGGATGCGCAGGCACTGGCGCAGTCAAAGGCCCCGTCGAAAATCCAGATGGGCCTGAAGGTCACCGAAGGCTTGGGGGCCGGTGCCCGGGCCAGCGTCGGCGCTGCCGCCGCCGAAGAAAGCATCGAACAGATCGTCGATCATCTGGCGGGTGCGCATATGTGCTTTATCACCGCCGGCATGGGTGGTGGCACCGGCACCGGTGCCGCGCCGATCATCGCGCAGGCCGCGCGTGAATTGGGCGTGCTGACCGTCGGCGTCGTGACCAAGCCTTTCCAGTTCGAAGGGGCCAAGCGGATGCGTCAGGCCGAGGCCGGTGTCGAGGCGCTGCAAAAGGTGGTCGATACGCTGATCATCATCCCCAACCAGAACCTTTTCCGTCTCGCCAACGAAAACACCACCTTCACCGAAGCCTTCGCGCTGGCCGACGACGTGCTTTATCAGGGTGTCAAGGGCGTGACCGACCTGATGGTCCGTCCGGGGCTGATCAACCTCGACTTCGCCGACGTGCGCGCCGTGATGGACGAGATGGGCAAGGCGATGATGGGCACCGGCGAGGCCGAGGGCGACAACCGCGCCATTCAGGCCGCCGAGAAAGCCATCGCCAACCCGCTGCTGGACGAAATCTCGCTGGAAGGCGCCAAGGGTGTCCTGATCAACATCACCGGTGGCTACGACCTGACCCTGTTCGAACTGGACGAGGCCGCCAACAAGATCCGCGAAAAGGTCGATGGCGATGCGAATATCATCGTGGGCTCGACGCTCGATCCATCGATGGAAGGCCGGATGCGTGTGTCGGTCGTCGCAACCGGGATCGACGCCGTTGCGGGCACCGCCGAGACACCTGTTCCCCGCCGGTCGATGGCTGCCCCTCTGGCGCCTGCCGCAGCGGTGGAAGAGGCGCCTGTGGCCGCCGCCGCGACCAGCCCTGCGCCAGAGCCAGAACCCTCGCTGTTCGAGGATATCGAGCCCCAGGCACAGCCGGCAGCCTTCGCCCCGCGCCCCGAGCCCGAGGCCGCCCCGGCACGGACCGCGTCCGAGGGTCTGCCTCCGCCGGCCTACCAGCCACAGCCCGAGCCCAAGATGGCCGAGGCCGACAGTTTTGTCGCACCGCGCGCCGCCGCTGCACCCGGAACACCGACGCCAGAGGCACTGGCCCGCTTGCAGGCCGCCGTCAATCGCGTGCCGAAAGCGGAACCAAGGCCGCAACAACCGCAGCAAGCCGCCCCGGCTGCATCAGGCGAGAAGCCACGCTTCGGCATCAATTCCCTGATCAACCGCATGACCGGCGCTCAGGCCGAGGCAGGCGCGCAGCCGCAGCGCGCGCAGCCGCAGGTGACGGCAATTCGGCAAGAGCATGACAGCGAAGAAGATCAGGAAAAGATCGAAATTCCGGCCTTCCTGCGCCGTCAGGCGAACTGAGGCCTGCTCAAACCGCCATTGGACGTGACGTTCCGTTCACATCAAAGACCGCCGTTTCGGCGGTCTTTTTCGTTGAAAAACATGACACTCCGTTAACTTTGCGCAGGCAAAGGATTTTTCGCGCCCCGTTGTTTCAGACGGTTGTAAAGCGTGAGTTGAGGATTTTGCCTGCGCAGATTAGGTCGAAGGCCAGTAGAACAGAAGGTCATCAGACGTGCAGGCGACATTGCGCACATCGGTTGCATTCGACGGAACCGGGCTTCATTCGGGGGCGCCGGTCCGTGTCGTGGTGCACCCGGCGCCTGTATCGCATGGCATTGTCTTCCGCCGCGTCGATCTTGCCGGCCAACCGCTGCTGCCCGCGCTTTGGTCGGCTGTGTCGGTTTCGCCGCTGAATACCCGCCTGACCAATGCCAAGGGCGTGATCGTCTCGACTATCGAGCATTTGATGGCGGCCCTCAGCGGCTGTGGAATTCACAACGCCCTGATCGACATCGACGGACCAGAGGTGCCGATCCTTGACGGAAGTGCCGCACCCTTCGTTCGCGCTTTCATCGCGGCGGGGCTTGACCATCTGTCCGCGCCCCTGCGCGCGATCGAGATATTGAAAGAAGTGACGGTCGCGGAAGGCGATGCCTTTGCATCGCTCAGCCCTGCGACCAGCCTACAGATCGATTTCGGGATCGCGTTTGACGATGCGGCCATCGGGCGGCAGCAGATGACGCTCAACATGGCGAATGGCGCCTTTGTCCGCGAACTCTGCGACAGCCGGACCTTCTGCCGCGCGGCGGATGTGGATGCGATGCGCGCCAATGGGCTTGCCCTTGGCGGGACGGTCGAGAATGCGGTCGTGGTGCAGGGCGCAGATGTGCTAACCCCGGGTGGTCTGCGTCATCCCGATGAAGCAGTGCGCCACAAGATGCTGGATGCCTTGGGTGATCTCTATACTGCGGGTGCGCCGATCCTTGGCCGCTATACGGGGTACAAGTCAGGTCATGCGATGACCAACAGGCTGCTGCGGTCGCTGTTTGCACGGCCGGATGCATGGCGTTGGGTGGAATGTGACCGCCGCACGTCTGCCCGCTTGCCCGGTGTGGGTGTCAGCCCTGCCGATCTCGAAGCCGTGGCCTGACAGCCCTGTCGGACTGTTGAACGGCCCGCGCGCGAAAGGCATTTTGCCCCCGATTTTTCTATGTTAGACCAATCGTCAATGACGGCAGGCGCGGCACTGCCTTTCCAGAGGTGTGAGTGAGGCCTTCCCGATGTCAGTGACCCAAGCCCCAATTTCGCGTTGGTTCATCCGTTTTGCTGCGGTCGGTTCGATTGTTATCGTCGCTGCCTGCGGTGCGCTTGAGAGTGGCCCACCACTGGAGGATCTGACGGCACAGGAAATCTTTGCCCGCGCCGAGACCCAGTTGCAGAACGGGCAGGCGGATGATGCGGCCATCACCTTCGGCGAGATCGAGCGGCTTTATCCCTATTCGGAACTGGCCGAGCGCGCGTTGATCATGCAGGCGTTCTCGTACCATCGCGACGAAAACTACGAGGGCAGCCGCGCGGCCGCGCAGCGCTATCTCGACTTTTATCCGGCTGAAAGTGACGCGGCCTATGCGGCATACCTTTTGGCCTTGTCCTATTACGACCAGATCGACGAGATCGGCCGCGATCAGGGATTGACCATTCAGGCGCTGCAATCGTTGCGTCGTGTGATCGAACAATATCCCGGGACCGAATATGCGCGCCTCTCGGCCCAGAAGTTCGACCTTGCTTTCGATCACCTTGCCGCCAAGGAAATGGAGATCGGCCGGTTCTACCTCAAGCGCGGGAACTTCACTGCGGCGGTGAACCGGTTCCGCACGGTGGTCGAGGATTTCCAGACCTCGACCCATACGCCCGAGGCGCTGCACCGCTTGGTCGAATCCTACCTCTCGCTGGGCCTTCTGGACGAGGCGCAGACCGCAGGTGCGATCCTGGGTTTCAACTACCAGTCCAGCGAATGGTATGAGGCAAGCTTCGCGCTTTTGACGGGGCAGGGGTTGCGGGCCGATCCGGTGGGCAACAACTGGCTGTCGTCGATTTACCGGCAGGTCGTCCGTGGCGAGTGGATCTGACATAGGGTCAGTGCGGGCGAAACGCAGGGCGGGCGGATGCTGCGCGGATTAGACATCAGGGACATGCTGATCATCGACCGGCTGGAGCTTGAGTTTCAGCCGGGTCTGAACGTGCTGACCGGCGAGACCGGCGCGGGCAAGTCGATCCTGCTGGATGCGCTGGGCTTCGTGCTTGGCTGGCGCGGGCGGGCGGAACTGGTGCGGCAGGGCGCGGCACAGGGCGAGGTGACGGCGACCTTTCAGTTGCCTGCCGGACATGCCGCCCATGCGGTTCTGGAAGAGGCAGGGATAGCGACCGAGGATGAATTGATCCTGCGGCGCGTGAACACAAGCGATGGCCGCAAGACCGCATGGATCAATGACCGCCGTGTCAGCGGCGAGGTTCTGCGCCAGCTTTCCGATACCTTGGTCGAGCTTCATGGCCAGCACGATGACCGTGGTCTTCTGAACCCGCGCGGTCATCGCCAGATGCTGGATGATTTCGGTGGTCTGGCGGCGCTGACCGCCGAAACGCGCAGCAGTTGGCGGGCGCTGGCCACGGCACGCAAGGCGCTGTCAGAGGCCGAGGCACGGATCGCCGAAGTCAGGTCCGAAGAAGAGTTTCTTCGTCATGCCGTCAAGGAACTGGATGCCCTTGCCCCTTTGGAAGGTGAAGAAGCGGCGCTGGACACACAGCGGCGTCTGATGCAGGCGGCAGAGCGCATTCGTCAGGATATCGCCAAGGCGGGCGAGGCATTGGGCCTGAACGGTGCCGAGGGCATGGTCAGTGATGCCTCGCGATGGTTGCAGGGTGTGGCAGGCGACGCCGAGGGCCAACTTGAAGCGCCTCTCGAGGCGCTCGAACGGGCGATGCTGGCATTGGACGAGGCACAGCGCGGCGTTGCGGATTGTCTGGAGTCGCTGTCCTTCAATACCTTCGATCTGGAAGAGGTCGAAGAGCGTCTCTTTGCGATCCGTGGCCTTGCCCGCAAACATGCCGTCTTGCCCGATGACCTTGCGGCATTCGCGGAAGATCTGCGGCGGCGGCTGACGACGCTGGATGAAAGCTCCGGCGACATGACACGGCTGGCCAAAGCCGTGACAGAGGCAGAGCAGGACTATGCCCGTGCCGCAAACGCCCTGTCGCAGGCCCGACGCAAGGCGGCGGATCGGCTTGATGCCGCGATGGCGAAGGAACTCGCCCCGCTCAAGATGGAACGCGCGGTCTTTGCGACCGAGATCACCCCGACCGATCCGGGTCCCGATGGCGCCGATACCGTGGCCTTCACTGTCGCCACCAACCCCGGCGCGCCATCCGGTCCGCTGAACAAGATCGCCTCGGGCGGCGAGCTCAGTCGCTTTCTGCTGGCATTGAAGGTCTGCCTGACCGAGGCGGATGCAGGTCTGACGCTGATCTTCGACGAGATCGATCGCGGGGTCGGGGGGGCGACGGCTGATGCGGTCGGGCGGCGGCTGGCACGGCTGGCAGAAGGCGGGCAGGTTCTGGTTGTCACGCACTCACCACAGGTAGCCGCCTTGGGCGGTCACCATTGGCGCGTCGAGAAGCAGCAGACCGCGTCAGAGACGCTCTCGACGGTTGTGGCGCTGGATCACCCTGCGCGGGTTGATGAAATCGCCCGCATGATCTCGGGCGATCGCGTGACGGACGAAGCACGACGCGCGGCCCAGGCACTGATGGCCTGAACAGAAATGGGCGCCGCGACAAGCGCGACGCCCTGAACTAACACCGGTTACCCAGCCCACTCTTAAGACGCATGATGCGGCCACTCACCTCCGCAAAATACGTAGTTCATTTTCGGCCATCTTTGTGGACAGCCTAGTACTGGTTACCCGTGGATAAGCCACTTACTAGTTAACGCGGAAAGTTTCCTTCCCATGAGCCAAATTACAACCACCGCGTATCCGCCTGCAACCTGCACCAAAGTATGTCATGGATTCTGACCTACATCTTTCGGTTGAGTTTGGATGCAAGCAAGCTGATGTGGAAAAACGTCTGAATCCCAGACCTTTAAGCGAAAATCACCATAAACTCATTCATTTAGGCACGGTCTTCGTCGGGATTCTGCTTTGGGGTCATGCTGGCCGCGGGCAAGGAATGACGTAGCGTCAGAACCTGTCAAGGTTGTATCCGCCGGAACGCCGATGCGCTGCGCCATGATGACGATTCGGCAACGGGTCGATTTGCGCGCGGCTTGGGCGAAAGGCCATCGTAGTTCTGCCTTGGCTCACTTGCTTGTCTGGACTAAGAACGGGCTATGCCAAGGGGTTGGACTTTTTCAGTTTCTGGGCCCCGTCTTGCAGCAAACATGGTTGTGACCCTGGCATGGGAAAACCGGTCAAAGCACTTATCCTTCAAAGTGTCGCGGACACCAAGACCGCATGTCGCGACGCGCTGCATGCCATCAAGGTCCATGGTCCCAACCAGATGCAGTTCTGGTTCATCGCCCTTGCCATCGGCATCGCGGCGGGCGCGGCGGCGGTTCTTTTCCGCCTTGGGATCTACGCGATCCAGACGGCTGCCTATGGGTCGGACGATGTTCTGACGTTGCATTCCTTTGCGGCGAGCTTGCCCTGGTATCAGATTCTGCTCATCCCGATCTGCGGCGGGCTGATCGTCGGACTTATCCTGCACCGGTTCACCGATGACGGGCGTGTCCGCTCGGTCGCGGATGTGATCGAGGGCGCGGCCCTCGCCGAAGGACGGGTCGAGATCCGGCGCGGTCTTGCCTCGGCGGCAGCCTCGATGATCACGCTCTCGACGGGGGGGTCGTCGGGGCGTGAAGGTCCGGTCGTGCATTTGGCGGCGGTGATTTCAACGGCGGTCTGTCGCTGGATCAACGCCAACGGGATCACCGGCCGCGACCTGCTGGGCTGTGCGGTCGCGGCTGCGGTCTCGGCCAGCTTCAACGCGCCCATCGCCGGCGCGCTTTTCGCGCTCGAGGTCGTCTTGCGCCATTTCGCGGTCCATGCCTTCGCCCCGATCGTGATTGCCTCGGCGGCAGGGACAGTGATCAACCGGCTGGTTTTCGGGGATGTGACCGAATTCACCCTGAACACCCAGAACGCGCTTGGCTTCTACGTCGAGCTTCCCGCCTTCCTGATCCTCGGGTTTGTCTGCGGGCTGGTCGCAGTGGTCCTGATGAGGGCGATCTTTCTCGCCGATGATTTCGGCAGTCATGTCCAGGCCGAGATCAGATTGCCGCGCTATCTGCGTCCGGCCATTGCGGGCGCGCTTTTGGGCGCAATCGCGATCTGGTTTCCGCATATCATCGGGGTCGGGTATGAAACCACCTCGGCTGCGCTGACGGGCAGCCTGCTGTTGCATGAGGCGATCGTCTTTGTCGTGATCAAGGTCGTCGCAGTGGCAATCACGATGGGCGGGCGCATGGGGGGCGGGGTGTTTTCTCCTTCGCTGATGATCGGTGCGCTGACGGGGCTGGCGTTCGGGGCGATTGCGACCTCGGTCTTTCCGACGGTATCGGGCAGCGAGACGCTTTATGCCTTGGCGGGGATGGGGGCGGTTGCGGCGGCGGTCCTCGGTGCGCCGATTTCGACCACATTGATCGTCTTCGAGCTGACCGGCGATTGGCAGACCGGGCTTGCGGTGATGGTGGCCGTCTCGATTTCGACGGCCCTTTCGTCGCGGCTTGTGGACCGGTCGTTCTTCCTTACCCAACTCGAGCGGCGCAATGTGCACCTTGCTGCGGGCCCACAGGCCTATCTGCTGAGCACTTTCAAGGTCTCGGGTGTCATGCGCGACATGGACGATCCGCGCGCCGCGAACGAGGCGGAATGCTGGAAGCTGATCCGTGAGGGGCTGTATCTGGACAGCAGCGCGACACTGGAACAGGCGATGCCGATTTTCGAACGCGGCAATCCGGGGTTCATTCCCGTTGTGACACTGGCAGGCGAGGATGCGCCACCCGAGCTATCCGGCGCACTCTTTCAGGTCGACGCGCTCAAGGCAATGAACCGTGCCTTGGCTGCGACGGCGGCCGAGGAACATTCCTAGACCTGCTCGACGGCGACTTTGTTGGTGTAAAAGGCGATGTAGCCGGCGATCTGACTGACGGCATCCTTGGGGGTCTCGTAGGACCACGCCGCATCCGCGATCGGCCCGCTTTTGGCGACGATGGAAAAGTAGCTGGCCTTGCCCTTGTACGGACAGGTCGATGTCGTCTCGGAGGCGTCGAGGAAGGCCATGGCAAGGTCCCCGCGCGGAAAATAGACCACGGGGGGGTAATCGCCCTCGACCAGTTCCAGCGCTTGGATGCTTTCACCCAATACCGCACCACCGGCGCGCACGACCCATGTTCCCGTCGCCGGACGGATCTTGATATGTTCGGCCATGTCAGTTCTCACCTCCTCGGTCCTGCATCGTGCCTAGTGGCGCTCTGCAACATTTCGGTATCAAAGCGGCGCGCAGGCCGTTGCCAGCCAATCGCGCGTCTCGGGATCGAGCCGCCCCGCCAGAAGCGCCAATGTATCCGCATGATAGCGGTCGATCCAGCCCCGTTCTGCATCGGTCAGCAGCGCAAGGTCGATCAGACGGCGGTCGAAGGGGACATGGGTCAGCGTCTCGAAGTGCAGCATGGCGCGGTCGTCACCGCCTGCGATGGCAGGGGCAGGGGTCGCCACGATCAGGTTCTCGATCCGGATGCCAAAGGCGCCCTCGCGGTAATAGCCCGGCTCGTTCGACAGGATCATGCCCTCTTCCAGCGCGACCTCGGACCGGCGCGAGATACCCTGCGGCCCCTCGTGCACGCTCAAGTAGCTGCCGATGCCATGGCCGGTGCCATGGTCGTAATCCTGCCCCGACATCCAAAGCGGCGCGCGCGCCAGTGCGTCGAGATGCTGGCCACCGACACCCTTGGGAAAGCGGATCCGGCTGACCGCGACCATGCCCTGCAGCACGCGGGTGTAGCAGTGGCGTTCATCTTCACCGACGGGGCCGATGGCGACGGTGCGCGTGATGTCCGTCGTCCCGTCAAGATACTGACCGCCGCTGTCCACCAACAGCAGCTCGCCGCGCTTGACTGGCCGGTTGGTCTCTTCGCTGACACGGTAGTGGACAATCGCCCCGTTCGGGCCAGCCCCGCAGATCGTCTCGAAACTGATATCGCGCAAGGCGTTGGTGTCGCGCCGGAACCCTTCCAGCGCCTTGACCACGTCGATCTCGGTCAGCCCGCCCTTGGGTGCCTCGCGGTCGAGCCATGCCAGAAAGCGGACCATCGCCACCGCATCGCGCGCCTGCGCGGCGCGCGCGCCCGCGATTTCGGTTACATTCTTGCGCGCCTTGGGCAGGACGCAAGGGTCGAGGTCGCGGATCACCTCGCACCCCGCGTCGGTCAGCGTCCTGACAACGACATCGGGACAACTGCGCTTGTCGATCAGGACCTTGCCGTCCAGCGCCGAGAGTGCGGCAAGAAAATCAGCAGGTGCAAAGTGCCGGATATCGGGGCCGAGGTGATCACGCACCGCTGCCACTTTCTCGCCCGCCGCAAAAAGATCGACGGCACCGGACTTGTGCAGGATGGCAAAGGCATGCGGGACAGGGTTGCGCGCGACATCGGTGCCACGGATGTTCAGCAGCCAAGCGATGCTGTCAGGCAGGGTCAGCACGGCGGCCTCTGCTTGCAGCGCCTTTGCCAGGCGTGCCCGCTTGGCGGCATGGCTTTCGCCTGCGAAATCGATCGGGTGAACTGAAAACGGCGCAGGCGACAGCGCCGGTTGATCGTCCCAGATCAGGTCGACCAGATTGGCGCGCGCCACGATGTTCAGATCGGGACAGGACTGGCGCAGATCGGCAATCTCGGTCGCGGTATGGAGCCACGGGTCATAGGCCAGGGTCATCCCTGCGGTGGCATGCTCCTTCAGCCAGTCGGCCAGTTGCGTCTCGGGCCAGTGCACGGGGGTAAAGTCGCGGGCGACCTGTGCCCGCACCTGCAATCGGTAGCGCCCATCGACAAACACACCGGCCTGCGCCTGCATCACGGCGCAAAACCCTGCCGAGCCCGAAAACCCCGTCAGCCATTCCAGACGCGCATCGCGCGGGGCGACGTATTCGCCCTGATGGGCATCGGCGCGTGGCACCAGAAAGACGTCCACCGCTTGTGCCGCCATCACCGCGCGCAGGGCGGCCAACCGTGGCGGTCCCTGATCGGGCGTCGAAGTTGCCTCAAAGGTCTGGAACATTCCGGCCTTCTTTCTCCCAAGAAACTCCCGCCGGAGGCATCCGACGGGATCACCAGGCGCCTCAGCCTGCTTTGCGCATCCCCAGCACGCGGGCCCGTTTGCGTGGGTCGGCATCGAAGAGGCCGGCAAGCTGTTCGGTCATCGCACCGGCCAATTGTTCGACATCCGTGATCGTGACGGCGCGCTGATAATAGCGCGTCACATCATGGCCGATCCCGATGGCCACAAGTTCCACCGCCTTGCGCTTTTCGACCATGGCGATCACATCGCGCAGGTGCTTTTCCAGATAATTGGCGGGGTTCACCGACAGGGTCGAATCGTCCACCGGCGCACCGTCGGAAATCACCATCAGCACCTTGCGCTGTTCGGGCCGCATCACCATCCGGCGGTGCGCCCATTCCAGCGCCTCGCCGTCGATATTCTCTTTCAGCAGCCCCTCTTTCATCATCAAACCCAGATTGGGCCTCGCTCGCCGCCAGGGGGCATCGGCGGATTTGTAGACGATGTGGCGCAGGTCATTCAGACGGCCCGGCATCGCGGCGCGTCCTTCTGCCAGCCACGTCTCGCGCGACTGGCCGCCCTTCCACGCCTTGGTGGTGAAGCCGAGGATTTCGACCTTCACGTCGCACCGTTCAAGCGTGCGGGCCATGACATCGGCGCAGATGGCGGCGATCGAGATCGGCCGTCCGCGCATCGACCCCGAATTGTCCAGCAGAAGCGTCACGACCGTATCGCGAAAGTCGGTGTCCTTTTCGACCTTGAACGACAGGGGCGTGGTGGGCGAGGCGACGATCCGCGCCAGTCGTCCCGCGTCCAATATCCCCTCTTCGCGGTCGAATTCCCATGACCGGTTCTGCTGCGCCTGCAAGCGCCGTTGCAGCTTGTTGGCCAGCCGCGAGACGGCACCTTTCAGCGGTTCAAGCTGCTGGTCGAGATAGGCGCGCAGCCGTTCCAGCTCGACCGGTTCGGCCAGATCCTCGGCGGCGATTTCCTCGTCGAATTGGGTGGTGAAGACCTTGTAGTCGGGATCCGCGTCCGAGATCGGTTGCGGGGCAGGGGGATCGAGCGGGGCCTCGCCCTCGGGCATCTCGGCCTCTTCGCCCATTTCGGCGTCGGCCTGATCGTCCATGCTGACTTGCGCCTGGGATGCGTCCTGCGTGTCGTCCTGCGACTGTTCGGGCGCGCCTTCGGCATCCTCGCCCTCGCTGTCGTCCTCGCCCGTGCTGTCGGGTTCCTGGCTGTCGTCGTCCGAGCCTTCCTCGGCCTCGTCGTCCATGTCGTCGTCCAGCGCATCGGGATCATCGCCCAACTGGTCGCCGTAGCCCATGTCGCTGATCATCTGACGGGCGAATTTCGCGAAAGCCTGCTGGTCTTTCAACGTCTCGGCAAGGGATTCGAGCGTCCCGCCGCAGTGGTCCTCGATAAAGCCGCGCCACAGTTCCATTACATTGTCCGCGCCCTTGGGCAGGTCGCGTCCGGTTGCAAGATGACGGATCAGATAGCCTGCTGCGACGGCAAGCGGCGCATCGGCGGCTTGGCTGATCTGGTCGTAGCCCTTGCGCATCGCCTCGGTGCCGATCTTGGCGTCGATATTGCCTGCGGTGCCGGGCATGTATTGCGCGCCGACAGCCTCGATCCGGGCGGTTTCCATGGCGTCGTAAAGGTCCTGCGCCATCTGGCCTTGCGGCATATACCGCGCGTTCACCTTCGGATCGTGAAACTTGTGGCGCAGTGCAAAGGCGTCGGCGGTGCCGCGCGCCAGCAAGACCTCGTCCCGGGTCATCCGGCGCGAGATCTGTGGCAGCCGGATGCTGTCCGCCGTCTGGCCTGCCGGATCGACCGAATAGGTGATCGACAGGTCGGGGTCGTCCGCCATCACCTTGGTGGCTTCGGCAAGCGCCTTCTTGAACGGATCGGCTGGGTTGTCAGCGGGTTTGGTCATGGTTTCGATAAACCACTCCCACGCGGTTTCGGCAAGGGGAAGCTGGGCTCTTGCCCGCACCGCACATTCCTGCACAGAAGCTGCGCGCAAATGGGCCTACTCCACCCAGGCCGGGGGTCATAGCTGTCTGATCGTGAAACCCCCTAACCAGGAGTGTGATATGTCCACCCAACCGAAAATCGCCCTGATCATCGGATCGACCCGCGCGACCCGCTTTGCCGACAAGCCGGCCCAGTGGATGCTGGCCCAGGCGCAAAAGCGCACCGATATGGAAATCGAACTGGTCGACCTGCGCGACTATGACCTGCCGCTGTTCGACGAGGCCGCCAGCAATCTGTGGATGCCGTCCGCTGACGCGCGTGCCGTGAAATGGCAGAAGAAGATGGCCGAATTCGACGGCTACATCTTTGTCGTCGCCGAATACAACCGCTCGATCACCGGTGCGCTGAAGAACGCGCTGGATCAGGCCTATAACGAATGGAACCGCAAGCCAATGTCGGCGATTGCCTATGGTTCGGTCGGCGGCACCCGTGCCCTGGAACACCTGCGCAACATCGCTGTTGAACTGCAGATGGTCGCAACCCGCAACGCCGTTCACATCGGCGGCAGCGATTTCTTCGCCGTGCATCCGCTTGGCCAGAACGGCGAGATCGACACGATTGCGGATCACCTGCTGCCATCGGTGCAAGCGACGCTTGATGATATCGTGTGGTGGGCCAAGGCGACAAAGGTCGCCCGCGCGCAAACCGCAGAGGCCGCAGCGGCCTGACATGAAACGGCGCGTGGGCCCTTGCCTGCGCGCCGCTTACTCTTCCACGAATTCAGGCTCTTCGAAGGTGATCGCCGCCTCTGGATCGATCTCGAAGGGAGCGGTGGCAAGCTGGTGCATATGGGCCAGCGTCGCAGCACCCGGCAGCATCTTTCCGGCCTCATCGACGAATGCGATGCGCGGACGGTAGCTCTTGCCGCCGAGCACGATTTCCCCCTCGTCGAACAGATAGGCCAGCTCTGTCACGATGCCTTCGACATTGGCCTTGGCGAGTTCCTCGCTCATGTTTTCGGAAAAGACGGGCAACAAGGCGTGGGCGATCAATGTTGCGGCGCTTTCTGCGAGGTCTTCGTGGCTGACTTGGTAATCGGGCGGTAGCGGGGCACCAATTGTCATCTTCATTGTGCGGCTCCAGTTGAGTGGTGCACATAGTTATGCGGATGATTTCGTCTGGATTATGGCAATCCATGGCGAATTCATCGACAATCATTGGTCAATTCAAGGGATCGTCGCCAAAATGCGATCGGGGCGCCGAAGCGCCCCGCAGCCGCATGGAACCCCGCCAGCCTCAGCCGAGGCTCATGCTTGCAGCACTTTCGGGCAGTTCCTCGTCAAAGCAGCGCTGATAGAATTCAGCCACCGTCTGGCGTTCCAGTTCATCGCATTTGTTGAGAAACGACAGGCGGAAGGCATAGCCCACATCCTGAAAGATGCGGGCATTCTCGGCCCATGCCAGAACGGTGCGCGGTGACATGACGGTCGACAGATCGCCGTTCATGAAGGCCGTCCGTGTCAGGTCGGCGACTGTCACCATCTGGCTGACGATCTTGCGGCCCTTGTCGGTGTTGTAATGCGGCGACTTCGACAACACGATCGCGGCCTCGGCATCATGGCTGAGGTAGTTCAGCGTCGCCACCAGCGACCAGCGGTCCATCTGCGCCTGGTTGATCTGCTGGGTGCCGTGATAAAGACCCGTCGTATCGCCCAGACCGACGGTATTCGCGGTCGCGAACAGCCGGAAATAGGGGTGCGGGGTGATGATCTCGTTCTGGTCCATCAGCGTCAGCTTGCCGTCGGTTTCAAGGACGCGCTGGATCACGAACATCACATCCGCGCGGCCCGCGTCATATTCGTCGAAGACGATGGCGACGGGGTTGCGCAGCGCCCATGGCAGGATGCCTTCGTGGAATTCTGTCACCTGCACGCCGTCGCGCAGCTTGATCGCGTCCTTGCCGATCAGGTCGATCCGGCTGATGTGACTGTCGAGGTTCACGCGCACGGCAGGCCAATTCAGGCGGGCGGCGACCTGTTCGATATGGGTCGATTTGCCGGTCCCGTGATAGCCCTGGATCATGACCCGACGGTTGTAGCCGAAGCCTGCGAGGATGGCCAAAGTCGTGTCGGGATCGAACTTGTAGGTGCTGTCGATTTCCGGAACGCGGTCGGTGCGGTCTGCAAAGGCCTTGATCTTCATGTTGCTGTCGATGCCGAAGACCTCGCGAACCGAGATTTCCTCGGTCGGTTTTGCGTGCATGTCTGTCATACCATCCGCCATCCTTGGTGCCTTTGCGCTGATCGAGTCTTCTTGCGGTCGGGATGCAACATATCGCAAGGCGCTGCAAGGGGAAGGGGCAGAAGGTCCGACGCGACGGGCCGCGAGTTCCGCACCGATGCGATTCCCGACTTGGGGCGGAAAACACGGGATCAGGGCAGATTCGCCTGTGGGTTGTAAAGGGATTGATAAACTATGTTAACTTTTGGACAGCCTTTGTTTCCAAGTGTTTGCAATTTCTTCGCTGCCACGACTACTGTTCACACATTGGCACTGTCACAACCGATTTTCTTGGAATCGTGTGCGAATTGTGGCAATCATCTGACATTAGTGTGACGGGATGTTTGGCCTTTTTCGAAGACGACCATTTGAGAAACGTCGGGTGTTTGGTGATCAGTTAGTGGGGATTAACTGGAATGTTGACGAGAATAAGATCGCGTTTCCAACTCAGCAAAGGTGAAAAGGCTTATGCCGCCGCCTTTGCAATCGTGATGACCGTATCAGGGGTGCTGACCGTCTTTGTCATGGCAGGGGTGAACAGCGGAACAGGACCGGCTGCCGTGGCTTTGCCGCTGTCAGGCTGGACCGTTCTGGCCGGTGTCATCGGCGGGGCGCTTGCCCTTTACGCAGCACGCGGCTGGCTTGGGGCGCTTGGGGTCTTGGGCTGGATGCGGGCCTTCGTCGGGGGCATCGCGGCATCGCTGATCGCATCGGTGATCGCAGGAACGCTGATTTCACCGATCTACGGGACCTTCTACGCACCGGTTCTGCTTGCGACGCAGTTCATCGCCTTTCCGGTTCTCGCCGTGGGCTGGTTTGCGGCCATCTTCGGTGCGCATTATCTGATGACCATCCTTCAGAAAGAGCGCTTTGTGGGTTTCAGCGAAGATGAAGCGGCGCGTGACTTGACGGCACCGCTGAGTGTGCTGTCGCGCGTGAACCTTTATCACCGGACAGACTAGGCGGTCGCCTGCCTAGTCCTTGTCGCGAAAGTTCCTGCTGTCTTTCAACTGGTCCCACGCCCAGACGACCTGTGACAATTGCTCTTCCTGACTGCGGTCGCCGCCGTTCATATCGGGATGCAGCACCTTGATCAGCGCTTTGTAGGCCTTGCGGATTTCCTGCTTTGACCAGTTGTCCTTGGCGTCGAGAATTTCGATCGCGCGCCGTTCCGTGGGCGGCAGCTTGCGCCCCGTGGCGGCACCGCGTCCGGGATTGCGGGTGGCATTGGCCCCCAGAACCTGATGCGCGTCATCGATGCCAAGCCGCGCCCAGGCGCGTTCTTCGACCGAACGCTTGAAGGGTTTCGTCGGGCGTTCCCAGACCCGGTCACTGTCCATCTGGGCGGCCATTTCGGCCTCGGTCGTGCTGTCGAAGAAGTTCCATTTCAGATTGTATTCGCGCACATGTTCTTGGCAGAACCAGAAGTAGTCATCCAGCACATCAGGCGCCTTCGGGGCCCTGAACAGGCCGGGCTTTTCGCACCCCTCGTGGTCGCAGACACGTTTTGACGTTTCAGACGCACCCGACATCCCCCGGCGCCCGCGCACGTTCTTTTTCTTCGCGCTCGACACGGACATGTCGAAACCAAAGGGATCATCTTTCTTCATCGGTGCTTCTCACCTTTTCGACTCGGAGAGCAAACTTTAGACTGTTGGACGCAAGATTGAAGAGGGCAGGAACAAATTTATGGCGCTTGAAAGCGAAATTCGCGCAGCGCTCGGCAGCCTATCGCCAGAGCATCTGGAAGTGATTAACGAAAGCCACAAGCATGCGGGGCATGCAGGCGATGACGGAAGTGGCGAAAGCCATTGGCGGGTGGTGATCAGTGCGCCGTCATTGGCCGACAAGTCGCGGATCGCGCGTCACCGCGCCATTCATGAGGCCTTGGGCAAGGATATCCTGGGCCGCCTTCACGCCTTGGCGATCGAGATCCGCTGACTATTCGGCAGCCACGTCAGGCGAAGGCTTGCCGACCTTTTGATCGGACCGTCCGACCTCGGGCTCTTTTGCGGATGCAGGGGCGGCGGGCTTCGGCGCCAGCAGATCACGGTCGGCCAGACGCTCTTGTCCGGTCTTGGGCGTTGGCGCGGCAACCTGTGGATCAGCGCGGACAAGGGGCGCAGCGACGGCGGCTTTCTTTTCGCGGCGGAAGACAAGCATGTTCTGGAAGACCGTGGTCTTGCTCATGATGCCTTCGCGCTGCTCGCAGGGCAGCGTATCGGCGCGGACGTATTCCCAACCACTGGACGCAAGCTCGTTCATCGTTGTCTCCAACGCATGGGCAAAGCGGTCTTCCGTCGTCTTCAGACCCTTGGCCTTGAGGCCACGCACCGGAGCAGGCACAACTTTGTATTCGTAGGACATCCGCTTCCCCCTTGGTCACCAGTAGATGTCTATCAAAGTGCAGCCCTTCACGCCATTGAATTTGGCGTTACAGCCCCAGTTTGGCGGAAACCAACTGATTGACGGCCGCGGGATTGGCCTTGCCGCCAGTCGCCTTCATCACCTGTCCGACGAACCAGCCGGCCAGTTTGGGGTTGGCCTTGGCCTTTTCCACCTGCGCGGGGTTAGCCGCGATGATCTCGTCGACCGCAGCTTCGATTGCGCCGGTATCGGTGACCTGCTTCATGCCTTCGGTCTCGACGATCTCGGCGGGATTGCGGCCTGTGGTGTAGCAGATCTCGAAGACGTCCTTGGCGATCTTGCCGGAAATGACGTCCGATTTGATCAGCCCGATCAATTCGCCCAGCTGGTCTGCGGAAACAGGGCTGTCCTCGATGCTGTGGTCCTCTTTCTTGAGACGACCGAAAAGTTCGTTGATCACCCAATTGGCCGCCAGCTTGCCATCGCGTCCTTCGGCGACTTTCTCGAAGTAGACCGCATTGGCCACCTCGGCTGTCAGGACCGAGGCGTCATAATCGGACAGACCGAAATCGGCGATGAAGCGCGCCTTCTTCTGGTCGGGCAGTTCGGGCAGGGCGGCGGCGATGTCATCCACCCAGGCCTGTTCGATTTCCAGCGGCAGAAGATCGGGATCGGGGAAATAGCGGTAGTCGTGCGCCTCTTCCTTGGAGCGCATCGAGCGTGTCTCGTTCTTGTCCGGATCATAAAGCCGCGTTTCCTGCACGACCGCCTTTCCGTCTTCCAGCAGGGCGATCTGGCGGCGGGCCTCGTAGTCGATCGCCATCTGGATGAACCGCATCGAGTTCATGTTCTTGATCTCGCAGCGCGTGCCGAGGTGGCTGAAATCCTGTGTCGCCTGATACCGCTCGTAGTCGCCCGGACGGCAGACCGAGACGTTCACGTCCGCCCGCAGGTTGCCGTTCTGCATGTTGCCGTCACAGGTGCCGAGGTAGCGCATGATCTGGCGCAGCTTGCCGACATAGGCGGCGGCCTCTTCGGGGCCACGGATATCGGGGCGGCTGACGATTTCCATCAGCGCGACACCGGTCCGGTTGAGGTCGACGAAGGACATGGCCGGATCCATGTCATGGATCGACTTGCCCGCATCCTGTTCAAGGTGGATGCGTTCGATACGGACGCGGCGCGCGGTGCCGTTGCCCATTTCGACCAGCACGTCGCCTTCGCCCACGATGGGGTGATAGAGCTGGGAAATCTGATAGCCCTGCGGCAGGTCGGGATAGAAATAGTTCTTGCGGTCGAAGGCCGAGACGAGATTGATCTGCGCGTTCAGCCCCAGTCCGGTCCTCACGGCCTGCGCGACACAGCCTTCGTTGATCACCGGCAACATCCCGGGCATGCCAGCATCGACGAAAGCCACGTTGCTGTTGGGTTCGGCGCCGAATTCGGTCGAGGCCCCCGAGAAAAGCTTGGCTTTGGTGGCAACCTGCGCATGGACTTCAAGGCCGATCACCAACTCCCAGTCGCCCGTTGCACCGGCAATGGTCTTGGGGGCAGGGGCGTCATAGGTCAGGTCAAGCATGGGGCATCCTCTTGCGGCTTACCGGCTTCGTTTAAAAGAAGCGTGGGGCGGCTTCAAGACAAGGTGGAAACGCGATCAGGCCCAGATCCGCGAACTGCGCAGCATGTTGACCGTGGGCGCGTCCCGCCCGCCCAGCGCCAGCGTGACATCACGCAGGAACGCGATACCGTCCTTGGCGTCGCGCGGAATCGCCGAGGCCGAGATCGGCTCGCCCACATTCACGCGGTAGGGCTGGCGGTCCTTGTTGAGCGTCTCGTGGAACAGCGTGATGTCGCGCAAGGTGGGATGCAGCGCATCGAAAAGATAGAACAACACCGAGTTGCGCGCCTGAATGTTGATCGGGACCACCGGCAGGTCATACTTGCGGGCGAGCATGGCCGCAGAGGCCATCCACGGACGTTCGTAAAGACGTATACCGCGCCGCTTGGCCAGACGGCCGGACGGGAAGATCACGCCCAGACGCCCTTCGGCGGTCGCTTCATGCACATAGGCCATCGTTTCGCGGGTCTTGCCGTGGCTGCGCTTGTCCAGCCGCCACTCGACCGGGGCGATCATGCTTTCCATCTGCGGCAGCACCCGCAGGATGTCGCGGTTGGCGAAGAAGTAGGCGTCGTCCCTGACCCGGGCAATCAGGCTTTGCAGCACGATTCCATCCGCGATCCCGGTGGGATGGTTCGCCACGACAAGCGCGGGACCGAAACGCGGGATATTCCCCAGCCCCTGCACGTCCACCATCTTGCAAAGCCTTTCGGCCATCCGCGCCATGATCTCGGACGGGGGCGCGTCTTTCAAGGATGTCGCAAGATCGACGGTCGTCCGGTATCCCAAAAGCCGGTCCAGCCCCTTGCGCATCACCCGCGCGTAAGGCGACGGCTTGCCCAGCCAAGGGGCGCGTTCCACGATCAGGGGATCGATGCGGTCTTCCATGGGCACCTCAATGCACCATCCACGGTAACAATATGGCGACAGTATCATAGGCGTTATGCCACCGCCAGAAGATAGGCGAAAACGCGCAGGCCTCGGCGGAACCCGGCAAATCGGCGATTTCGTCCCGGGTGCACCTTTCCGCGCTCTGCGCGCGCACTACCATCGCGCCATGCCCAAGATGCGCCGCAAATCCGACCTGCCCCAGAAAACCTGCGCGACCTGCGGGCGACCGTTCGCCTGGCGCAAGAAATGGGCCAAGGTCTGGGACGAGGTGCGTTATTGCTCGGACCGCTGCAAATCGGGGCGCGCGAAAGCCCGGTAGCCTGACCTGGCAAGAAAACCGCACCAGCTTGTTGCCTATCGGAAACCCGCGGATTACTTCGGGGACAGGGGCGGCGTGTGCCGCAGTATACATTCTGGAGGTCATCACCATGGTCGAACGGCTGGAAAAGCACGGACTGCAGGTTGCGAAAGAATTGGCAGAGTTCATCGATGCGCGCGCGCTGGCTGGCACCGGCATCGACAGTGACCGTTTCTGGAAAGGTTTCGCCGGTCTCGTGGCCGCAATGACACCGCGCAACCGCGCCTTGCTGGCGAAACGCGAAGATCTGCAATCGACCATCGACGCCTCGCACATCGCGCGCAGGGGCCAGGCGCTGGACCGCACGGCCTATGAGGCATTCCTGCGCGAGATCGGCTATCTGGTCGACGAGGGGCCCGACTTCGAGATCGAAACCGCGAATGTCGATCCCGAGATTGCGACAGTGCCCGGCCCGCAGCTGGTGGTGCCGATCACCAACGCAAGGTTCGCCCTGAACGCCGCCAATGCGCGCTGGGGCAGCCTTTATGACGCATTCTACGGCACCGACGCGATGGGGGTTCACTCACCCAAAGGGGGCTATGACCGTGGCCACGGGGCCCGTGTCGTGGCCCGGTCGCGGGTCTTTCTCGACGAGGCTTTTCCGATCGAGAACACCAGCCACGCGGACGTGTCCCGCTACTATGTGCACAATGGCGCCTTGCTGATCGACGATCAGCCGCTCAAGCAGCCCGAGAAGTTCGTGGGCTACCGTGGCAACCCGAAGGCGCCTGATGCAATCCTGTTGCGAAACAATGGCCTGCACGTCGAACTTGTCTTCGATCGCGCGCATCCGATCGGCAGCCGTGATCAGGCGCTTCTGGCTGATGTCCGTCTGGAAAGTGCCGTGACTGCGATCATGGACTGCGAAGACAGCGTGGCCTGCGTCGATGCCGAAGACAAGGTCGAGGCTTACGGCAACTGGCTTGGTCTCATGCAGGGCGATCTGGAAGCCTCGTTCAAGAAGGGCGGCAAGGTGATGACACGCCGCCTTGCCGATGACCGGACCTACACGGCGCCCGATGGCGGCGAGATCACCATCAAGGGACGCGCGCTCTTGTGGATCCGCAACGTCGGCCACCTGATGACCAACCCTGCGATTCTGGACCCCAACGGGGACGAGGTTTTCGAAGGTCTGATGGACGCGATGATCACCGTGCTGATCGCCATGCACGACCTGGGGAAGGCAGGCGGCAACTCGGCCCTTGGTTCGGTCTATGTGGTCAAACCCAAGATGCACGGCCCCGAGGAAGTGGCCTTTGCCAGCGACATTTTCGCGATGGTCGAGGATGCGCTGGGCCTGCCGCGCGACACCGTCAAGATCGGTATCATGGACGAGGAACGGCGCACGACGGTGAATCTCAAGGCATGTATCCGCGCCGCGAAAAGCCGTGTCGCCTTCATCAACACCGGCTTTCTCGACCGCACCGGCGATGAAATCCACACCTCGATGGAGGCAGGGCCTTTCAGCCGCAAGGACTTTATCAAGCGCAAGCAATGGATCGGCGCCTACGAGGATCAGAACGTCGATATCGGGCTGGAGTGCGGCTTTTCCGGCAAGGCGCAGATCGGCAAGGGCATGTGGGCCATGCCGGACATGATGGCCGCGATGCTGGAACAAAAGATCGGTCACCCGCAATCGGGTGCCAACTGCGCATGGGTGCCCAGCCCGACAGCGGCGACGCTGCACGCGCTGCACTATCACAAGGTCGATGTCATGGCCGTGCAGG
>NZ_DAIPIW010000080.1:0-10926 GCF_036770585.1 Yoonia sp. | reverse complement strand
AGCCCGTCTAGCGTCCCAACAGCACCTCAGCGCCGCCAGTGAAGGGGGTTCTACGTCCAGTGCATGAAACCCGCAACCCCTTTTTTTTACAAAAGTGCAATTTTTCTGGTCAGGACGATTTTCCATGTATTTTGAGGGGGTTGGGGAAATTTCAGGGTGGCTGAAGGACCCGCTTGCGCAATTTTCTTAGGCGGTTTGGAAACGGTGCCACCACATATGGGGGGGCCCATGGCGCGAGGCACTAGCAGGGATCGGACATTCGCCCCTGGGCGCCCGGAATCAGCCTGTCCGGACCGACTCACGCGGCGATGCGGGCTGCCGTTTCCGCCCCAAATCCACGTAACGCAACGCCACCAGGCCGAGGATCACCAACAGATAGATGATCGGCTCGAGCTGGAAGCCCTTCACCAGCCACAGATAGTGCAGCGCGGCGAAGATCGCGGCGGGATAGGTCAGCTTGTGCAGCTTGCGCCAGGTCGCGGCCCCCAGACGCCGGACAGAGAGGTTGTTCGAGGTGATCGCCAACGGAATCAACAGAACAAAGGACAACATGCCGACCGTCACGTAGGGCCGCTTGACGATCTCGGTCCAGACACGTTCGAGGGACTGCACATCGAGGATCGCGAAAACCAGAAAATGCGCCAGCACGAAGAAAAAGGCCGTCACCCCGATGGCGCGCCGGAACTTGATCAGGTTGAGACCGGTCCATTTGCGCAAGGGCGTCACCAGCAGCCCCAGCACAAGCAGTTTCAGCGCGATTTCGCCATAGGACCGTTCCAGCACATTGATCGGCTCGACCAGATAGGGGCCAAGCTGGTTCAGGGCGCGCCAGAATTCCCAGACCGCATAGGCGGCACCGGCGACGTAGATCAGCCATGCCGGGACCTTGCGCAGACCGCCATTCAGTTTGCCTGCGACATCCATCAGTAGAACTCGGTCAGATCCATGCCCTCATAGAGGCTCGCCACTTCGGGGTAGCCGTTGAACATCAGTGTATCCTGCCGCGCGGCGAAAAGGCCGCCACCGACCCGGCGCTCGGTCGCCTGAGACCAGCGCGGGTGATCGACGTTGGGGTTCACGTTACTATAGAAGCCGTATTCGCGCGCATTGGCCTTGTTCCAGCTGGTCGGCGGTTCGCGGTCCGTCAGGGTGATCCGGACGATCGACTTGATCGATTTGAAGCCATACTTCCAAGGCACGACCAGCCGGATCGGCGCGCCGTTCTGATTGTAGATCGGTTCGTCATAGATCCCGGTCGCCATGATCGTCAGGGGGTGCATCGCCTCATCAAGGCGCAGGCCTTCGACATAGGGAAAGTCGAGAACGCGGCGCTGCACGCCGATCATGTTCTCGGGCTGGACCACGGTTTCGAAAGCCACGTAGCGCGCACCCGACTGGACGCCGACCTTGTTCAGGATATCGGCCAGTTCGATGCCGTTCCACGGGATCACCATCGACCAGGCCTCGACGCAGCGGAAGCGGTAGAGGCGATCCTCGACGCTGAGGCCCGCCAGCAGATCATCCAGCGCATAATCACCCGGCCGGTCGACCATGCCGTCGAGCTTGATCGACCATGGCGCGGTCACCAGCTTGTGCGCGTTCTGGGCCGGATCGTTCTTGCCGGTGCCGAATTCGTAGAAGTTGTTGTAGCTGGTGATTTCTTCCAGCGTGTTCGGTTCCAGCCCCTGCGCCCGCGCGCTGCCCGCCAGACCGATCGCGCCCAAGCCCATCGTGCCGGCCAGAATTTGACGGCGGTTCAGATAAGCGGCCTTGGGCGTCACATCGGCCATCGTCAGATCGTTCTTCCAGCGGTATGCCATCGGGTGTCTCCGTTTCTTGTCTTTGACCATCATATAGGGGGAATTGTCTGAAAGGTGTGTCACGTTCCTGACAGCGCGTGAAATGTGTCTCGAAGTGGCCGATTTCTTCACGATCACTCACACAAGAGTGACTGGAAGTTCAATCGCGGCGCGGCTTAGGAATTTTCGCGATCACGTCAAGTCCGGTGGATGATTTTTCCCCTGTCATCCAGTCTCTGTCTGCTCCGTAGAAAACAACATGCCGCCAAAGGCATTGATGAAAACTTAGGAGATACTTGATGCTTCGTAGAACGTTTCTCGCCACGACCGTCGCCGCGACCCTGGGCACTTCGGCCTTCGCCGGTGGCCACGCAAAGGACATCGTCGACACCGCCGTCGATGCGGGCAGCTTTACAACGCTTGTCGCCGCAGTAGAGGCCGCAGGTCTGGTCGATACGCTGAAGGGTGAAGGCCCGTTCACCGTCTTCGCACCAACGGATGAGGCCTTCGCCGCACTGCCCGAAGGCACGGTAGAGGCCCTGCTGGCCGACCCCGAGGCACTGGCCGCGATCCTGACCTACCACGTGGTCGCAGGCAAAGTGATGTCGACCGACCTGTCGGATGGCATGATGGCCCCGACCGTGAACGGTGCTGACATCACCATCGGCACAATGGGCGGTGTGACCGTGAATGGCGCGAATGTCGTCACGGCCGACATCGAAGCCACCAACGGTGTGATCCACGTCATCGACGCTGTGATCCTGCCACCAGAAGGCTAAGACCTACTGACGGTTCAAACCGAAGCCCCGACCATCCGGTCGGGGCTTTTTCATGTGGCGATATAGCGGTCGCGCCGGTGGTTGATGGCGATGATCAGGTTCAGCACCACCGCGCCGAGAAGCGAGTAAAGCACCACCCAAGCTGGGAAGAGCAGGAAAGCCACGCTGAAGACCACGCCATCGAAGATCAGCTGCACCCAGCCCGCGCGGAAACCCGTTGTGTCCTGGATCAGCAAAGCGACGACGCCAAGACCGCCAAGCGATCCGTTGTGCCGGAACAGCGCCAGCAGCGCGATGCCGGTCAGGGCACCAAAAGTCACGGCACCCAGCGCCGGATCGAGATAGGAAAAGACCATACCCTCGGGGATGACCTCGGTCATCACGGACAGGGCGGTCACGGATGCAAGTGACTTCAACGTGAATTCCACCCCCAACCTGCGCCAAGCAAGCGCGTAGAACGGCAGGTTGATGAGAAAGAACATCAGCCCAAAGGAATATCCCGTCAGATAGGATGCGATGACCGCGACGCCCGCTGTCTGGCCTGTGATCAGGCCGACGGTTGTCAGCAGATGCACACCGATGCCCGCCAGAAAGACCCCCAGAGAAATCCCCTGAAGGTCATCAAGCCATGTGTGTCCGGTCTCTGCGCGGGGTTCTGCCATGACCTTGCTTATAGGACAGAATGGCTGACCTACAAGCCTCGAAACGAAAAAGGGGCGCCCGATGACGCCCCTTTTCCTGTGGTGCCCAATTAGTGGACAACCACCGATTCAGGTGGCTGCCGGTTGCTGGTCGACACGCGGTCGCCGACGATCAACCCGTCGGCCCCGGCGCTGACCTTGATCCTGTCGCCGTCCATCACATCACCGGCGAGGATCATCTCGGCCAGTTGATCCTGCAACGCACGCTGGATCACCCGCTTGAGCGGACGGGCCCCGAAGACCGGGTCATAGCCCTCGTCCGCCAGCCACCTGAGCGCGGCGTCATCCAGATCGAGGTGGATGTTCCGTCCCGCCAGACGCCTTTCCAGCCGCGCAAGTTGGATCGTGACGATCCCTGCCATATCCTCACGCGCCAGACGGTCGAAGATGATCGTTTCGTCCAGACGGTTCAGGAACTCGGGCCGGAAGTGCGCACGCACCGCGTCCATCACATCGCGCTTGGCTTGCGAAGGGTCAGCGCCGTCAGGCAGTTGGCTGAGCGATTGCGCCCCAAGGTTCGACGTCAGGATGATCAGCGTCTGCTTGAAGTCCACGGTGCGGCCCTGACCGTCAGTCAGCACACCGTCATCGAGAACCTGCAACAGGACGTTGAACACATCGGGATGCGCCTTTTCGACCTCGTCGAACAGGACGACCTGATAGGGACGCCGCCGCACGGCCTCGGTCAGGACACCGCCTTCGTCATAGCCGACATAGCCCGGAGGCGCGCCGATCAGTCGGGCGACGGCGTGTTTCTCCATGAATTCGGACATGTCGATGCGGACCATCGCGCTGTCATCATCAAAGAGATATTCCGCCACGGCCTTGGTCAGCTCGGTCTTGCCGACACCTGTCGGCCCCAAAAAGAGGAACGACCCCAGCGGGCGGTTCTCGTCATTGAGACCCGCACGGGCCCGGCGCACGGCGTTGGATACGGCCCGCATCGCGGCCTTTTGGCCGATGACGCGCTTGCCCAACTGCTCTTCCATCTTCAGCAGCTTATCCCGTTCGCCTTCCAGCATCTTCGAGGTCGGGATACCGGTCCAACGCTCGACCACTTCGGCGATCTGTTCGGGGCGCACGGCCTCTTCGACCATCAGATCGTCGGTGCCTTCAGCCTCGGCCAGTTGGCGTTCAAGCTGGGGGATCACGCCATAGGACAGCTCGCCCGCTTTCGCGAGATTGCCTTCACGCTTGGCGATATCCAGATCGGCGCGGGCGCGGTCCAGCTTTTCCTTCACCACACGGGTGCCTTCCAGCTTGTCGCGTTCGGCCTGCCATTTCGCGGTCATTTCCGATCCGCGATCCTGCAGGTCGGCCAGTTCCTTTTCCAGCTTGGCCAGACGGTCCTTCGAGGCCTTGTCGTCCTCTTTCTTCAGCGCCTCGGCCTCGATCTGCAATTGCAGGATCTGGCGGTCGAGCGCGTCGAGTTCCTCGGGCTTGCTGTCCACTTCCATGCGCAGACGGCTTGCGGCCTCGTCCACAAGGTCGATGGCCTTGTCGGGCAGAAAACGGTCGGTGATGTAGCGGTGCGACAGCGTCGCCGCAGCCACAAGGGCCGAGTCGGAAATACGGACGCCGTGATGCAACTCGTATTTTTCCTTGATCCCGCGCAGGATGCTGACGGTATCGGTCACGGTCGGTTCCTCGACCATCAAGGGCTGGAACCGGCGGGCAAGGGCTGCGTCCTTTTCGACATACTTGCGGTATTCGTCCAAGGTCGTCGCACCGATACAATGCAGCTCGCCCCGGGCCAATGCGGGCTTGATCAGGTTGGCGGCATCCATCGCACCATCCGACTTGCCGGCACCGACCAGCGTGTGCATTTCGTCGATGAACAGGATGATTTCGCCCGCCGCGGCCTCGATTTCCTTCAGGACCGCCTTCAGGCGTTCCTCGAATTCACCGCGATATTTCGCACCGGCGATCAGGGCACCCATGTCGAGCGCCATCAGCCGCTTGTTGCGCAAGGACTCTGGCACGTCGCCATCGACGATGCGCAGCGCCAGACCTTCGGCAATCGCGGTCTTGCCGACACCGGGTTCCCCGATCAGAACGGGGTTGTTCTTGGTGCGGCGGGACAAGACCTGCATGGCACGGCGGATTTCCTCGTCACGGCCGATGATCGGGTCGATCTTGCCTAACTCGGCGGCCTCGGTCAGGTCGCGGGCGTATTTTGACAAGGCTTCAAAGCTGTCCTCGGCGGTGGCACTGTCGGCAGTGCGGCCCTTGCGGATATCGTTGATGGCGGCATTCAGCGTCTGCGGCGTCACGCCACCGGCATCAAGCGCATCCTTGGCCCTGGATTTGACCAGCGCCAGCGCCGTCAGCAGGCGTTCGACGGGCACAAAGCTGTCACCGGCCTTTTTGGCGATGCCTTCGGCCTCGGCGATGACCTTGGCCATCGTATTGTCGAGATAGACCTGTGCCGCATCGCCGCTGACCTTGGGCAGCTTGGTCAGCGTCGCATCGACGTTCATCCGCACGGCCTGGACATTCCCGCCCGCGCGGGTGATCAGGTTGGACGCCAACCCTTCTTCATCGTCCATCAGTGCTTTCAGCAGGTGTTCAGGGGCCAGCCGCTGGTGGCTTTCCCGCATTGCGATCGTCTGGGCGGCCTGAATAAAGCCGCGCGACCGCTCGGTGAACTTGTCCAAGTTCATGGGTCTCTCCTTTGTCAAGCGCCCGATTGATGCATGCCCGCTTGGCGGCACATGGCGTGGTGGGCCTCGGCTGATAAATGGGGTCGCTGCGGGCCTTCCGCAAGACTTGTGCCTTGTCTGAAACGCACCTCTTCGCTAGACCGCCGCAAACCACAAGACAGGAGCACCCCATGCCCGATGACCGCCTGATAGTCGCGATGGATGTG
Organism: Yoonia sp.; assembly: GCF_036770585.1. GTDB lineage: Bacteria > Pseudomonadota > Alphaproteobacteria > Rhodobacterales > Rhodobacteraceae > Yoonia. Next base: position 4,778 of record NZ_DAIPIW010000080.1, on the reverse strand, counting down.
CCGAACGTCCTTGAGGGGCTGGATCTGGCTAAGGCACTTGGCGACAGCGTCGGTTTCTACAAGATCGGGCTGGGGATGCTGACAGGTGGCGGGCTGGCGCTGGCCAATGAACTGAAGCAGGAACACGGCAAACGCATCTTCCTTGACATGAAGTTCTTCGACATCGGCGCAACGGTCGAGGCGGCGGTGCGCGGGGTGGCGCAGTTCGATCTGGATTTCCTGACCGTGCATGGTGACCCCCACGTGGTGCGCGCCGCGCGCGAGGGCGCGGGGGGGTCGGATATGAAGATCCTCGCCGTGACGATCCTGACATCGCTTGACCGCGCCGATCTGGATGCCTCTTGCATCAAGGCGGGCGATGTTGCCGATCTGGTGCAGGAACGCGCGGGGATCGCCCTGTCGAGCGGGGCGGATGGCGTGATCTGTTCACCGCAAGAGGCCGCGATGGTCCGCGCCCTGCCCGAGGCTTCCGGCAAGCTGATCGTCACCCCCGGTGTGCGGCCTGCCGGGGCCGATCTCGGTGACCAGAAGCGGGTGATGACCCCTGCGCAGGCAATTGCAGCGGGCGCGGATCACGTCGTTGTCGGCCGCCCGATCTGGAAAGCCGCCGATCCGCGCAAGGCCGCGCTCGAGATACAGGCAGAGCTTGCCTCACCCCAGGCGATCTCTCCGAACCGCCGGGCTTAGTTGTCGTTGATATCGGTGTCCCAGGTCTTGACCTGCCCTTTCGGCAGGGCGAAGACGCGCCGCATCACAAGCACCGCCGCCAGCGAAATGACGGCGAAGACCACCAGCGTCAGGGCCAGTCCGGAAGCGCTGAGGCCGAAAAGCATCAAAAGGCCCATGACCCCCGCCCCCACCGCAAAGCCAAGGAACAGGTAGCCGGGGATGATCACCTCGAGCGTGGCCAGCAGCAGCGCCAGCGTCATCCACGCCCACCATTGCATCCACAAGATCATGCGCCACGCCCCCTGAGCATCTTGAAGGCATCGGCAAAGGCATCCACCGCATTGGCGGGCAGAACCACGGTCTGGCTGCCGGTGCCGTCACCCAGTTTGGTCAGGGCCTCGACCTGCTTCAGCGCGACCTGATACTGCGCCGCCTCCAGACCGTTTTCGGCGATGGCGACCGCGACCACCTGTGTGGCATAGGCCTCGGCGTCGGCAAGCACGCGGCGCGCCTTGGCTTCCTGTTCGGCGGCATAGAGATCGGCGTCGGCCTGCAATTCGACCGCGCGTTTCTTGCCCTCGGCCTCGGTCACCTGTGCACGGCGGGCGCGTTCGGCGTTCAACTGTTGCAGCATCGCCTGACGGGTCGCCTGATCGAGATTGACGTCGAGGATTTCCGCACGGGTCACCTCGATCCCCCAGTCGTCGACCTGCTGGGCGACCTGTTCGCGCACGGCGGCAATCAGGGTCGAGCGGTTGGCCTGCACCTGATCCAGTTCCATCCGGCCGATTTCGGACCGGACGATACCGGCGACAGTGGTCGAGATCGCCCCGTCTACGTCCCGGATCCGGTAGACCGTCTTTTCAGGCTCGATGATCCGGTAGAAAACCGAAGTTTCGACCTGCACAAGCACGTTGTCCGAGGTGATCGCATCCTGCTGGTTGGCGGGCAACTGACGTTCGAGGACCGAGACCTTGTGCCGGACACTGTCCAGAAACGGCACGATGAAGTTGATCCCGGGTCCAAGAACGGAATGCAGCCGCCCCAGCCGTTCCACGACGTATTTTTCGGACTGGGGGACAATCCGTACACCGGCGAACACGACGACGACGACAAAGACTGCCAGCGAGACGAAGACGATGTTCTGTCCAATGAACTCGGTTACGACTTGCTCCATCAGAGTTCCACTTTCGATTGATCAGGTTGCGTGGAACGTAGGAAACGTTCAGACCGTTTTCAATTTATGCTGCGGCAGACCATACGTTTTCTGATGCCCGAGGCGCGATTGTATCGTCCCTGCAACGATATCGGCCGTCGCGGCGGACAAAGTCCATCCCAGATGCCCATGGCCGGTGTTGTAGAACACCCGCGCATCGCGACCCGCCCCGACACGGGGCATCATGTTCGGCATCATCGGCCGCAGACCCGCCCAAGGCACACAGCTTTCGGTGCTGACACCGGGGAAATGCGTTTCGCACCAGTCGACCAGCGGCTTGACGCGGTCGGCGCGGATATCGCGGTTCTCGCCGTTGAACTCGGCGGTGCCTGCGATGCGGAACCGGTCCTTGCCAAGGCGCGAGGTGACGATCTTGGCCTTGTCGTCCAGCAGCGACACGGTCGGCGCCGCCGCCTGCGAGGCGGCATCATGCAGGTTGACGGTAATCGAGTAGCCCTTCACCGGATAGACGTTCACGCGGTCGCCCAGCATTCTGGCGAAATGACGCGATGCCACCCCCGCCGAGACGACAACCGCGTCGAAACGCCCCTCTGAACGGGCGCGGAGGGTCACACCCTCGGCGTCAGTGCGGACGTCGGTGACGGGATGTCCCATCTCGAAGCGGACGCCTTGGGTTTTCAGCCACGCGGCCAGACCGAAGGTGAATTTGTGGATGTCACCGGTGCTGTCGCTTTCGGTCCAGAAGCCGCCCAGCACGTCACCCCGCAGGGCGGGCTCTTTGGCAAGCGTTTCTGCGGCGGTCAGTTCCTGACGGTGCAGGCCGCCTTGCGCCAGAAGGCCGGTCACGCGGCGGGCATGATCGAAGTCCCGCCGGGACTTGTAGAAATGCAGGATGCCCGCAGGCGTCCAGTCGAAATCGACACCGGATCGTTCGGCCATGTCCATCAGACCGGCGCGAGCCGTCACGGCCAGACGGGCTGTTTCGACTGTATTCGCCCTGTAGTTGGGGATATTGGCCAGAAATTCCGCCATCCAGCTGAACTTGTGCCAGCTTGGGCGCGGGTTCACCGACAAGGGCGCATCGCTTTGCAACATCCATTTGATGCCCTTGATCACCGTCGACCACTGGTTCCAGACCTCGGCATTCGAGGCCGAAAGCTGGCCGCCATTGGCAAAGCTGGTTTCCATCGCGGCATAACGCTGACGGTCGAATACGGTCACATCGTAACCGCGCTGGGACAGGGAATAGGCAGTGGTGACACCGGTGATACCGGCACCGAGAACAGCAATCGAGGGCATGGTACATCTCCAACCATGTGCGCTTTCGCGCTGCCCCCACCGTCTGCTGTGCCTGAGAGTTTCACCCGGCAAGGGTTTGCTCCTTCGGCGGGCCGCTCAAGGCCACTCTTCGGCGTTTTGCACCCCAACCGGTCCTTTTGCCTGAGAGTGACCGGGGCGGTTGCTCCTTCGGCGATGGACCTTGCGACGAAAGACCATTCTCTCCCGGTCGGCGTGTTTCCTATGGGAAACTCCATAGAGGAACCTACGCGCAAAGCAACCGAAAATGACATGTCCTAGCGCGCAATCGCGCGATTGTGCCGTCGCGGTCCCACTTCTATTGTCTGGCCATGCCCGCCCTGTGCCGCGATTGCCTGACGACCTTCGACAGCGAGACCCGCTGCCCCAAGTGTCGCAGCCCGCGCGTGACCCGCCACCCCGAGCTTTTCGACTTGTCCATCGCCCATATGGATTGCGACGCTTTCTATGCCAGCGTCGAAAAGCGCGACAATCCGGCCATCGCGGACAAACCCGTGATCATCGGCGGCGGGCGGCGCGGGGTTGTCTCGACCGCCTGCTATGTGGCGCGGATCAAGGGGGTGAAGTCCGCCATGCCGATGTTTCAGGCGCTCAAGCTCTGCCCCGAGGCGGTGGTCGTGCGCCCCAATTTTGATGCCTATGTCGAAGCCTCGAAGGCGATCCGCCAGATGATGGACGACCTGACGCCGGTGGTCGAACCCCTGTCACTGGACGAGGCTTTCATGGACCTGACCGGCACCGCGCGCCTGCACCACGCGCCACCCGCCGTGATGCTGGCGCGGCTGGTCAAACGGATGAAGGACGAATTGGGGCTGACCGGATCGATCGGGCTGAGCCACAACAAGTTTCTGGCCAAGGTCGCCTCGGACCTCGACAAGCCGCGCGGGTTCTCGGTGATCGGCAAGGCTGAAACCACTGCCTTCCTGCGTCCCAGGTCCGTCCGCCTGATCTGGGGGATCGGCCCGGCCGCGCAACAAAGCCTCGAAGCGGCGGGCATCCGCACCTTCGACGATCTTCTGCGCTGGGACAGGCGCGACCTGCACCAGCGGTTCGGCGGTATGGGAGAGAGGCTCTATTCCCTTGCGCGGGGCGAGGACGGGCGGCGCATCTCGTCGCATGCACCGGTCAAGACCCTGTCCAACGAAACCACCTTCAACGAGGATACCAGCGATCCCGATATCCTTGACGGGCATATCTGGCGCATGGCCGAAAAGGTCAGCGCAAGGGCCAAGGCCAAGGACAAGGCAGGGCGCGTGGTGCAGTTGAAGCTGAAGACGCATGACTTCAGACTGATCTCGAAACGGCAAAGCCTGCATCACCCGACACAGATCGCCGATACGATCTATCGCACCGCGCGGGGGCTGTTCGATCAGGTGGGCAATCGCGGGCCCTACCGTTTGCTGGGTGTGGGCCTGTCCGAGATCACGTCCGACACCGACGCCGACCGCGAAGGCGACCTGCTGGACCCCGACGCCGGCAAACGGGCCGAGGCCGAAAGGGCAGCGGACAGGATCAGGGCCAGGTTCGGCAAGGACGCGATCATCAAGGGCCGCGCCCTGCGCTAGGCCACCGACTCATAAACCTTCAACCAGATACGTGTTGCAGCGAGTTTGAC
>NZ_DAIPIW010000079.1:0-11166 GCF_036770585.1 Yoonia sp. | reverse complement strand
GCGCCCGCGATGACACCCTGCGCGCAACGCGATACTACGGGCGGGCGTTCTCGAAACGCTGGACCGGATACCACGCGCGCAGCTGGATCGAGGCGAAGATGCGCTGCCTGAAATCCCTCGGCGAGCGTCTCATGGCAAGCGACCCCGACCGACAGATGGCCGCAATCCACATCCGCATCGCCCTCATGAACCGCTTCAATGCCCCGGGCACCGCCGAAATCGTCCGCGTGGCATGACGTCAGTGGGGTAAAGGGACGTCACGCCTCGGGCCGAGGTAATGAAACAACGCCGGTCCGAAATCTTTCCGACTGACAGAATCATCATCCGGAAAATATATGACACCGATGACATGACATCGGTGTCATAGGTAGGTGACCATTGTTGCCACACGCCAAGGGGGGAGCGGATGTCGACGATTTATGACGTTGCAGGCCGAGCGGGCGTATCTGCGAAGACTGTTTCGCGTGTCCTGAATGGCGATGGTCCCGTCGGCGCCAAAACCCGCGCAAAGGTCCATCAGGCGATGCAAGAGCTTGGCTATGTGCCCTCGCAAGCTGCGCGCATGATGCGTTCGAACAAGTCCGGGCTGATCGGGCTTATCACGGGGGCGATCTCGCGCAATGCCGAACCGACCGAACCCACGGGGCTGCCGGATCTACATATCGTGCAAGGCATTCAGGCCCATATGGCCGCACGGGGCATGACGCTGATGATCGCCGATACCGGCGGTGCGCAAGACCGCGTGAAACCCCTGATCCAGACTTTTCAGGAACATCGGGTCGAAGGTTTGATCTATGTTGCCGATTACCACCGCGAGGTTGACTTGTCGGATGCTGTCGCCAGTTGCCCTATACATCTGGTCAATTGCTATGACGCGACCGGGCGCCCCTGCGTGCTGCCCGATGATCGTGGGGGCCAGTACGCATTGACGAAACGGCTTGTTGCGCATGGCCATTGCCGCATTGCCTATGTCACGCTTGACCGCGATATGGACGCGACCCGCCTGCGGTCTCTGGGCTACCGGGATGCCTTGGCGCAAGCCGGGATCGGCTTTGACCCGGCCCTCGTGATCGAGGGGCACAAGCAAGACGCTCCCGATGCCAATGCCTGCCTTGCCCGCGCGATTGATCACCTGATTGACCTGCCAAACCCGCCCACGGTGATCTGCTGCGGCAATGATGAAATGGCGTTGCGTCTATATGGACATTTGCGGCGACGCGGAATGCGGGTGCCCGAAGAAATCTCGATCACTGGCTATGACAATTACCGCGCCATTGCCGAGACGCTGTTTCCGCCACTGACCACCGTCGAGCTGCCCTACCGCGTGATGGGCGAGCGCGTTGCCGCACGGCTTCTTGCGCAGATCGGCTCTGGCACGCCGCCTGCGGACAATTCGTGCGAACTGACGGCTTCCCCCGTTGTCTGGCGGGATTCTGTTACGGCCATCCAAACCTGAATTCAGTCTCAAAAGGGAGGACACCATGAAACTGAAGTACCTTGCCGCCTTTACAGTAGCGGCGTAATCTCTGACCTCTGGCGCGGCATTCGCGCAGACCTCGCTGACCATGTGGTATCACGGCGCGGGCAACGAGGTCGAAAGCGCAATCATCAATCAGATTGTGGCCGACTTCAATGCAAGCCAGGCCGATTGGTCCGTCTCGCTCGAAAGCTTCCCGCAAGGAGCCTACAACGACTCTGTCGTTGCTGCAGCGCTGGCGGGCAATTTGCCCGACATTCTTGATGTTGACGGCCCTGTCATGCCCAACTGGGCCTGGGCGGGCTACATGCAGCCCCTACCGCTGGACGAAGCCGTGATCGCGGATTTCCTGCCCGGCACGAAGGGCTATTGGGACGGGCAGCTTTACTCTATCGGTCTGTGGGACGCCGCAGTGGCGCTGGTCACGCGTCAATCCACGCTGGATGCGTTGGGCCTGCGCACCCCCACGCTGGCAGAGCCGTGGAGCGGTGAGGAATTCATGGCCGCCCTCGATGCGGCCAAAGCCGCCGGTGACTGGGAATACGCTTTCGATCCTGGCATGGCCTGGACCGGGGAATGGTATCCTTACGCCTTCTCGCCTTTCCTGCAAAGCTTCGGCGGTGACATCGTGGATCGCAGCACCTATCAGACAGCCGATGGTGTGTTGAACGGCGATGCTGCAATGGCCTTCGGGGACTGGTGGCAATCGCTGTTCGCGGACGGTTATGCGCCGGGCACCAGCCAGGACCCGGCCGCGCGCGATAATGGCTTCATCGAGGGGCGCTATGCGTTTTCGTGGAATGGCAACTGGGCCGCGCTGAATGCCCTGAGCGCGTTTGACGACACGTTGTTCCTGCCTGCCCCCGATTTCGGCAATGGCCCGAAAATCGGCGCGGCAAGCTGGCAGTTCGGGGTATCGGGCACATCGCAGCACCCCCAAGGTGCTGCGGCCTTCATCGAATTTGCCTTGCAGGACGAATATCTTGCGGCCTTCTCGAACGGGATCGGCCTGATCCCGGCCACAGCCTCTGCTGCGGCGATGACAGAGAATTATGCCGAAGGCGGGGCGATGGCCGTATTCTTCGAGTTGAGTGAAGCACAAGCCCTCGTGCGCCCTGTGACACCGGGCTATGTCGTACAGGCCAAGGTGTTTGAAAAAGCGCTGGCCGATATCGCCAATGGGGCGGATGTGGCCGATACACTCGATGCCGCAGTGGATGAGATCGACGCCGACATCGCACGCAACGGGGGCTACGGCCACTAAGCCTGCATCTGCGTGCCCGCCACAGGGTGCGCAGACTTTTCACCTCTGGCAGCAAAAGGCACACCCATGTCTTCGAAACTGACCACATCAAACCGCGCGGGCTGGGCATTCGCGGCACCGGGGATCGTGTTGATCGCGACTTTCATCATCCTGCCGTTTTTCTTCGCCTTCGCGCTGTCGCTGACCAACCAGCGGCTGATCTCGCCCAACCCCACGCAATATGTGGGCTTGCAGAACTACCGCGACATGCTGTCGGTTTCGGTGCTGCGGCTGACCCCGGAACAAGACGAAGCGGGCCAGATCCTGCGCGACGCGGCCGGGACACCGAGTTATCCCCGCGTGCGCGACATCACCCGCGACCCCGATTTTCCGCAGTATCGCGGTATGCGCGAATGGTTCCGCATACATTTTGGCGAGACGGCGCATGTGGTGGTCGCGCGCGACGTGGTGTTCATGAAGGCGCTGGTCAACACGGTCACTTTCGTGCTGGTCGTGGCGCCCCTGCAAGGGGCGCTGGCCTTGGGTCTGGCGCTGCTGGTCAACCAGAAACTGCGCGGGATCACAGTGTTCCGGGCGGTTTATTTCATGCCAGTGGTGGTGTCGATCGTGGTCGTCTCGCTGCTCTGGCGGTTTATCTATTCGGCGGATGGCGGCTTGCTGAACAACCTTTTGTCGGGGCTGAGTTTCGGGGCGTTCCAGCCCGTCAACTGGCTGGGCAATCCCGACACGGCGCTGCCCGCGATCATGGGTATGTCGATCTGGCAAGCCGTGGGATTCCATATGGTTATCTGGCTGTCTGGCCTGCAAACCATCAGCCCGACGCTCTATGAGGCCGCCGAGATCGAAGGTGCGTCCAAATGGCAGAGTTTCCGCTATGTCACATGGCCGGGTTTGCGGCATACGGCAGTGCTGGTGCTGATCGTCATCACCATGCAGGCTTTCGCGCTGTTTGCGCAGATAGATGTCATGACCCGCGGCGGCCCGCTGGACAGCACGCAAACGCTGGTCTTTCAGGCGGTCGAGCGCGGCTATGGCAAACAGGACATCTCTGGCGGGGCGACGATCAGCGTGGTGTTGTTCCTGATCGTACTGACCATTTCGCTGGTGCAACGCTGGCTGACCAGAGAAAGGGCCTGACATGGCTGTCATTTCCCCCGACAATCACGGCTTGCGGCTGGTTGTGCGCTACGCTGTGCTGGTGCTGATCGCGGTCATCTTCGTCTTTCCGCTGGTCTTCATGGTGATGTCCAGCCTGAAACCTGACCAACAGCTTCTGGCCGACACGTCCAGCCTGCGCGCGTTCCTGCCGGTGGGTGATGTCAGCCTGGACAATTACACCGCCGCCTTCCAGCGCGCGCCAATCGGGTTGTTCGTGTTCAACTCGGTTCTGGTCACGGGTCTGACCGTGCTCTTGTGTCTGGCTGTCTGCTCCATGGCGGGGTTTGCCTTCGTTTACCTCAACTGGCGCGGGCGCGACCTGTTCCTGTCTGTCATCCTTGCGACGCTGATCGTGCCGTTTGAAACCATCGCCATTCCGCTTCTGCTGCTGGTGTCGAAACTGCCATGGATCGGTTGGGACGGCGTCACGATTGGGTGGCTGAACAGCTACCGGGTCCAGATCATCCCCTGGATCGCCGATGCGTTGACGATCTTTCTGTTCGTGCAATACTTCAAGGGCCTGCCGCGCGAGCTGATCGAAGCCGCGCGCGTGGAAGGGGCGACGTGGTTCCAGATCTACTGGCGCGTGGTCATGCCCTTGTCCGGCCCGGTGCTGGCAACGGCCGCAATCCTGAAATTTCTTGTCATGTATAACCAATACCTCTGGCCCCTGATCGTGGTCCAGCAGGAGCAATACCGCCCTGTCATGGTCGGGCTGCAATACTTCTTCCAACTCAACATCGCATGGGGCGAGGTCATGGCCTATCTGACCATGATAACCGTGCCGGTGCTGGCCTTCTATCTGGCCTTGCAGCGCGCCTTCATCGCCTCCATCGCCTCAACCGGTGTGAAAGGATAACCGAGATGGTTCTCGCTCTGGAACAACAATGGATCTGGGACAGCTGGTATGCCCATGACGGCGACAAATGGCATGTCTTTTTCCTGAAAGCAGACAAGTCGCTCGTCAACCCCGAATTGCGGCATTTCAACGTGACGCAGGGCCATGCTGTCAGCGACGATCTAGTGAACTGGGATCATCTGGGCACCTCTCTGACCCCGTCGGACAGCCCCGCATGGGATGATTTCACCACATGGACAGGCTCAGTGGTGCGCGACGATAACGGGCTGTGGCACCTGTTCTATACCGGTACGTCCAAGGTGGATGAGGGGCTTTATCAGCGCATCGGGCACGCCACGTCCGACGATCTGCACAACTGGCAGCGCGTGGGCGATGGGTTGTGTCTGGACCTGACCGAGCCGACCGCGCGCGGTTATGAGGCCGATCTTGCAAGAGGCTTCTGGCATGACCGCGCCATGCGCGACCCCTGGGTCATGCGCGACCCCAATGGCGCGGGCTGGCTGATGTATTTCACGGCCCGCGCGCCGGGGATTGAAGAACCCAATGCAGGCGGCGCGATCGGCCTTGCGACCTCTGATGACCTGATGACATGGACCCTGCAACCGCCGGTTTTCGTAGGCGGCTACGGGCAATTGGAAGTGCCGCAGGTTTTCGAAGTCGCGGGCCGCTGGTATTGCCTGTTCTGCACCGCTGCCGAGCATTTCTCGAAAGCGCAGGCCGCAGCGATCCCCGGCGGCCCGGTGACAGGCACCCATTACCTGATTGCTGACAACCCGCGCGGGCCTTGGACCATTGCGCCGGGACCGTTTCTGGACGGTGCGCTGCCCTGCCGTCGCTACGCGGCGCGGATTGTCGAAACCGACGCGGGTTTGCGCATCATGGGGTTTGCCGACAGGGGCGCGGATGGGCAGTTTCAGGGCGTCATCCTAGATCCGGAGCCTGTCGAAGTGCTGGACGATGGCCGGCTGATCGTGCGCGCGCATCCTCAGGCGGCGGAGTAGGACCATGGCTGATGTGAGCTTGAAAGACATCCGCAAATCCTATGGCGCGGTTGATGTGATCAAGGGCGTGGATATCGACATCAATGATGGCGAATTCTGTGTCTTCGTCGGCCCTTCGGGTTGCGGCAAATCCACGCTCTTGCGCATGATCGCGGGGTTGGAGGATATCTCGGGCGGCACGCTGTCCATTGGCGGGCGGGTGGTCAATGACATCACCCCCAAGGAACGCGGCGTGGGCATGGTGTTCCAGTCCTACGCCATTTTCCCGCACATGACCGTGCGCGAGAATATCGCCTTTGGCCTGACCATTTCGGGCGCCTCCAAGGCCGACAAGGACGCCAAAGTGCAGGACGCCGCACGCATCCTGCAAATGGAACATCTGCTGGACCGCCGCCCCAGCCAGTTATCCGGCGGGCAACGCCAGCGCGTCGCCATTGGCCGGGCCATCGTGCGCAAGCCCAATGTGTTCCTGTTCGATGAACCGCTGTCCAATCTGGATGCTGCGCTGCGCATGGATATGCGCATGGAAATCGGTAAGCTTCATCGCCAGCTTGGCGCGACGATGATCTATGTGACCCATGATCAGGTCGAGGCGATGACATTGGCCGACAAGATCGTGGTGCTGAAGGAAGGCCGCGTCATGCAGATGGGCGCACCGATGGACCTGTATCACAACCCCGAAAACCTGTTCGTGGCGGGGTTTCTGGGGGCACCGTCGATGAATTTCCTGACCGTCGATGTGCTGGATGTGCAAGGGCCGGAAGCAAAGGTTGCGCATCCGGCGATGGACCCTGTAGTGCTGAGCACCAAGGGTCGCGCCATCACCAAAGGCAGCCGCGCCGTGATGGGTCTGCGCCCGCAATACCTGTCGGCCGATGGCCAGGGTGCGGGACTGGTCGAAGGCAAGGTCGTGGTCGCTGAACGGCTGGGCAGCGAAACCGTGGCCGATCTGGTATTGCGTGACGGCACCAACCTGATGGCAACTTTTTCAGAAGATCGCGTGTTCACCCCCGATCAGGCAGTCGCGCTGCGCTTCGACCCTGCCGAGGCGCATCTGTTCCCGTCAGAAGGTTAGGTATTTAGTCCCAGCCTGTGGTGGGTTGGATTGACAGTGAATCTTTCTGGCTCTGATGTTCAGATTTTGCAGATGAACTCGCATGGCGTGAGACCCCGCAGCGACGTGAGGCGACGCGCATGGTTGTAGGCTGCGAAGAAGTCGCCGAGGTCGGTTTCGAGCGGAGTGAGTGCCGCATAATGGTAGCGCTTGACGGTCGCGTCCTTGATCGTCCGGTTCATGCGCTCGACTTGGCCATTGGTCCAGGGATGGTTCACCTTTGTCAGGCGTTGCTCGATCCCCTGCTCCGAGCAGACCCGGTCGAAGATGTGCTCCATCGCATGGCGATCGTGTTTTCGGTTTGTGAACTGGATGCCGTTGTCGGTGAGGTTCGTGTGGGTTCTGTAGCGCAGCGCCGCGATGAGATCGCGCAGGATTTGGGCAGCGGCCATCTTGCCGACCTTTTTCTCCAGCCGCACGAAGCCGAACTTTGAGGTTCGATCGATAGCCACGAAAATGTAAGGCTTGCCCTCGGCCGTGCGCAACTTGGCGATGTCGATGTGGATATAACCAGAAGGATAATGCCTGAATTTCTTCTTCGGCTTGTCGCCCTCCTTGCCCGGCAGACGGCTGATGTCGCGGCGCTGCCCTGAAGAATTTGTTCCATAGCGCGTCCCTTTGATGGTCACAGATCACCAGGCCACCACACGCTGGGACTAGACAGAATGCACGCCGATGGACCTTGGCGGATTGCGCGTATCCCGGGGACTGATCATGCAGTCGCTTGGCCGCGATAGTTTCCATCTGCTCACGAATTGGGCAGCGTGATCCCGGCACGCCTATGCTTTCGGCGCGACTGCTGTCCATCTTGCGCCGCAACAACACAGCACTTGCAAGGCAGGGCGCTGCGGATCATCGGCAAGACATGTCCGACCCTTTATCCATCGTTGTCGTCGAAGAAGACCGGGATCGCGCGATTGCGATCGTCGATGCCCTCAAGGACAGCGGCGACTATGACCTTCATGTCATCGGCAACGTGACGGGGTTGGCGCGGAAGATCGCGGCCTTTCTCCCCGATATTGTCCTGATCGACATCGACAATCCAACGCGCGACATGCTGGAGGAATTGACCCTGGCCTCCGGACCGCTCGAGCGGCCTGTGGCGATGTTCGTCTCTGGCGCGGCGGGCGGACTGGCGCGTGCTGCCGTCGAGGCGGGGGTCTCGGCCTATGTCGTCGACGGGCTTCAGCCCGAGCGGCTGAAACCGGTGCTGGACACGGCAATCGCAAGGTTCCAGATGATGCGCCAGATGCGCACAGAGCTTGATGAAACCCGCCGCGCCCTGGAAGAGCGCAAGGTCATCGATCGCGCCAAGGGCCTGCTGATGAAGGCCAAGGGGATCGGCGAGGACGAAGCCTATGCGATCCTGCGCAAGGCTGCGATGGACCAGGGCCGCAAGGTCGCGGAAGTGGCCGAGGCCCTGGTGACGGCGGCGGGCCTTTTGCAATGAAGACGGTCTCGCTCCCGGTCGCTTTCATGCCTCTTGTGGATGCGGCCCCGCTTATCGCGGCGCAGGAAATGGGGTTCGCGGAAGCCGAGGGACTGACGCTCGATCTGGTTTCGGCCCCGTCCTGGTCGTCCGTGCGTGATATGCTGGCCTTTGGACGCGTGGATGCCGCGCATCTGCTGTCGCCCGTGCCCATCGCGATGGCGCTGGGGTTGGGCGGCGTCACGACGGGGCTGTCGGCTGTCTCGGTGCTGTCGGTGAACGGCAACGTGATCGGCGTCAGCCGCGCCTTGGAAGCCCGCCTGCGGGCGGACGGCCACCCGTTCGACTTTGCGAACGCAGCCGCGGCGGGCGCGGCCTTGGCGAGGGTTGCGGGCGATGGCCTGACGATCGGTGTTCCGTTCCCCTTCTCCATGCATGTCGAGCTGCTGCACGTCTGGTGCGCCGCGACGCCCTTGTCCGATATCCGGATCACCATCCGCACCGTGCCCCCACCGCTGATGGCGCAGGCGCTGGCTGCGGGTGAGATCGACGCCTTCTGCGTCGGCGAGCCATGGGGCTCGGTCTCGGTCGAAGCGAATGCCGGTGCGCTTTTGCTGCCGGGTGCTGCGATCTGGGCCTTTGCGCCGGAAAAGGTGCTGGCGACCCGCACCGAATGGGCCGAGACCGAACCCCATCTTCTAGAGCGCATGATGCGCGCGGTCTGGCGGGCGGGGCGCTGGCTGGCGCAACCCGACAGCCGCACAGCCGCCGCCGAGATGCTTTCGCGCCGGGCGTGGCTGGACCTGCCGTCCGAGGTGATCGACCGGGCGCTCTCCGGCAACCTGATGGTGTCGGCCACCGGCGAGGTGCGGACAGTGCCGGGGTTTCTCGAATTCCACCGCGGCGCAGCCAACTTCCCATGGCGAAGCCAGGCCAAATGGATCGGCGGCCAGATCGCGCGCCGCTCGGGGCTGGACCCGGCATCGTCGATGCAGCGCGCGGGGGGCGTCTTTCGCAGCGACCTTTACCGCGTAGCGATGGGCGCCGCCGGTGCCGATCTGCCGGGCGCTTCCGAGAAACTGGAAGGCTCGCTTGCACATGAAACCCCCGTCGCATCGGGGACGGGGAGGTTGATTCTGGAGCGGGACGAGTTTTTTGACGGGCGCATTTTTGACCCATCGGGGAATTGACGCCTATCATTTAGGCAAAATATTCCCCGACGATGCGGCAGTGCAGCATTCGATCAAACAGGCGGCCTGAAGAGGTTGCCTTCTCCCGGGATCAGCGCCATCGTGATCCCAGTCGGGGACAATGACGTCCTCGCACAGAATTCTCCCATCGTCCGGGAATCCGAGCACAGCCGCTCGATCGTGTTGCCAAACGGCGATGTGATCAGCGGCTTTTTTGCGTTTGTTCGGCCGCCTCCCTGCCGGACACCAGCCAGGAGACAGCACACCATGAGAATACTGATCGCAGCTTTGGCCGCCACGACTGCCCTTTCGGGGCCGCTGGCCGCGCAGGACCTTGAAATCGACGAGCTGACCTTCGGCTTCATCAAACTGACCGACATGGCGCCGCTCGCCATCGCCTACGAGCGCGGCTATTTCGAGGATGAGGGCCTTTTCGTCACGCTCGAAGCGCAAGCCAACTGGCGCGTTCTGCTGGATGGCGTGATCGACGGCACGCTCGACGGCGCGCATATGCTGGCCGGCCAACCCATTGCGGCCACGATCGGCTACGGCACCGAGGCACATATCGTCACCCCCTTCTCCATGGACCTGAACGGCAACGGCATCACCGTGTCGAACAAGGTCTGGGAGCTGATGCGCCCGCATATCCCCTCGATGCCCGACGGCCGCCCGCAGCATCCGATCAGCGCCGCGGCGCTGGTCCCCGTGGTCGAGCAATTCCGCAACGAAGGCATCCGCTTCGACATGGGCATGGTCTTTCCCGTCTCGACCCACAATTACGAGCTGCGTTACTGGTTGGCCGCTGGCGGCCTGCACCCGGGCTACTACAGCCCCGCCGACATCACGGGGCAGATTGGCGCGGACGTGTTCCTGTCCGTGACACCTCCGCCGCAGATGCCCGCGACCCTCGAGGCGGGAACGATCTTCGGCTACTGCGTGGGTGAACCCTGGAACCAGGCCGCCGTGCAGCGCGGCATCGGCGTGGCCGTCATCACGGATTACGAGATCTGGCCGAACAACCCCGAAAAGGTCTTTGGCCTGACCGCGGATTTCGTCGAGGAAAACCCCAACACCACGCAGGCCATCGTCCGTGCCCTGATCCGCGCCGCAATGTGGCTGGATGAAAACGACAATGCCAACCGTATGGAAGCGGTCGAGATCCTGTCCAACTCGGAATACGTTGGCGCAGACGTCGAGACCATCGCCGCCTCGATGACCGGAACCTTCGAATACGAGCCCGGCGATGTGCGAGAGGTGCCGGATTTCAACGTCTTCTTCCGCTACAATGCGACCTATCCCTATTACTCTGATGCCGTCTGGTACCTGACGCAGATGCGCCGCTGGGGCCAGATCGCCGAGCCGAAGTCGGACGAGTGGTACCACGAGGTCGCCGCCTCGGTGTATCGCCCCGATATCTACCTCGAAGCGGCGCGCAGCCTGGTCGAGGACGGGCTGGCCAGCGAGGCGGATTTTCCCTGGGATACGGATGGGTTCCGCAATGTGGCGACCGACCTGATCGACGGCATCCCCTATGATGGACGCACGCCCAACGCCTATATCGACAGCTTTCCCATCGGCCTGACCGGCGGACAGCTGGTGATCGACGGCGAGGTTCAGGGCTGATCCCCCACAAGACATGCTGCGGGCGCGAATGGCGCGCCGGCAGCACCTGCC
>NZ_DAIPIW010000078.1:0-11175 GCF_036770585.1 Yoonia sp. | reverse complement strand
TGAAGCTGTCTTTTGCCGTTGACGGGACAGAGCACCACGATTATCCCGCACCTCACGCGCGGTTGTAGCTCAGTCGGTTAGAGTACCGGCCTGTCACGCCGGGGGTCGCGGGTTCGAGCCCCGTCAACCGCGCCACTTTCCCCAGACTTGCGATATTCGTTTGCTGCTTGGCAGCTTAGACCTGTCTTTGGGGTTATCATGGTTTTGCCGATTTCTCTAGACAGGCGAACGGCACGAGGACGCACCTCGCGCTGCGATGCGGACGGCGAATAGCGGCAAAGCCCCGCAGACCCGACAGACCGCGGTTCTTTGCCTTACCCCGTCATCTTCTCCAGTATCCGCACCCAGCTTCTGATGCCCTTGTGGAAGGACGACAGGTCGTATTTCTCGTTCGGGGAATGGATCTGGTCGTCGTCCTTGCCGAAGCCGATCAGCATGGCGTCCATGTTCAGGATATCCTTGAAGTATCCCGCAATCGGGATGGATCCGCCGCAGCCGACAAAGGCGGCCGCGTTGGGCCATTCGTCGGACAGCGCCTGCCGTGCCTGATCGAAGGCGGGGTGGGTCGTGGTCATGTGCCCTGCGGGACCGGCACCGTGGTCGCGCCATTCCACCGAACAATCGGCGGGGATCATCTCTTCCACCATTTTGCGGAAGTTCTTGCGGATCTGATCCGGGTCCTGCTGGCCCACCAGGCGAAAGCTGATCTTGGCTGTGGCCTTGGAGGGCAGCACCGTCTTGAACCCGTCGCCGGTATAGCCCGAGGTCATGCCGTTGACCTCGCAGGTGGGGCGCGACCAGATCATTTCCAGCGGGCGGCGGCCTGTCTCGCCTGCGGGGATCGACAGGCCGACCTCGCCCAGAAATGCCTTTTCGTCGAAGCGCAGGTCATCCCAGGCGGCGGCGAGTTCGTTCGACAGGTCCGGCACGCTATCATAGAAGCCGGGCACGGTGATGCGGCCTGTCTCGTCGTGCAGCGATGCGATGACGCGGGCCAGCACCCGCGCGGGGTTCATCGCGAGGCCGCCATACATGCCCGAGTGCAGGTCCTTGTCGGGGCCGGTGATCGTCAATTCCTCGCCCAGCAGCCCGCGCAACTGGGTGATGATCGCCGGGGTGTCGTCGTCGTAAAGGCCGGTGTCGCAGATCAGCGCGATATCGGTGGTCAGTTCCGCGGCGTTCTCTTTCATGAAGGGGATCAGCGAGGGCGAGCCGGATTCTTCCTCGCCTTCGAAGAACATGGTGATCTTGCAGGGCAGGGTGCCGTGGACGGCCTTCCATGCGCGGCAGGCCTCGACGAAGGTCATCAGCTGGCCCTTGTCGTCGGATGACCCGCGCCCGCGGATGACCTTGCCGTTGGGGGTGTCTTCCAGTTGCGGATCGAACGGGTCGCGGTCCCAGAGGTTCAGAGGATCGACAGGCTGGACGTCGTAATGGCCGTAGAAAAGGACGTGCGGGCCATCGCCATCCGCGTGACCGACGACCATCGGGTGCCCCGGTGTCGGGCGCTTGTCGGCCTGAAAGCCGATGCTGCGCAGATCCTCGACCAGCCAGTCGGCGGCGGCGTCACATTCGCCCTTGTAGGCCGGATCGGTCGAGATCGACGGGATCCGCAAGAGCGCCAGCAGACGGTTCACGGAAGCGTCGAGGTCTTGATCGACGCGGGCGAGGACGGGTTCAAGGGTCATGGCGGCACCTTTCGATATGCGTGTCCGCGCGAAGGGTTGTCCGCTTTGCCCCCAGCGTCAAGCGGATGCGGGCGGAGTTGATACATATCAAGGAAGCCCCGCGCCGTTCGCGTCATGCCTGTGCATGGTGGAGCGACACTTTGTAACGTCTTGTTCGTGGGGGTCGCGCCCTATATGACCCTTAGAACGATTCAAAGGCGACCTCGGAGTGGTCGCTTTGAGACGAAGACGAAGGACGACGCCCTTGGACTACAACGCCCGACTGGACACTGCGATTGCCCGCCTGCATGAAGAAGGCCGCTACCGCACCTTTATCGATATCGAGCGCAAGCGCGGTCAGTTTCCCCATGCCACATGGCGCAAGCAGGACGGCAGCGAGGCACCGGTCACGGTCTGGTGCGGCAACGATTATCTGGGCATGGGCCAGCATCCGGTCGTGCTGGAGGCGATGCACGAGGCGATCGACGCCACCGGTGCAGGGTCGGGCGGGACGCGCAATATCTCGGGCACGACGGTCTATCACAAACGCCTCGAGGCCGAGCTTGCTGACCTGCACCAGAAGGATGCGGCGCTGCTCTTCACCTCGGCCTATATCGCAAACGATGCAACTTTAAGCACTTTGCCCAAACTCTTCCCCGGGCTGATCATCTATTCGGATGCGCTGAACCATGCCTCGATGATCGAAGGTGTGCGCCGCAATGGCGGGGCCAAGCGGATTTTCCGCCACAACGATGTCGCCCATCTGCGCGAGCTGATCGCCGCCGACGACCCCGCGGCGCCCAAGCTGATCGCCTTTGAATCGATCTATTCGATGGATGGCGATTTCGGCCCGATCGAAGCGATCTGCGATCTGGCCGATGAATTCGGAGCACTGACCTACATCGACGAGGTCCATGCCGTCGGCATGTACGGCCCGCGCGGTGCCGGTGTGGCCGAGCGTGACGGGCTGATGGGCCGCATCGACATCATCAACGGGACCTTGGCCAAGGCCTATGGCGTGATGGGCGGCTATATCGCGGCTTCGGCGAAAATGTGTGACGCCATAAGGTCTTATGCGCCGGGGTTCATCTTTACCACATCCCTGCCGCCCGCTGTCGCTGCGGGGGCTGCGGCCTCGGTCCGGCATCTGAAAACGGACGAGGCCCTGCTCGTGCGCCACCAGACGCAGGCGAAGATCCTCAAGCTGCGTCTGAAGGGGTTGGGCCTGCCGATCATCGACCATGGCAGCCATATCGTGCCGCTGATCGTCGGCGACCCTGTGCATACCAAGAAGCTGTCGGATATGTTGCTGGATCAGTTCGGCATCTACGTGCAGCCGATCAACTTTCCCACCGTGCCGCGCGGGACCGAGCGTTTGCGCTTTACCCCCTCGCCCGTGCATGGACCGCGTGAAATGGATGCACTTGTCGGCGCCCTCGATCGGCTTTGGTCACATTGTGCGCTGAATCGCGCCGAGCTTGCGGGATAGCCGTTTCTGCCTGTGCATAACTTCTATGGGCATGTTAACTTGGGCTAACGCGCTGATGCCACGTCGATTCGGTCGAGGCCTCGGTGCTTGGGCAGGAAGCGACGGGACAGTCGATGATCGGGAAATCCTTCAGACGCGATGACGCGGAAGGGACAGTCGTAACCAAAGGTTTCGACGATTTCGATTTGCGTCTGGGTGATCTGATGCGCGGCGAGCGCGCGACCATGGGCAAAAGCCTGCTGGACGTGCAGCGTGAGTTGAAGATCAAGGCCGCCTATATCGCCGCCATCGAAAATGCCGACCCCACCGCTTTCGATACGCCGGGCTTCGTGGCGGGTTATGTGCGGTCCTATGCCCGCTATCTGAACATGGACCCGGACGAGGCTTACGCAAGCTTCTGCAGTGAAAGCGGCTTTGTCACCGCCCACGGGATGTCCGCCGAGGCATCATCGCGCAAATCCAAGAGCTTCGATCCATCCAAGGCCCCGATGGGCAAGGATATCTTCACCAGCTCGGCCACGCCTTTCGTGCCCGCCGGCGATGCCGTCTTTTCGGGGATCGAGCCTCGGGCCATCGGGTCGGTGCTGGTTTTGCTGATCCTGATCGCGGGGCTGGGCTATGGCGGCTGGACCGTGCTGCAAGAGGTGCAGAAGGTGCAGTTCGCGCCGATCGACCAGACACCGGTCGTGCTGTCCGAGCTTGATCCGCTGGCCGGTGCGACCAATGCCATCGAGCCGAAAGACGCCCTGGCCCCGATGCAGACCCCGACGATGGATGTGATCGACCGGCTTTACCGCCCGCAAGCGCTGGACGTGCCGGTGCTGGTGGCGCGGGATGCGCCGATTTCGACGCTGTCACCTTCCACGATCGGTGCTTTCGCGCCTGCGCTGGCGACCCCGTCGCTGTCGGACCTGACCGGGATCGATCTTGCCGCGGCGGATGCGCCTGCCATTCAGGTTGTCGAAGAACCGATTTCCGAGGTTCAGTTGGTTGCCGTGCGTCCGGCTTGGGTGCGGGTGCAGTCGGCTGACGGCACGATCATCTTCGAGGGTGTGATGGCCGCGGGCGAGAATTTCACCGTCCCCGCCACCGAAGAACCCGCGGTGCTGCGGGTCGGTGAAAGCGGGGCGATGTATTTCGCCGTCAATGGTGTGCATTACGGGCCTGTCGGGCGCAGCGGTGTCGTGACCTCGAATGTGGCGCTGACACCCGAAAACCTGACCGGAACCTATCAGGTTGCCGATCTGACTGCGGATGCCGATCTGGCCGAGATCGTGAATGTCGCCGAAGTGACCGCCGATCAGTAATCGCGGCAGAGCTTCGCCTTGCTGCCATGCGGCCAGCGGCCTAAACTGGCGCTGAACGATACGCATCAGGAAGCGAACCGATGTCCCTTAACCACATTCGTCCGTGGCGCAATATCTACCGCCGCAAGTCCCGTCAGATCATGGTGGGCAATGTGCCTGTGGGCGGCGATGCGCCGATCTCGGTTCAGACGATGACGAACACGCTGACCACGGATGTCAAAGCGACGATTGCGCAGGTGCAGGCCGCGGCCGAGGCCGGTGCCGATATCGTGCGCATCTCGGTGCCGGACGAGGCGTCGAGCGCTGCATTGAAGCAGATCATCCCCGAGGTGACGGTGCCGATCGTGGCGGATATCCATTTCCACTACAAACGCGGGATCGAGGCCGCCGAGGCCGGTGCCGCCTGTCTGCGGATCAACCCGGGCAATATCGGCGACGAAAAGCGCATCAAAGAGGTGATCAAGGCCGCGCGCGACCACAATTGTTCGATCCGCATCGGTGTGAATGCGGGATCGCTCGAAAAGCATCTGCTGGAAAAATACGGCGAGCCCTGTCCCGACGCGATGGTCGAAAGCGGGATGGACCATATCAAGATCCTGCAGGACAACGACTTTCACGAATTCAAGATTTCCTGCAAGGCCTCGGACGTCTTCATGGCGGCGGCGGCCTATCAGCAACTGGCCGATGTGACCGACGCGCCGATCCATCTGGGCATCACCGAGGCGGGAGGTCTGACCTCGGGGACGATCAAATCGGCCATCGGGCTGGGCAACCTTCTGTGGATGGGGATCGGCGATACGATCCGCGTCAGCCTGTCCGCCGATCCCGTGGAAGAGGTGAAGGTCGGGTATGAGATCCTCAAATCCCTCGGCCTGCGCCATCGCGGCGTGAATATCATCTCTTGCCCCTCCTGCGCGCGGCAGGGGTTCGACGTGATCAAGACGGTCGAGGCGCTGGAAAAGCGGCTGGAACACATCAAGACGCCGATGTCGCTGTCGATCATCGGCTGTGTCGTCAATGGCCCCGGCGAGGCGCTGATGACCGATGTGGGCTTTACGGGGGGCGGTGCGGGGTCGGGCATGGTCTATCTGGCCGGCAAGCAAAGCCACAAGCAATCCAATGCCGACATGATCGACCATATCGTCGCACAGGTCGAACGGAAGGCCGCAGAACTCGAAGCGGCAAGCGCGCAGGACGCAGCGGAATAAAAAGGGCAGGGCATGCGCCAGTCAAAGCGCGGGGATGTCGATCCCTTCATCGTCATGGACGTGATGGAGGCCGCGCGTCAGGCCGAAGCGGCGGGTCGGCATATCATCCACATGGAGGTCGGCCAGCCCGGCACCGGTGCGCCGGAAGCCGCGAAGCGCAAGCTGATCGCCGATATGTCCGAACCGCTGGGCTATACCGTGGCGCTTGGCCTGCCGGAACTGCGCGCCCGCATCGCGCGGCATTATGGCGAGTGGTATGGCGTGGATCTCGATCCGGCGCGGGTGGTGGTGACCAGCGGGGCCTCGGGCGCCTTCCTTCTGGCGTTCTCGGCGCTGTTCGACAATGACGCGCGGGTGGGGTTGGGGACGCCCTGCTATCCGTCCTATCGCCAGATCCTGAAAGCCGTCGGGCTGACGCCGGTGGATATCCAGACGACGCTTCAGAACCGGTTCCAGCCGCAGCCCGGCGATGTGGCGGCGCATGATCTGGACGGGTTGATCGTGGCCTCGCCGGCGAACCCGACGGGGACGATGCTGGACAAGCCTGCGCTGGCGGCTTTGGCCGCGGCTTGCGCGGCGCATGGGGCGGCTTTCGTCTCGGACGAGATCTATCATGGCATCGACTACGAGACCGCGCCGGTGTCGGCCTTGCAGGTCACCGATCAGGCCTATGTGGTCAATTCGTTCTCGAAATACTTCTCGATGACCGGCTGGCGCGTGGGCTGGATGGTGGTGCCCGCAGATCATGTCCGCCAGGTCGAGCGGCTGGCGCAGAACATGTTCATCTGCGCACCGCACGCGGCACAGCGGCTGGCCCTGCATGCGATGGACTGCACAGACGAGCTTGAAACCTTCCGCGAGGTCTATCGCACTAACCGCGCGTTGATGATCGAAGGGTTGAAGGCGGCGGGGCTGACGAAATTCGCGCCGCCGGACGGGGCGTTCTATGTCTATGTGGATGTCTCGGAGCATACCGATGATGCCTTGGGCTTTGCGGCTGAAATCCTTGAAAAGGCAGGGGTTGCGGTGACACCGGGCCTTGATTTCGACGCGCGGCGCGGCCACCACTGGTTGCGGTTTTCCTATGCGCGGGGCACGGCGGATATCACCGAGGGTCTGGCACGTCTGGCGCGGTTCATGGCGCAGCGAACGGCATGATCCGGCTGGCGATCCTGCTGATCTGGACTGCGGGGGCGGTGCTGGCGCAGACGCCGGTCAATCTGGTCGGCACCGACGTGCGCGAGACGCGCGGCGGGCTGGACCTGACCCTGACCCTCGATGCGATCACGCCCTACCGGGTGTTCACGCTGGACGATCCCGCACGGCTTGTCCTTGATCTGGAGGCGGCAGAGCTTGCCTCGCTCGATGCGGCCGCTTTCCGCGCCACAGACCTGATCGCAAGGGTCAGGTCCGGTCCGCTTCGCCCCGGATGGTCGCGGATGATCTTCGATCTTGCGGGTCCGCTGGCGCTGGATCAGGCGGGGATGTCGCGCGACGGCGATGCGGTGGTCCTGAGGCTGCGTCTTGCGACCGTCTCCGCCGAAGACTTCGCCGCCCGATCCGGTGCGCCACCCGATCCCGGATGGGATCAGGCGACGGATTTTGATCCGGCAGCGGCGCGCAGGCAGGCCGCGCGCGAGGATTACCTTGTCCTGATCGACGCGACCCATGGCGGCAGCGATCGCGGGGTCATCGTCGGTGACATCGCCGGGGCTGACCTGACGCTGATCATGGCGCAAGAGCTGGCAGCGCGGCTGAACCGCCGCGAGGGGATCAGCGCAGCACTGACGCGACAGGGCGATGATTTTGTCACCCTAGAGGCGCGGCGCGCAGCTGTGGCACGGACGGGGGCCGATCTGGTGCTGGTCTTTCATGCCGAGGCGCGCGGGGACCGGGGGTTGCGGGTGGCCAGTTATCGCGCAGGCGCCGCTGAGGTAGACAGCCGCGCCGATGATGTGATCGGCACCATTCTGGGTGAGCTCGCCAGCGCCGAGACGACACCCCAAAGCGACCGGATTGCCGATGCGTTGGTCGCGGGTTTTTCGCGTTCGGCTGTGCCGGTCGCCCGCGACCCGCGCCTTTGGGTCGATCTGCCCATGCTGCGCGATCTGGGCGTGCCTGCGGTCGCCGTGCTTCTGGGCGATCTTGACAACCCCGAGGACCGCGCCTTTCTGGCGGCACCCGAAGGACGCAACGCGCTGGCCGAGGCCATCGCCGCGACGGTGGATCTGCTGGCGCGGTAGGGCGGCTTCTCAAGGGAACGTGAAGTCACGGCTGGCAATCATGCGCGGCAATGCGCATATGGCCTTTTGACGGTTCATGCCCCACGGCGTATAAGTCTGGCCAACCCTGTTCGGAGTCGTGTGACCCTTTGCTACGTTTCTTTCTTTCATTCCTCGGTGCCATTTTCACGATGCTGACCCTTGGCCTTGTCATGGGGGCGCTTGGTCTGGGCGGGATTCTCTATCTCTATGGCCGCGATCTGCCGAGCTACGAGACCCTGTCGCAATACACCCCCAAGACGATCAGCCGGATCTATTCCGGCGAGGGCGAGATCATCGACGAATTCGCGGTCGAGCGGCGTCTGTTCACCCCGGCCGAGGAAATTCCCGATATCGTCAAACAGGCTTTCATCTCGGCTGAGGACAAGAATTTCTACGACCATGCCGGTTTCGACCCGTTGAGCATGGTCTCGGCGCTTTATGATGCCGTGCGCTCGCGGGGGGAGAACCTGCGCGGGGCCTCGACCATCACGCAGCAGGTGATGAAGAATTTCCTGCTCGATGGCTCGCGTTCGGTCGAGCGCAAGATCAAGGAGATCATCCTTGCGGTGCGCATCGAAGGGGCGATGCCGAAAGAGCGGATCCTGGAACTTTACCTCAACGAGATTTTTCTGGGCCAGAACAGCTTTGGCGTGACGGCGGCGGCGTTGACCTATTTCAACAAGCCGCTGACGGAACTGACCGTGGGCGAGGCCGCCTATCTGGCCTCGCTGCCCAAGTCGCCCAGCAACCGCCATCCGGTGCGCGACCGCGAGGTGGCGATCTTCTGGCGCAACAACACCCTGCGCGAGATGTATGAGAACGGCTATATCGATGCCGCAACGTTCGAGGCCGAACGGAACGCGCCGCTCTTGTCGGTGCAGGGCGGCGATTATGCCGACTTCCGCGACACCCTGCCGGAGCGGGACTATTTCACCGACGAAATCCGTCGCCAGCTGAGTCAGAACTTCGGCGAAGAGGAATTCTTCTCGGGTGGGCTGTCGATCCGCGCCACCATCGATCCCGATTTGCAGGTGACCGCGGCCCATGCGCTGCAACTGGCGCTAGAGGAATACGACCGCGAACAGCAGGTCTGGCGCGGCACGGGCGCGGTGCTGCCGCCCGAGGCGCTGGCCGATGAGGCAAGCTGGCGCGCGGCGCTGGCTGCGGTCAACGTGCCGCGCAATGTCACCTTGGGCGGCCAGTGGTATCCGGCGGTCGTGCTGGAGGTCGCCGAGAACCAACTGACGATCGGTGTGGAAGATGTGACAGAGACCGAGGCCGAACCCTTCGTCGTGCCCCGCGCCGACATCCGCTGGACCATCGGGGATTTCTTCGACAATTTCACGCCCGGCGATGTGGTTCATGTCAGCCGCTTGTTGAATGACGACGGATCCTTTGCACGCTGGACCCTGCGCCAGATCCCCCAGGTGCAGGGGGCCTTCATGGCGATGGACGTAAATACGGGCCGTGTGCTGGCGATGCAGGGCGGTTTCTCTTACGAGCAGTCGGTCTTCAACCGCGCGACGCAGGCGCAGCGCCAGCCGGGGTCGTCGTTCAAGCCCTTCGTCTATGCCGCAGCCCTGGACAGCGGTTTTTCACCTGCGACCATCATCGTCGATGCGCCGATCACCGTGAACACGCCGCAAGGGACATGGCGTCCGCGCAACGCCTCGAATGAATTCTACGGCCCCACACCGATGCGCACCGGGATCGAGCAATCGCGCAACCTGATGACCATCCGTCTGGCCCAGGAGATCGGGATCGACACCGTGGGCCGCTATGCCGAGAGGTTCGGTGTCTATGACCGGATGACGCCGGTGATCTCGGCCTCTTTGGGGTCGAACGAGACGACGCTGTTCAAGATGGTCGCCGCCTATGCGATGTTCGCCAATGGCGGCGAGCGGGTGGAACCCACGCTGGTGGACCGCGTGCAGGACCGCTATGGCAACACGCTTTACCGCCACGACCAGCGCGATTGTCTGGATTGCGACGATGCGACCCTGCCTGCAGGCGAGGCACCGCGCATCATTTCCAACCGCAGCCGCGTGATGAACGAGATCACCGCCTATCAGTTGACCTCGATGTTGCAGGGTGTGGTTGATCGCGGGACCGCCAGCCGGACTGTCAACCTGTCCGTGCCGGTTGCGGGCAAGACGGGCACGACGAACGACGCCAAGGATGTCTGGTTCATCGGCTTTTCGTCCAATATCGTCGCGGGCTGCTATATCGGGTTCGACACGCCGGAACCGCTGGGGCGCGGTGCCTCGGGCGGGGGCTATTGCGGGCCGGTTTTCCAGCGCTTCATGGAACAGGCGATCGCCGAATACGGCTCGGGCCCGTTCCGCGTGCCGCGCGATTGCCAGTTCATCAATATCGACCGCTTCAGCGGTGCCCGCCTGCCCGATGACGTCTCGGGCCCCGATGTCGTGCGCGAGTGCTTCCGTCCCGGCGAAGAGCCGCTTTTCGGCATCATGTTCGATGGCGGCTTTGCCATGGCGGCCGATCTGCCGCTGTTTGACGAAGTGCAAAGCCAGAACCGGCAGGTGACCACCTCGACCGGCGAGACGGTCACCGTCGGCGAACGGGCGACCTTCGGCACGCTTTCTTCGGGCGGTCTTTACTGACGTCGCTTGTGGCGGCTGACTGCCGGTTGTAAGACCTCCCCCGCAAGACCACGCAAGACGATAGGTGCCTGATGCGCGCAGAAATCCAGAACACTGTCGATGCGATTGAAAAATCGCTTGGCCTTTTGGCGCAGCGGCTGGACTACGAGACGGCGGGGCACCGGTTGGAAGAATTCAACGCCCGGGTCGAGGATCCGACGCTTTGGGATGATCCCGAGGCCGCGCAAAAGCTGATGCGCGCGCGGCAGTTGCTGGTCGATGCGATGACCAATTATGAAGGGATCCGGCAAGAGCTGTCCGACAATCTCGAACTGATCGAACTGGGCGAGATGGAGGATGACGCCGAAGTCGTGGCCGAGGCCGAGACGGCCTTGGTCGCGCTGAAAGCCAAGGCCGCCGAAAAAGAGCTGGAGGCCCTGCTGGATGGCGAGGCTGACGGCAACGACACCTTCCTTGAAATCAACGCGGGCGCGGGCGGCACCGAAAGCTGCGACTGGGCCAATATGCTGGCGCGCATGTATGTCCGCTGGGCCGAAAAGAAGGGCTACAAGGTCGAGTTGCAGTCCGAACAGCCGGGCGAAGAGGCGGGGATCAAATCCGCCGCCTACAAGATCAC